>NZ_JBGFSM010000006.1:0-269591 GCF_041679265.1 Autumnicola aciditolerans
AGGAAGCGGCACGGTACAGTCTTTAGATCTTTCCGATAACGAGCTTTCCATCTCTGGAGGAAATAAAATAACTTTTGATAACTGGGATACCGATGCAACCGATGATTTCTCGGGAGATTATGACGACCTTCAGAATAAACCTGAGCTTTTCAGCGGAAATTTTAATGACCTTCTAAATCTGCCAAATCTGTATACTTCTGAAGAGGTGGACAGCCTGATGGTAAACGCGGGAGGAAGCGGCACGGTGCAGTCTTTAGATCTTTCCGATAATGAACTATCTATTTCAGGAGGAAACAAAATAACTTTTGATAACTGGGATACCGATGCTACTGATGATTTCTCGGGAGATTTTAATGACCTCCTGAATATTCCGAATCTGTATACTTCAGAAGAAGTGGATAGCCTGATGGTAAATGCGGGAGGAAGCGGTACGGTGCAGTCTTTAGATCTTTCCGATAACGAACTATCTATTTCAGGAGGAAACAAAATAACTTTTGAAAACTGGGATACCGATGCTACCGATGATTTCTCGGGAGATTTTAATGACCTTCTGAATCTGCCAAATCTGTATACTTCCGAAGAGGTGGACAGCCTGATGGTAAACGCGGGAGGAAGCGGTACGGTGCAGTCTTTAGATCTTTCCGATAACGAACTTTCCATTTCAGGAGGAAACAAAATAACTTTTGATAACTGGGATACCGATGCTACTGATGATTTCTCGGGAAATTTTAATGACCTCCTGAATATGCCAAATCTGTATACCTCAGAAGAAGTGGATAGCCTGATGGTAAATGCGGGAGGAAGCGGCACGGTACAATCTTTAGATCTTTCCGATAACCAGCTTTCCATTTCAGGAGGAAACAAAATAACTTTTGATAACTGGGATACCGATGCTACCGATGATTTCTCGGGAGATTTTAATGACCTTCTGAATCTGCCAAATCTGTATACTTCCGAAGAAGTGGATAGCCTGATGGTAAATGCGGGAGGAAGCGGTACGGTGCAGTCTTTAGATCTTTCCGATAACCAGCTTTCCATTTCAGGAGGAAACAAAATAACTTTTGAAAACTGGGATACCGATGCTACTGATGATTTCTCGGGAAACTATGACGACCTTCAGAATAAACCTGAGCTTTTCAGCGGAAATTTTAATGACCTTCTGAACATGCCGAATTTGTATACTTCCGAAGAGGTAGATAGCCTGATGGTAAACGCGGGAGGAAACGGCACGGTGCAGTCTTTAGATCTTTCCGATAACGAGCTTTCCATTTCAGGAGGAAATAAAATAACTTTTGAAAACTGGGACACCGATGCTACCGATGATTTCTCGGGAAACTATGACGACCTTCAGAATAAACCTGAGCTTTTCAGCGGAAATTTTAATGACCTTCTGAATCTGCCAAATCTGTATACTTCCGAAGAAGTGGACAGCCTGATGGTAAATGCGGGAGGAAGCGGTACGGTACAATCTTTAGATCTTTCCGATAACCAGCTTTCCATCTCTGGAGGAAACAAAATAACTTTTGATAACTGGGATACCGATGCTACCGATGATTTCTCCGGAAATTATGACGACCTTCAGAATAAACCTGAGCTTTTCAGCGGAAATTTTAATGACCTTCTGAATCTGCCAAATCTGTATACTTCAGAAGAAGTGGATAGCCTGATGGTAAATGCGGGAGGAAGCGGTACGGTACAATCTTTAGATCTTTCCGATAACCAGCTTTCCATTTCAGGAGGAAACAAAATAACTTTTGATAACTGGGATACCGATGCTACTGATGATTTCTCGGGAGATTTTAATGACCTCCTGAATATTCCGAATCTGTATACTTCAGAAGAAGTGGATAGCCTGATGGTAAATGCGGGAGGAAGCGGTACGGTGCAGTCTTTAGATCTTTCCGATAACGAGCTTTCCATTTCAGGAGGAAATAAAATAACTTTTGCTAACTGGGATACCGATGCTACCGATGATTTCTCGGGAAATTATGACGACCTTCAGAATAAACCTGAGCTTTTCAGCGGAAATTATAATGACCTTCTGAACATGCCGAATTTGTATACTTCCGAAGAGGTGGATAGCCTGATGGTAAACGCGGGAGGAAGCGGCACGGTGCAGTCTTTAGATCTTTCCGATAACGAGCTTTCCATTTCAGGAGGAAATAAGATCACCTTTGATAACTGGGACACCGATGCTACCGATGATTTTGATGGAAAATACGCTAGTCTTATAGGTGCTCCCCAAGTCTACACAAAATCTGAAATTGATAATCTTATTGCTGATAATAGTGGTTCAAGTAGTACAAACCAATTTTTGACTCTTAATGAAGATCAATTGAGCATTTCTGATGGGAACACAGTTTCTTTTCAGTCCTGGGACATGGACGTCACAGATGATTTTGACGGGAAGTATTCCAGTTTAACAGATGCTCCTGAAGTTTATACCCGGGCGCAGGTAGATAGCATAAAACAAGCACTATTGGAGAATATTAGTAATGTGTATATAAAAAAACCAGTTGTTGTTAACATTTCCTCTTCAAGAAATATATCTTCAGGCGATATTAGCAATACCATTGCCTGTACTGCATCTTCTACCTTAACCATTAGCTCTAACTTTAATGAAATGAAGGTGGGACAAACTATTAATCTTGAAGTTCATGGTACCATACTTAGCATAAAGGCAGATTCCGGAGTGACTCTAAATGGCACCTCGGCAGGAAACGCCAGTATTGGTAATAATGAGGCTTATACAGGAGGAATATTAAGAAAAACAGGTACAAATTCTTATATTGTATTGTAATGAGAAATATAATTTGTTTACTAATCTCCGTCTGTTTCTGTAGCGCAGCTTTTGCTCAAAATTTTCATTACGCATTAAATCCGCCACAAGGTGCTATTAATAATTGTGATGTAAATACTGGAGGTGTTCAGTTTGATGGTGTAAATGACTGGATAGATATTCCCGACATCATGCTTTCCGGAGATTTTACTATAGAATTTTGGGCAAAACTTGAAGGAGAAATAACTAATGATGATGCAGTACTAGGGCAAGTTGGTAAAGGTCCAGATATAAATTTTGACTGGAAAAAGGTAAGAATTTATGTACCCAATGAGGGCTCTGCAGGAAGAGTAATTTATGCCAATACAACTGTAAACCCCGGAGAGTGGAATCATTTTGCTTTTATTAGAAAAGGCAGGTCCATTAGACTATATATAAATGGTGCAGAAGATAAAATCACTACTACTAACTGGTCTGGAAATTTTCCAATCAAGGCTTTAGGTCGAGGCAATGCTGGTTTTTTTGGAGGATGCCTGGATGAATTAAGGATCTGGAACAAGGCAAGAACCTTTGAAGATATAGCTAATAACTTTAAACAGGAAATAAATCCACATGCTGATGGATTGGTTGCCTATTATGACTTCAATGCTACAGGAAAAGAGGTTGTAGATCTTTCTGGTATTACAGGCAATGGGGTGTTGGGGGCAACATTGGCCTCAGGAAATGATGACCCTTCCAGAAACAATGATGTTCCCGGAATTTGCAATTACCTGCCACAATCCCTAAATGCTCTTGAAAAAAACTCGTATGTTCTTAACAGGGCAACTACCACCTCGGCGGGGGTGTATGCAGAAGATGGAACTCTGGTTAGGACATTATGGAATAATAAATTTCAACAGGCAGGTACCTATCCGCTCAACTGGGATAATAAAGATGATGCGGGAAACACAGTAAATTCCGGTAGTTATTACATTAAACTCCTCACTAATAACCTTATTGCCGAGTGGGAAGGACCAATAGGCAATAATTCCCCATATCTTACTGGAGAAGGGGTGCAAACTTCTTATGAGCAGCTGCGAAGCATGTCCATTGTAGATGGTTATGCATATTTAGCTGCCGGTTTTAATGAAGGAAAAGCGGCACAGTGGAAAATAAATTTAAACAATCCTAATGTTCGAATACCCATAAGAATACTTAAAGAAGGTGTCTTTGGGAATGGCCAGGAAACAGAATATTCCACTACCGATGGAAAAACCGTTTATTACGGGGGGTATGACGACTGGGGAAGGGATAAGGTGAGTTTTATATTTGGCATTAACCCGGAAGATGACTCCTTTCATACCTTTAGCAATGGCAGTGCTTATACCACGGCTGCGGGAGGAGACACCTACACTTCTGCCATTGGGGTAATGACTGATGAAGTAGAATATGATAAATTTATTTCAGGGATGGCCGTACAACGTGATGGAGATTTTCTTTTTGTTTCGTATCTCAATCTTAATGAAATAAGAGTATATCAAAAAAATACTGGAAGCCTGATAAGGAAAATACCTATAAATAAACCTGCATTAACCGCTATTGAAGCAAATGGCACGGGTGATATTTGGTTACAGCATAATGGCAATATAGTAGAGAAATTCAAAATACACAGCGATGGCAATCTTAGTGCCACGGGTATTAAAATTGAAGGCACCAACAAGGTTCATGCTATGGGTGCAGATCATTCAGGAAACCTCATTGCCATAGTAGATGGGATGACGCAAACCGTAAAAAGATTTTCAACCACAGATGGTTCTTTTTTAAATTCCTTCGGGCAAAATGGCGGCTATGCCGGTAATCCCACCGTTCTGGATGATAAGTTTTACTTTTCTGATCGCCGGGACGACGGGAAATTTCTTCGGGGTGCAAAAACCTTCATCACTTATGAGACAGATGGCAGCTACTGGGTGGGAGATACCTACAATATGCGGGTTATGCATTTTAGTGGTGCAGATAAACTCCTTAATAAGATTGAATATCAGGGTGAGGTACGTTCAGCTACCGTAGACCCTAATGATCCTACAAGAGTTTTTGCTGATTATATGGAATTTAAAGTAGATTATAGTAAAGAACTTGGAGGCAATAATGGCTCCTGGAAAACAGTGAGAAATTGGAGATATCATACTGAAGGGTTTGAAAATTGGTACTATAAGCTTAGGTTTGTTTATACCTTATCTAACGGCAGAACATACGCCCAAATAAATCCTTCCAAGGCCGATGATCCCTTTGTGATTTTTGAACTGGATCCTGACTACGGATTAAGAAATACGGGCATTAAATTCCCTAAGGGCGGTAACCCATGGGTACTGGATTGGTTTTTAAAGGCTGATGGTTCCATGAGAAAATATACCCTATCTGGCGAGGAAAATGCCCGTACAGTTACCTGGGCAGAAGCGCCACTTACAGGATTTGATGCTAATAAAAATCCGCAATGGGGAAGTTTAAGAACAATCGCACAATTAAAAAACCAGGATAAACTTCAGCCATATCACCGTTATGGAATTTTTCAGAATACGCCTCCTATCCCAGACCTCTCTAAGAACGGGGTATTGGTTTCTTATGAAAACCATCATCCCGGCCTTGGAACTACGGGCTATCACCTGGGTGGTCTTAAACCAGGAACAAATGAGTGGTTGTGGAAAGCCATGCCCAGTACACCTGAAGACTACTCAGGCCCCTTCCCCACAGATGGAAGGTATGATATAGGGAATGGTGTACATTATCCCGGTGGTCCGGCTATAGTAATAGATGATCTTATATTTGCCGGTTACCATGGCGAACTATGGAAAAACTCTACTGTTAATATGTGGTATATCTACAGGGACGACGGCTTGATGCTTAAGTTATTTGGAGTTAAAGGTACCGATGTTGCTAATGAAAGCACACCTTATGGTTCTGCCGGTAATGCTCTTTCTGCCAATGTTGTAAAAATTGGAGAAGTCTATTATTTATATCATGCAGATGAAAATGCCCATGGAGGTGTAAACCGCTGGAAAATCTCAAATATTGAAAGCATCCAGGAGCAGCAGGTAAAAGTAGAGATGGAATAGCTATAAAGCAAGTCATTTCTAATACAAAACGCGGTCTGAAAAACTGTTATTTCAGACCGCGTTTTGTATTGTAAGTGTAATCATAGATAATAATACGCTTAGGGAACTTCAGAAATTGGAAAAACCGGGAGCAGTTCCCTCTTTTTGCTTATTCATCACTTTCATTTATAACAGAAGAATTTGCTGAAAATATTTGTTCTATATCCTGAAGGCTTATTTGCTTCCCCACAAAATTTCTTAATAAAGATAAAAGAATCATTGTTAAATGTGTTCCTACATAAATTGTAAACACTAAACTGAAATCCCTTAAAGGAATTTGATCAAAAATAATATAGGGAGCTAAAAATAGAAAAATAATCAGATATCGAATCCAGACGTATTTCATAAGCTGGATATTAATATACCAGAAATCCATTTTTCTACTGGCATATTCAATACTAAAGAAGCATGCTGTAGACAGCAGTAAGAGTGTAACCAACATAAAAGGAACATGGTCCATAGCAAGTATTAAAAAAGCAGATGGAATAAACCCTTTTAGAAAACGAAGGATCATAAATAAAGGAACCCGGAATCTCTCCTTAAGATTTCCATAAACAAAATAAATAAGAAACATGGAGGTGTACAACCAAACAATTTCCACATTTACCCAGGAATCTACAAAAGAAAGTATGCCATAAACAATTATAATCCTCATAAATATGGCAAAATACACATGCCTTTCTGGCACAGGATTTTTATATATTATCTTGCATATTTTTTTATTTTCCTTTTTAATAGAAATATTATCTGTGTAAATATATCCTACTTCATAGGCTACTGAGAAAACGAGCAAATGGAATATAAATCCAGAAATATTAAAAAGATCAAGGCCTTCCAGTACAACAAGAGCATAAATAGGAATCCAAATATAATCTCGTAACATTGAAGAAAAATATGCCACCACACTGGTTCGCCAATTACTATCATGTCTTCTTTTATACCTTTCTAAGGTATAAAGCAATGGAACTTTTAGTTCTAATTTCATAATTAATTATATAATGGTTAGTCTAACAGATTAGCCACTTTAATTAAAGAAACATGTTTTGGGAATGATGTAGGGGATTTTTAAAATTTATACTTCCACAATCTTATCCATATAAGGAATAAGCTCTCCTTCTGACGCTAAATCATCTGTATAGTAGATCATTTTCTCCTTTTCTTCTTTAATAAATTGCACTTTAAAATTGCCGTAAGTATCAGTTTTGATACCGCTTATGCTTCCTTTTTTAAAAAGAAATTCTGTACAAATAACTTTTTTAAAACCAAATAATGCTGCTATTTGCTGTGCCGGAACCTCTGTGCATCCCGTTAGCAATACATCTGCAGAGCTTTTATCTTTTATTAAGAACTGCCCAAGAGAAGTAAGGGATTCCATGAATATTGGGTGATAGACCTTGTTAAAGTAATTTTCCAGGTCGGCTTTTTTCTGACCTTTAAAATAAATCTTAATAAGTAGTCTTCTTGATTTTATGGGATGATAATTTTTTGTGTAAATAAGAAAAATGGCAATAGCGCGTCCTAAAAACAGTCGGCCATATTTCTTTTTATACCGAAGGAAACCATGTACAAAATCAAATGTGCTGTTTAAAGAGGATAAAGTTCCATCCAGGTCATAATAATGTTTTACTGTAGCTTTAGCAAAATCATTTAGTACAGACTTTTCTTTTTCTTTAATTTTCATAAGTGCAGATGCGATAATTTTACCACTTCTATAGTAGAGTTAGGAGTTTTCAAATGTCATATTTGCAGAAACAGCCTTTGAATCTTCAGCTTTTGGCTTCTCCTTATGAAGTTCTTTCATCTTAATTTGAATAAGAAATTCATAATATGCCATGTTAATACAATAAATAAACCCGGGAGTTCCTTCAGTAAAACCAAGGTTTAGAAAATAAGCCTGGAAAAATCTCAAGAAAGGCCAACCAGGTATCCTGCTCAACCAGGATTTTAATGCCGGATTTCTTACACTGGCATCTTTGGTAAATATCTTTTTAAAAGGAGGGCGCTTCCCAGACCGTGCAACGGCTTCCTGCGTAGAATATTTATTATGTCGCTCCATCCAGTAAAACCATCCTTTTGAGAATCCGTAGTGCAGGTATGGCTCTTTTAAATATTGAATTTCACCCTGTACTTTATCCTCTTTTTGCCCATGTCCAAAATCGGTAAACCTGGCTTTCCCTTTACGCATAAGCCTAAACTGCCATTTAGGAAAATTATCGCAACGCTTCAGCCATTTTCCATAAAGCATCATTTTCCAGCAACAGTAGTATCCGGCAACATTTTCATCTGCATCCCGAATTGCCTTCATTAATTCTGCCTTAAACTTTTTAGGTACTACTTCATCTGCATCTAAAAAAAGTATCCAGGTTTGAAGCTCCAGGTTATCCAGGGCGTAATTTCTCTGTTCTCCAAAACTCTTAAAAGCGTTCCTGCTAACTTTTGCACCGTATTGTATGGCAATCTCTACCGTCCCATCTGTACTCCCGGAGTCAAGAACATGAACATCATTGCACCAGCTTACAGAATTAAGGCACCTGGGTAAATCTTTTTCTTCATTCTTGGTAAGGACTACTATTGAAATCATTTCCTGCACTTATAAATTTATTCCTTCCAGTTTTCTTTCTTTCACCGGAACGCAGGGATGGCCTGCACAAACCATCCATGTTGGCATATCTCGAGAAACCACGGCACGCGCGCCTATTACACTACCCTCCCCTATTTTAACGCCGGGATGCACAAAGGCTTCAGCAGCAATCCATGCATGTGCACCAACATTTATGGGCCTGGTATACAAGGGGAAACCAGGTTTTGTATAATCATGTGTGCCTGCTACCAGGTGCGCTCCCTGGGAAATTACGGCGCGCTTTCCTATAACAATTTTCCCCTGAGAATATAAGGTTACCCCATTTGCTATTCCACACTCATCCCCAAGCTCCAGGTTCCAGGGAGCCCAGATTTTCACCCCGGGATAAACATGTACACGTTTACCCAATTTTGCACCAAATAAACGTAGTAAAAATGCCCTCCATGCATGAAAAGGATTTGGGGTAAACCGGAACAGGAAGAAGCAGGCAAGGTTCCATATTAGCCGTTTCAATCTATTCTGAAAACTGAAGGATGGCCCAGTAAAAGTATCTTCGTTAGTATTTGCTGAAAAATTTAAAACCGCCTTTTCCATAATCAATTAAAATTTTTCTTTAAGATACAGCCTCATTGAAATGAAAAATTTGTCCCTAAAACTAAGTGTATCTTCTTCTTCAATAGTTATTTGTATAAGCTCTGATTGCACATTGTTTTTAAACTCTGAAAAACTATTTTTAAACATGTATTTTCCTGGTCCTGCAAAATGAAAAATGGAACCTCCTTTTAACAAATGGCGAAATTCTTCGAATGAATCTATCATTCCTTTTTTACCAAAATATTTATACCCGTTTCGCTGTACCTCCAATACAGATCTTTTACGCATACCGGAGGTAACTTTTACCTGCTTACCATTGAAAAGGACCCTTTTCTTACTTTTACCCGCAAGGCATGACCAGCCAGATTGCTCAGACCACCAGTAACTTTTACAGGTTGTTAAATATTTTGAAACAATTTTTTCCAGATATCTAAAATCGATTATTTCTGGATTTACCGTTATAAGCCCTGCGTTAAGGGCGGGCACCATCTTCTCATTCCATGCCATATTCCACTTCCCTCTATATGCAGGCACATCTTCCCTCATGTAGGCAATATCGAAACCTTTCATTGGAAGCAGCACCCTGTCTTTAATGTATACATCTGTATCTATAATAGTGATTTTCTCTACCTTAGGAAACAAGATAGCCGAGTCAATAATTTTTCTCCAGGTACTATCCTTAGATCTAATTTCTTTTAATGCGGGATAATCGGTAAGAAAATCTTCAACAACAGAATTGGAATTTAGCACCTGAAAATTCATTGAAGAAAAAACAGCTTCTTCCCTGTTGCTCAAAGCACTATCTGGCAATACATAGAATTGTGAAGAAGAGATATTCTGAATATTACCCCAGCTTTTCATGCAGGGGATGGTCCACTCATTATCTATATAATTAGAACCGTACAATGTAATTAAAGGGTTTTCCCTATTCATATTAGTAGTATTCAAAGCAGCTTCAGGAGGGGATTAAATTTTGTTTCAGAAAGGTTTAAAACGTTATTGAGGAAGGCGCTTCTTTAAGAAGAAAGCTTTCTTTCCATTGGTTTACAAAAGAATCCATGGCGTATTGCTTCTTATAGCAATTGGCCGCATTCAAACTTTTTTCTTTTTTTTGGTTATCCGGCATGCCGCACCAGTTTTCCAATAATTTTATAGTGCCGGAGAGGGAGGCTGGAGCTACCAACCCTGCAGAAGCCTCCTCAATTTCCCTCCAGATGTTTACCTGGTTTGATATAAGTACAGCTTTTGCACAGGCGAGCGCTTCTATTATTGCAATACCAAAATTCTCCTGTTCGCTGGGTAAAATAAACGCCTCACAGCCATAAAAAGCACCCCATTTATCCATGGCAGTCAACATTCCTGGAAAAAATACCATCTCCCTTAAATCTTTATTATTTTCTACCATTTCTTGTACTTCCCTACCGTATAAAGATTCCTTACCCGGCCCTGCAATTACCAGAGCGGGTAATTCTTCCTTATTTTTCTTTATAAGATATTCATAGGCATTAATAAGGTTTTTTACTCCCTTCTTTTCGTGAATCCTACTCAGGAAGAGAATGTAAGGTTTTCCTTCCAGGTTACATTTTTTACCAAATGCACGCGTCATGGACAATTCATAAGCGGGAGGCGCTTCAGTCCCCAACCCTACTACAATTTCTTTTGTTGGTTTATAGGGGTGAAAAGGTTCATGGGCCAACCGTCGCTCCTCCTCACAGGTAAATAAAATTCCATCTGCTGCATTGATGACTTTAGATTCAATAAATTTCCAGTATAAAGTATTTCGGGCTGCCTTTATTTTCCTGGAGCTGGCTTTCTGAAAATAAGGATCAAGCATGCCATGAGGCATGATGTAAAGCCGAGGGCATTTTTGTTCCTTTATTCCCACTTTTTTTTGCTCCTTAAGATTTTTTAAAGCTTTATAAGTGGCGAAAGAATTGTATAACCACAAACCATGGATGATCACAAAATCATAATCCTCCAGGTTTTTCTGCAGCCATGGCACCAGTTTTTTGCTATAGCTCCAGGGAGATTTGGCAGGCCCGAGTGCATAGACTGCAAAATTATCTTCTTTTAAAAATGCTGCTTCAGGATCATCAAGGCATAAAACCTCATTTTGAAATTCTTCTTCGGATAGTCCTTTTACAATGGTACGTACTGCTTTGCATACGCCACCAAGCTGAGGATCCATTCCTTCTATAACGTGCAGAATTTTCATGAATTTTTATAGCTATGAAGAATTTCAATATAAATTTGCTCAATATTATCTAATGCGAGATTTTTGTCGAAGCGTTTGGCATTATCAATGCCCTTTTTAATCATCTTTTTTCTTTCTTCTGGCTGCAAAGTTAGTAACTGCTGTAATACCGCTGCTGACTTAAAGGCCCATTTTTCAACCTGTTCTCCTTCTGTTGGGCGCTTGCTTATATAATATGCGGCCTTGCCTGCCACTTCAGTCATAGGAGCCTCATGGGTGGTTATAACAGGGCATCCAGATGCCATTGCTTCAGCAATTGGCCATCCAAAACCTTCTGCGAGAGAAGGAAAAAGGAATGCTCTCGCTCCACAATAGGCAAGCTTCACTATATTATCAGAAGCATTTTTAATGAAATGGATATCACTTTTAAAGGGAGAAGCTTCAAAGACTTTTTCAAGAGCTGATAACGGTGCCTGCCCAACCAGGAGCAATGGCAAAGCGGCCCCGGAAGTTTTTCGCCAAGCATTATAAATTTCTATTACTCCAATCCTGTTCTTGTACCATTGGTTCCCGCCTACGTGTAAGATATACCCATCCCCTATTTGTAAATTTATTTCTTTACTCAGTAATTTACGGGCATTATCTGCATCATGAGGTAAAAATTGCTGATTTAATCCATTATAAACCACTTCTGATCTTGCAGGATTAACTTTAATGAATTTACTCAGGTCCTGCTTTGTTTTCTCTGAAACTGAAATAAAGTTTTTCCCTGTGGAATAACCATTTCTAATAAGTGCCTGGTATTGCTTCCCTGTCCAGGAGGTTTTGTTTTCCTCAATTTCATTTAATGCGGAACGTTGCGCCAGAAAATCGTGGCAATGTACCACGTGGGGTTTATCTGCAACAAGTTTAACCCATGGCCCTAACGCATGATCTGTGAAGACAAATAAGGTTTCCCGTGGTAATGCCTTTTTTTTCCTGCGAACCTGTACAGGAAAAATTAAATATTGATCGATATAGCCCATCCATTTTTTAAGGTTTTCTTTTAATGGGAATTTGTGAAAATATTCCTTAGGGGACCATATTTCAACCTCATGATGCCTGGCTTTCATACCCTCTGCCAACATTTTGGCAAAACGGGGCATACTTTGGTGGTTAAGAAATGTGGGATGAGCAAAAAAAACGATTTTCATGTAATTCCTTTTCCATTACTACCCGGCCTTTCCCAAAAGGTTTGCTCTTCTAATCCTTCTTCCTTTTCCTTAATGTTTAAAGCGCCCAGGACCAATCCTCCTATTAAGGTACTAAATCCAAGTGCAGTGGGTTGTGCCCATTGCCCCTGCGGAATGGTTATTAGGGCAAAACTCAGCAAAATCCATGGTAGCAAATTGTCATATTTTAAGCTGTTATAACTTCTAAGGCTAATTTCAAAACAAAATGCCAGCCTTAAGAGGATCACTAAGATGCCTAAAACGAATCCCATTTCGCCTATGAGACGCGCCCATTCTCCTTCAGCTATTAAAAAGGAACGCTCCCCCGTTAATAGTGCACTTCCTGCATTGGTTCCCATTCCAAGGCCATATCCAAAAAAGGGCAGGTCATTACTATTTATCACTGCAGATATCATCCCCCCAAAATATCTTTCTATGAGTGAACTCGCAACTCCGCCTTCAATACTACTGGCATCTTCAAAACGGGCGATAAAAGCTTCCATAGCAGTTTGAAAAAAGGAAGTTTGGCTTAGCATGGCCAGCAATACGAGCATGCAAATTCCAGCAATTAACATTCTTGAAAAATACTGAGGCTTCTGAGAGATGGCTATCCCGGTAAAAATAACTGCAACTACAATGGAGAAAAACAAGCTCCTGCTAATAGATAAGGGAATAGAAGCCAGTACAGCCATAGTGGAAGCAAACAATAAAAGCTTATTAATATTGTGTCTGTTAACCCAGAAGTAAAGAACAAAGCAGGCAACCAGGCTAAAGAACATAGAGTTTCCGGTAGTAAAAGAAAAGGTTCCAGAGGGCCGGAAAAACCCCATAGCGCCACTAAAGCCAGAACCTTCTGTATCCCCTCCTATCCCCCTGTTTACCCATGCTGATTGCGGGCTATAGAATTGTAAAGCCGTTAATATTACCAGCGGTATGGAAAGCCACAAAAGAACTTTCCCTATTTTAATGACATCATCTTTATTAAAAATACTGCCTATTACAAACATCAGTGGAAAATGCAGAATTAGAATACGTGCTCCAAAAAGACTTACAAACAAATTACCATGTCCAAATATAAGTGTAGTTGAAATCCCAATTATTGCAAGGGCCACCATTCCTGCAGAATAGATGTTAAAAGGCACGATATCTTTTTTCCAGGCTAAAAATAATATCCAAATTGCTATAGGATCCCTAACTACCAATAATGGAGCTGATAACGCAGGTATGCCCCATTTTCTCAATGCTCCTTCAAAAATTAACAGAAGAAAATAACACCATATTCCGGCTTTAAGATATTTATATCTCTCAACATTGGCTGCAAGGCTTTTATGGGTACCCTCATTCATGGTGTTGGTCTCCTCCTGCTGTGCTTCCCCCCTAACTGTAGCATTACTGGATGTATAAATCATTTCTTCCATGCAGGTTACTCCTTATGATTCCTAATTGCTTCTGCCAATTCTTCTCCATAAACCTGCCATGGGCGTAACCTTGCCTTTTCTACCGCTGCTTTCCCTACTCTTGAAATTTGTTCTGGATTTGCAATAAGTCCTTCTATTTCATTTCGTAACGCTTCAGTAGAAGCTGCTTTAACAAGCCATCCATTTTCATTATGAGTGATAAGATCTGGGCCTGCTGTGCGATCTGTTGTTATCACAGGAGTTCCCTGAGACATAGCCTCTGTAATTACCATCCCAAAACCCTCAAAAAGAGAGGGGAAAAGAAGTACATCATGCTCCCGCATTAATTTAAGAACTTCTGCATGAGGTAGTGTGGGAATCCATGTATGTTTTGATAATGCCATATCCAGGGGCTTGCAATTGTTAGATGCTTTGTGACCCACCACCGTTAAGGAAACATAAGCTTCCAGCCCTTCAACGGCCGCAAAAACATCGGCAATTCCTTTTCGTTGCGATAGCCCCCCCACAAAAAGCAGCTTCAGCTTCCTATTGGTTTTAAGATCATTATATCTTCTTTTCTCCAGAGCTGGAGGAAATCCATAAGGGATAATTTCTACAGGGGCCAACTGCCCCGGAAAATCTGCCAGGCTCCTTGCGGTAAAGGTACTGGCAACAAATATACGGTCGGCCATTTTTAATTCCTCATCTTTCCGTTGTAGTTTAGCTTCAGAATCTTTCATCCCTGTTAGGGTGGAAGACCATCCCGGCCAGCGCTCCTCTTCTGCCTTCAGCATTTTTTTTGCAGTACGCCAATATCCTATTGGTAAATCATAAAAACGAGAAATACCATTTTTTTCTGCTTCTATAAAAGAAAACCATGCACCGTCCTCGTAACCATACACAGCGTTAGCTCCTTTATTTTTTGCAGGTTTTATCCTGGAAGCTACTTTACGGTCTTGATTTTTGTATACCGCATCTACACAAAACACCCCCTCTTCATGTTTGGTTAACCTATCCATCCTCAGCTTTTGTGCAGCCATACGTCCTGCTTCTTTCCATGGGCTGGTATAAGTAAAGCCACTTAATTCAGGTTCAAAACCTCTTCTTTTTAAATCTGAAAGAGGGCGTAATGTGCTCATTTTGTCCAGGAAATTACCTGGAAAAGTAGCTATTGCTGTATGAAATTCATATAACATTCCGGCATTCATTAATCCTTTTAATAATGCCCGGTTAAATTGGTTACTGGTGGGGTGGGAAATAATCACTTTCATATATGGCAATATATCTATTGTTTTAGTACATTACTTCTTCTGTCTTCCGGATGGGCCGGGCAGTAAAATAGGCTTCAGGGTTTTTAAGCATTTCTTTCCATATTTCCCAGAACGCATCGTTACTAAAATGGTTTCTATACACCCGGTGAATTTCTTCTGCTGAAAATAATTCAGCTTTTATACGATCAATAAAAAGTTTTAAATTCTCTACCAACATTTCAGGTTCCTTCTCAGATACTATCATTCCGTTTTTATTAATTTCTGCCACTTCGGGCATAGCCCCTATGGTAGTACATAAAATCGGGCGGCCATACCGCATGGCTTCTATTACAATTAATGGTAAGCCTTCTGTATCTACAGAAGGGATCACTACTCCATGAGATGCACTTATAATATCTGCAAATTCTTCATCTTCATAAAAACCTTTCATGAACACCTTTTCTTCAAGGCCTTCCGTTTTAATAGTTTGTTTTATAGCCTCTGCTTCAGAACCCTTACCGTAGATATCAAGAAGTAAGTCTTCCTCCCTGAAGAATTTAGCGCAGGCCTGAACAAATTGCCTAATTCCCTTGTTCCATTCCAGTCTTCCAAAGTAAGTTAAGCGGATAGTTCTTTGAGCTTGAGGAATAGCTTCAAAATTATTTGACTTGTATTCTTTAGAGAAACAGGGTAGCCATGCCACAGGTTTTTCAGAAGAAACATTCTTTTTAAAAACTTCAATCATTCCTTCAGTTTGTGGTGCAATCGCGTCAAAAAGCTTAACCATTTTAAGCTTTAACGGAATATTATGTGCTTCAAAATGCACCTCTTCAAAAAATTTAAAGGTTGAAGCAGGTAGTGAAGCGGCAACCATAGAGTACCCATGGCCGTAACCTGTTGCTATAAAAACGTCTGGATTGAACGATTTTGCTTTTTTACAGGCCTTTCTTAATTTAAAATACTTCCCCAGTTTCTTTGAAAGTGAATCTGTAATATAAGGCACAGAAATTTCCGGGACTTCATTATCTTCAAAAATACATGCGCCGCTATTATTTACATTGATAAGGAGAAGCTCGTGGCCGGCTCTTCTTAGATACCTGCACAATACAATATAGTGAACTATAAGTCCTCCCATGAGCGCATTGTTGCCCATTACTATTATTTTCATCTTTAAATTTTAAAACGTTTATACCTGGATGATGCCAAAAACCTTCTCCTGAATTTACTTATTTTCAGTTAACCGGAATTTTAATTTTTCAAAGGCTGCAGAGACCGGATTGCTAAATTTAAGGTCTTGGGTTTCCAGGGTGACTATTTTGGTGTGTTTCTGGTAAATTAAATCGCTTACGCGGGAATAAATTTCTTCAAACCCTTCCAGCCTTTTTATAAGATGTATAGCAATGGTATCCGGTTTAATTTCATTCATGGATGCGGGAATAATTGCCTGCTCTTTTCTCCATATTTTCCCATTGCAATTTGCTCCCAATAAAGCCCATGCCGTCTGGTCTGCCAGCGAAACCCTCCAGGGTTCCTTGTCTTTAGGAAAATATTCTTCTTTGCTGAATAGCCATTCAAAAAGGTCAAAATCTATAGCACCGTTCCGCAGAAAATAAAATCCCGCATTTATTTTATCCGGAAATTTTATTCTTGGATGTATAAACCTTTCAAAGAAATTAATGGAATAATAATCAAACCTATCACTCATAAGTACAAGGTCTTCACTTCCATATTTGCTTCTTTCCAGTCCTACAAAGGGTTTTATAAAAAAAACATCAGAATCAAAATAGACATAATCGTCATCTTCCACTACAGCCATATCAAAGAGTTTAACTGTAAAAGCATTCTGTCCCCGCCATTTCTTACAAAAAGGATGGGACTTTAAAGCTTCATCAGCCAGGGCATCCACTTCTTTTTTATCTTTAACCTTAATTCCAGGTATATCACGCAATTTCTCTTTATCCTCCTGGGTAAGAGAACCATCTTCATATACATGAATTCTATAGTTATCCCTGTAATTATGGATAAAGGATTTTAATGACATTAAGGCCATTTCTATATCTCTGTGACAAGCTAAAGTGGTAATTGTAATCATAATAGAATTGGAATATTAAAACTTTATTACTTCAGGTATAATTAATATATGGATTTGGCCCATGTTGCCACCTGCTGCAGCCCCTTATCTAAATTGTATTCCGGTGTAAAACCAAGACTTCTTAATTTTGAAATATCTGCCTTCCAATTAGCCGGATCTCCTTTAGGAACCACTCCGTCAAATTTAATTTGCACCTCCACGCCCAGGTTTTTTATTAGGAGTTTTGCTACTTCATTAATGCTGCTTTCCACCCCCGACGCAAGATTATACACTTCCACTCCTTCCGGATTGGATTTAGAGATCACTTTAAGAACTGCCTGGCAAACATCTTTAACATACATAAAATCCCTGCTTTCTTTGCCTGTACCAAAAAGGGTAATTTCAGCTTTGCCTTCTTCTTCAGCCAGGAGAGCCCTTTGACTCACATCCCAAATAAGTTGTTTTCTAAGCTCAGGTCCATAAACTGAAAATATTCTGAAAATGGTAATACCTAAATTAAAAACCCGTGCATATTGGGTTAGCAGTGATTCTGCCGTTGCTTTATGGATGCCATAGGGAGAAATTGGCATTATTGAAGTTTCTTCAGTAATTGGCAAGGTTTCCGGATTGCCATACACGGCTGCGCTTGAAAAAAGAAAAAGCCTTGCCTGTGGCTGTGACTTTTTTAAAAAAGAGGCAAGCCTTGCAGTTCCCGGCAATAAACTGGAAAAATCGCCAAAAGGATCTTTTACAGAAGCAGCAACCGATGCCCCACCTGCTAAATGGCATACGGCATCTATTTTGTTGTTCTCCAATAAAGCATCTAAATCTACAGTGTCCAGTGAAGTAGTCGCAAAACCTGCCCATATTTGTGGTTGTAGGGGAGCTCTTAAATCTATACCAAACATCCTATGGCCAGCTTTGGCTGCCATTCGTGATAACCAGGTCCCCAGGAATCCTGAAGCTCCTGTAATAAGTATGGTTTTTGGTTGGGTCATATAATTAAAAATGTATTTTTCAATTTATTGGCTGTAGCTCTCTGGCAAGGCCCATATAAGCCTGCTGCGCTTCTTCAAACCTATTTTTCTTTTCAAAGTTTCCACGGGCATTAAGGCTTTTATAAATATCCTCAGCTCCAAATACCTGGAAAACTCCTTTTGCTTCCATTTCCTGTTTGTACATGGTATCTTCAGAAGAAATTATCACAGGGATTCCTCTTTCCAGCCACGCGATAGCAGAGCCACTTTTATCCAGGCCGTCTATTCTTGTAGTTACTACTCCTAAATCTACTAAATTCATACATCGGTTTACCTGGGAAGAATCTAAGGCACCGGTTTGAAAGTGGGAAGCATGGGCATCCTTCGCCATTTTTCCAATTTCCTGCCCCCTGCCATGGCCAATAGAGAGAATGCCTATTTTCTTCCCTAAACCTACCGCAGCTTTTGCTGCCGAATGGATTAAGTTTTTAATGCTCATGTAATGATAAACGGTACCAAAAAATCCCAGGATGAGCCAATCTTCCTTATTAGCGGTAATAGAATGAAGGCCTTTACTTTCTAAAATTTGATGCCATTGTTCATCTGAAGCCTTTTCTTCTGTAGGAATATTGCTAAAAACCGGTATTAATCTGGATCGAACCCCTATCTTCCGCAGATTATTTAAAGAGGTTTGAGTGTTAGTGAATACCTGCCGGGGATTTAAGCTGGCATACATTTTACTGATTAAAAGCTTTTGGAAGTTTCCTAGAATCTTCTCTTTTATTTTGGATTCTCTGGCTGTCCCGCACCACAGCTCATGGAACATGATATGGAGATTACTACTGGCCAAGCTTTTTTTGAGGCGCAACATTTCCAGGGGTAAACCATATTTATTGAACCCAAAACCTACATATTGCAAACTTACCCATTCCGGTGCCAGGGAATTTATCCACTCCTCCACTATTTTTATCTTTTCCCTGCTGGAAAAAAAGGAAGGAATGCGTACTACCCAATATCCAGTGTTGTGGCTTTTTCGCTCTTCTTTTGTTATTTCAGAAACAAACGGATCATTTAAAGCTATGACATTTATGGTAAACCCTTCTTTAGAAAGATTAACAGCCAGTCGCGAAACATAATCGCCTACTCCATCTTTTCCGGGCTCCATCCCGGGGCATATAAAGAGAAGTCTCATTTATGATATAATATTAATTAACCGTCTAATGCCCCCCAGAGTAAGGATCTTATTCCTGTGCCACTTGCTAAAATATATATTTAAGGCTTCCCTTCTTTTTCCTTTTTCCACAGCCTGCAGGATAGCAACAGGAGCTTTTCGTTTCAAAATAAGATTAACAGGGTCTGTTTTTTTACTATTGGCAGTTATACCGGCTTGTTGTATAATTCTAAAAGCCTGGTATCCTGAATCTGTCCTATTGCGGGCAATAGAGGATTCAGTAATCCTGTACTTCGCAGTATAGGCGTTAATAAAGTGTAGGTTAATTCCGCTAACCCCTAATCTAAAACCAAAATCGAAGTCCCCTGCATGCCCAATTTCGGTTTTACTACGGTAGTTTATTTTCTCAATTACAGTTCTGTCCACCATATAACAGTCATTAGGGAATTGTTGAACCATCCCGGCTTCCAAAGGGGAAAGTTTATTTGTACTATAATAGGCAGTTCTAAAATAGTAAGTATTCAACTCCTCTGAATGCTTCTTGTTAACAACTCCCCTTTCATCAATTATATATTGCTTACCGTAAACTGCCTGTATAGTATTATCAGACTGGAAACATTTCATCATCTTCTCCAGGGCTGTTTCCATCAATAGATCATCATCATGCAATAAAACGATTTTTTCTCCACTGGCGTTTTTAAACAATCCATTAACGTTTGCAGCCTGTCCCAATGGAGGTTCATTCTTAAAGTAACCTATATCAATTGCTGAAGCATCTTTATAAGTTTCCACCAGTTCTCTTGTTTCATTATTTGTGGAATCATCGCCTATTAAAATTTCGAAGGGTAAAAATGTTTGACTTAAACAGGAATCCATCGCTTCTTTTAAAAGGTCTGGCCGGTTATAAGTAGGGATACAAACCGTTATTTTCATAAGAAAAAATCCTGATATTTTAAACATTCTTAGACTTTTTGAAGCCCTGCAATGCTATTGGATAAATATAATAGCAGGGTTATTGAGCCTGAAAGGATACCCATGTATAAAACACCGGTTAAGGTAGTAATATCGAAAAGAAATATTCCTAATAAAATCCCTCCAATATCCGTTGGTATTTCTAATAATGGAGTAAACTTAATCCACCCTTTGTTAAGATTTACATTATGCACAATTCCTATTATAAATCCTATTGAACCCCCTATTATCATTAATAAAAGTTCATAATCTAAATTCTGGTACCCTTCACCCAAAATCCATAAGAAAAATTCAGGGAAAAAGGCAACAGCCAAAAGCACTATACCGCATATAATTAAAGAAGCCATAATTGCGCCTACAAACATTTTTTTTAGCCTCTCTAAGTTATTATTACGCGCAAACATGGGAGCGTAGATATTGTGAAAAAGAGCAGATATAATGGTAAAGATCAATGAAAACCGCGCCAGTGCACCTATCTCTGCAAGGGAATCTGTTGTACCAAAAACACCTAACAGGAAGATTGAAATTTGCCCTTTAAAAGCAAAAAAAGCCGAGTTATGCCAATTTAACCTGATGTAATAAATAAGCGTCTTCTTATAATCAGGATTGATCTCTGAGACTTCCGCTAATCCTAAATCTTTACCTTTTCTTTTAACATAGATATAAGAAGACCAGGCACTTATACTGGTTATAAGGAAAATTACTGCTATTACGTAATCCAGATTAAGAAAAAGTAAAATTCCCGCAATACCAATAAATCTAACTACATGACCTACAAGTTCAGAGATTTGCACAATAGACACTTCTTTTTGCAGTAACATGGCTGTTCGAAGAAAGGCGGTTTGAACTTCTGGTATTACAATTAAGAGAAGGCACAGTAGAAACCATATAATTCTGCTTATCTCTACCTCTTGCTCAAATAAAATATATGCGGCATATCCGCCCACCAATAGAAAAGCTATACCAATAATTATGGGAGCAATATGTTTGGCGGTTCTAATAAGACTCGAAATTTTTGAAGTATCACTCCAAATTTCTCCTCCAATCTTTTTAAAACCGATGAATATTGCTGAATTGGAAAGGGGTATAAGCATTCCCTGTATAGTAAGTAACACGGTATAAATAGCATAATCTGCTTTAGACAGCTCACGCACCAGCAATATACTTATTGCAAACCCCAGTGCTTTTCCTATCATTTGGGAACCTAAAACCTGCCCTATAGGTTTAAGTGCCGATTTGGTAAAGTATGGACTGATTTGCTCTATTGTAACTCGCAATCTTTTGTTGATATTATTAAATCTATTTAAAATTTAATCTTTAAAATTAGTTCTGGATGGCTGCCCGGCGTTCAGCATTTAATACTTTATTGGGGGCATGCCCATAGCCATAAGCATAGGCTTCCTTAGATTTTATGCCATTAAGAACAATCATAGGGCGATTGAGTTTATTTTTTTGATATATATCTTCAATAATCTTAAGTTCAGATTTCCTGGTATAATTATGTCTGATGACATAAATACTCGAATCTACATAAGGAGCGAGAGCATACGCATCTGCTACTTTACCAATTGGAGCGGAGTCTATAAGCACATAATCAAATCTTTGTTCCAGTTCCTTTAATAGATATTCTATCTTAGGGCTTAACATCAATTCCCCGGCGTTAGGAGGAATAGCTCCCGAGCCTATGAAATACAAGCCTTCAATTTCTGGAGAAGAAATGAGCAAATTTTCTATTTGCAGCTCATCATCCACAAGAAAATCAGTTATTCCAAAATCATCAGAAAGGCCTATATCTTTCATTAGCTTTGGTGCTCTAAGGTCAAAACTTAAGACTACCACTTTTTTGCCGGAGCTGGCAAGGCTACTTCCAAGGTTTATACTAAAAAAAGTTTTTCCTTCACCCTGCTTTCCGGAGGTAATCAAAATGGTTTTATTCTTTTTCCCGGCAGAAATAAACTTAAGGTTAAACCTGATAAGCCTAAATAGCTCCGCTACCGGAGTATTATTCTTTTCCTTTGCAACCAGGGTCTCTTTCTCCTGATTATAGGCAATTTCCCCCAGTACCGGCACGTGGGTGTACTCTTCTATCTCTTCACGCTCCTGTACTTTGTTATTTATTTTTTCCTTGACATAAACTATGGAGAATGGAAGGAAAAGACCTAGAATAATTGCTCCAAGATATACTGAAGTTGTATTAGGGCTTACGGGATACCCACCTGCTCTTGGAGCATCTACTATCCTGGTGTTTGAAATAGGGGCAGCCAGAGACAAAGCTTCTTCCTCCCGTTTTTGCAAAAGGTAAAGGTAAAGCTCCTGTTTGGTCCCCTGTTCCCTGTTAATAGCTAAAAGCTGTCTCTCTGCAGCCGGCACTTTTCTTACCTGTGATTCATATTGCTGCGAATTTTGTCTTAAATTTCTTTGCGCGATGATTAAGCCATCTTTAATATTACTAAGATTTTCTAATGTGCTCGCTCTTAAATCTTTAATTTGCTGATCTATCTCCACCACAAGTGGATTGTCTTTTGGGGTAGTACGTATTAAACTTCTTCTTCTTAACTGGAGCTCATTTAATCTTGAAATTAGGTTTACAAGCGTTGGATCTTCAATATTAAGTGTACTGGGGACTGTGGGGGCATTCTCGCCCTGTTGTCCCAGATATGATTCGATAGAATTTAAAACGTCCAACTGGGTTTGATAATCTGCCAGTTGCTGATTTGACTGGCTTGCCCGCTGCAAATAAAGTTCAGCATCAGAGCTTACATTAGTAAGTTCATTTCGCTGTTTATAATCTTCTACATTTTTCTCTACACTGCTAAGTTCTTCAGTAAGCATTGCAAGACGCTCATCTATCATATTGATAGTATTATGGGCTAGCTGATTATGGTAAAAAATTGACTTTTCTGTGTAAGCTTTAATCAAATTCTCCATAATACGTTTTCCTCTTTCGGGAAAGGGATCGGTTAAACTTAAAGATAGAAGGCTTCCATTGTCATTAACCGGTTCTACAGTAAGGTTACCGCTATAGTAGTCAGCAAGGCCTTCCACGCTATTAAAAGTCACATAAATATTTTCTTTAAATGAAGAAAGAGGGACTTCTTCATTGCGGTTAACAGTAAAAACACCGTATGGTTTTTGTATAATTTCTCCAAATTTATAGGCCATAAAGGTTTCCGGCTGTCCATCATTTAATTTGGCTAGTACAAAACTGTTATCATCTTTTATCCTTACGCTTAGGAAAGTTTGAGGTTCCAGGTAAGAAGAGTCAGCCGCACTTATGCTTATAGGAAGATTGCCAGAATAGACTTCAACACCATCAAATTTCCCCTCTACATAATATCTTACCTGCAGGTCCATTTGCCTGATCACCTTCTCCATTAGTCCTGCAGAACGCAAAATGCCAATTTCATCTTCTATATTCCTGGAGGGTTTAATTAGTCCTAGATCTCCAAAAGACTCTCCACCCCCTGATGCTCCCTCTCCTTTATCTTTATCTTTTAAAAGAATGGTACTGCTAATTCTATATTCAGGCACCGCCTTATACCGCAGGTACCAAAATGCTAATCCAATGCATATAAAAAGTCCTATTAAAAATAGGTACCAATACTTCAAATAGTTTGAAATAACTGATTGGATATCTTTTCCTTCAGATTTTCCTACCATACCAATTCGATTTATATAATATTAATTTAAATTAAGCAGAATTAACGAACCTACTGAGATAAGGGATAAGATTAGAGAAATATTGCTCCTGGTTAAGCTAGCCTGCTCCTTTTTGGATTTAATAGGTTCAACATATACTACATCATTGGGACCTAAATAATAATATGGAGAGTTAAGAACTTCTTTTGTATTTAAATTGAGCCTTACCGCCTGGCGGACGCCTTGTGATTCTTTAATTATTAAAACATTATCCCTCTTTCCATATACCGTTAGATCTCCAGCCATTCCAAGGGCTTCTATAATGCTTATTCTTTCTGAAGGAATAATAAAAGTAGAAGGGTGGTTGACTTCTCCAATTACTGTAATGCGGTAATTAGCGTATCTTACAGATATAATAGGATCTCCCAGATACTTTGAAAGAAGATTAGTGAGTTTATCTTTAACTGCCGATTTTGTAAGACCTGCGACTTCAATACCCCCAACTACAGGAAAATCAATATATCCATTACTATCTACAAGATAACCATCATTAACAGAGGTTGATGCATCCTCACTATTCCCTGAGGAGTTTCTGTTGAATGGAATATTTGCTTCAGGATTTAAGCTAGTTACTTTTATATTTAAAATATCATTAGGCTGTATAACGGGCTCCTTTATAACATTGGGAACATCTTCAACTGTGACCACTTCCTTGTCTGAAAAATCGCTGAAATAAGTAAGATTTCTGGATCCCGAACAGGAAAAAATAAAAGGTAAAATCAGGAAAAACAGGCTTTTTGAATTCATATAAGAATTGAGTTCTATTTATAGTTATTGTTATTGTTGGTTGTTCTATTTATTAGCTTACTAGGAAAAGGCATCATTATAATTCAATATGCTTTTTCCTCTCCTTTAACTGCATTCAGGATCGTTTGATAAATTATACTTAAATCCAAAAGCAGCGACCATTTTTCCAGATAAAAAATATCCAGGCGTACGCGATTAATAATATCTGTTTTTTGAATAATTTCTCCACGATAGCCTTTTATTTGAGCCAAACCTGTTATTCCCGGCTTAGCAAAATGTCTAACCAGATATTTATCTACCGAAGAACCATATTCTGTGGTATGCCTTTGCATATGCGGCCTTGGACCTACCACACTCATATGTCCGAGAAAAACATCTATAAACTGAGGTAGTTCATCTAAACTGGTTTTGCGTAAAAACTTCCCAATTTTAGTTACCCTCGCATCATTTTTTGTGGCCATAGTAGTATGTGCATCAGAACTTACTGTCATAGACCTAAATTTATGACAGCAAAAGACTTTACAATTTACCCCGTTTCGCTCTTGTTTAAAGTAAAGAGGACCTGGAGATTCCAGCTTAATGAGGATATATAAGATAGGGGTTATCCAGGACAGAAGAAATAGAATTACCAAAGAAGAGAAAACCAGATCAAATGTTCTTTTTACAATACGTGCGTATTGTCCTTCTATAGGGGTTCTTCTCATATTAAGGACGGGAACATTATCATATAGTTCAATGGACATTGCCCTTGTAAAAATTTCTTTATTATCAGGAATAATTTTCAGCTTTTTTAAGTTATTGTCTGCAAAAGTGATCAGGTTTTTCAATTCATCATGGGTAAGTTTAGATACCATACAATAGATTTCATCTACTTGATTACTTACCGCATACTTAAAGCAATTCTCTATTGTTCCTAAATAAGTAGGGCTTGTGGAAGGGATATTATCAAAATATCCCAAGTACCGGTAGCCTAAATCTGGTTCATCAAATACCTTCCTGATTTTTTTGAGGTTTTTATCCCTTCCCACTACCATTACATTTCTAAAATTACCGCCTTCGAGCCTGTACCTGCTGCGCATCCAATAAAACATCAGGCGATAAAGAAAAAGCAATAAAATGATAATCACGTACACAGAAATATGATGATTAAAAGAATATTGTTCCTGTTGCACGACCCCTAACAATGCAAAATAAGCTAATCCATATACTACAAAAAGTTGAAGCAATTTTGGAAAATTAGTCATAAAACGTTCTTTCCTTCCAGTAGGATAAAAATTAAGACTATACGTTATAATAAGCCATGAGAAGTTATAGTAAAAAATATTATTTACATTTAAATATATTTCTGGAATAAACAAAAACAGGCACCCATTGATTATCATCAGGTGGATAAAAATCGAAATGGGTATTATAAATACAGACTTTTGCATATTTAGGCGTCTTAACATTAGGTTATTAGCAGACCTAGTGATTTCAAAATTGCCACCATGGCATACTTAACCGTTCGCTGTAAATCTTTTTATATAGAATAGTAATCCGCGGGTTTTACTATTCACCAAAAGCATATGAAAAACTTATTCATAGTAATTGAAGGTTTCATAACCCCCGGTTTGCAGATGCTTATCCTTTTTCATCAATTTTACGTCGCATTCCATCATTTCATGAACCAACGACTGTAGATCGTACTCTGGAACCCATCCTAGTTTTGTTCTGGCTTTGGAGGCATCCCCTATTAAAAGATCAACTTCAGTAGGCCGGAAATATTTTGGGTCTACCGCTAAAACCTCTTTCCCTTCCTCAATCTGAAAATCTGGATTGGAGCAGGATTTAACGAAAGCCTTTTCTTCAATTCCTTTTCCAGAAAATTCAAGTTCTATTCCCACTTCAGCAAAAGCCATTTGTACAAATTCTCTAACAGGAGTGGTTTTACCTGTTGCAATTACCCAATCTTCAGCATGATCTGCCTGCAGGATCATCCACATCATACGCACATAATCTCTTGCATGACCCCAGTCCCTTTGGGCATCAAGATTTCCCAGATACAATTTCTCCTGCAGTCCAAGTGCAATTCTGGCCGCTGCACGAGTGATCTTACGGGTTACAAAAGTTTCTCCTCTTAAAGGAGATTCATGATTAAAAAGTATCCCGTTACAGGCAAACATTTTATAAGCTTCCCGGTAATTTACAGTTATCCAGTATCCATACATTTTGGCTACCGCATAAGGGCTGCGCGGATAAAAAGGAGTAGTTTCAGACTGGGGGACTTCCTGAACCTTACCGTACAATTCTGAGGTGGAAGCCTGGTAAATCCTGGTTTTCTTTTCCATTCCCAATAGTCTCACTGCATCAAGGATACGAAGTGTTCCTAGCCCGTCTGCATTACCCGTGTACTCCGGAGTTTCAAAAGACACCTGAACATGGCTCATGGCTGCCAAGTTATAAATTTCATCTGGCTGAATTTCCTGAATTAGCCTGATGAGATTGGTGCTATCTGTCATATCCCCGTAATGCAGGATAAAGTTCCTGTTTTCTACATGTGGATCCTGATAAAGATGGTCCACCCTGTCTGTATTAAATAAAGAGGCTCTTCTTTTTAGGCCATGAACAATGTATCCTTTATTTAAGAGAAATTCACTCAGGTAGGCGCCATCCTGCCCTGTTACCCCGGTTATAAAAGCTGTTTTCATCTTGTTAATTGTTGGTTTTCGGTTTATCTGAATCTGGTAACGCCTGAATTATTAATAAGCTTTAAAGCCCCTTAACTGGGGGATAAGATAGTGAGGTATTTTTCTTCCCACCTTAAAGAAGAGAGTAAACAATCCCATAAGATTATGTTTTTCAATAATTTCCATGTCTTCCAAAGATTTCTTTTTCTGCAATTTCATCGTGGTGCTTTTACCTCCCAATCTCATTTTCACAATCCATTGATTGATATACTTCTTCCTGATATTATCATTTTTAAACCAACGAAGAGACATCTCATAATCTCCTGCGATTTTATAATGTTGATCATATAGCCCGTACTTTTCATAAATTTCCCTTCGAACATATATGGTAGGATGTAATGGAATCCAGCCGAACAACAAATAATTCTTTTTGAAAGGATTTGAGGGATAAATACGTTTCACATCATGGGTATTCTGTTGATCAACAAAAAGACCCTTTCCATAAAGAAGATCTGCGCCGGAACGATTAAAACTCTCTACCACTTTTTCTATAGTGTCCAGGTGGTAGAAAAAATCATCGGAATTTAAAATTCCTATTACATCTCCTGTAGACTTCTTTATACCCTTATTTATGGCATCATATAATCCATTGTCTTTTTCTGATATATAATAATCAATTTTGTCCAAAAAAGGTTGAATTTTTTGCTGGGTTCCATCTGTAGAACCCCCGTCAATTACAAGATATTCAATATTAGGATACGTTTGATGTAATACGGATTCAATACAATCTGTAATATAATTTGCATTGTTGAATACTACGGTAATAATTGATACTTTCATTTTGTTTAGAATCAAGTTTATACGTAGTAGGAAGGAGAGGCAGATTTTTGGGCATTATGGGCTGCTTAATTTTACTTATTTTAATATTTGGTCTGGCACTTTTTTATTTCGTTCAAGGAGTGTATCAAAATACTTAATAGTTTTGTACAATCCTTCGCGGAGTTCTATTCTGGGTTCCCAGCCATTTAATTCTTTTCTGGCCAGGCTTATATCCGGCTGTCTTTGTTTAGGATCATCTCTTGGAAGGTCCTTAAAAATTAATTTTGAAGAGGAACCTGTTAATTCCAGTACAATTTCTGCCAGTTCTAACATCGTAAATTCATTTTGGTTACCAATATTTACCGGACCGGTGAAATTTGAGGTTGCCATTAGCCTTATCATTCCTTCAACAAGATCGTCTACATATTGAAAACTCCTGGTTTGTTTTCCATTACCAAATATGGTTATATCTTCTCCTCGAAGGGCCTGAACTATGAAGTTTGAAACCACTCTTCCATCATCAGGATTCATATTTGGACCATAAGTGTTGAAAATCCGGACAATTTTAACCTCAACATTATTTTGGTGATGATAATCCATAAATAAAGTCTCTGCACACCTTTTCCCTTCATCATAACAGGAACGGGGACCAATAGGATTAACATTCCCCCAGTAGCTTTCGGTTTGCGGATGTACTTCAGGGTCACCATAAATTTCACTGGTACTGGCCTGCAGAACCTTTGCTTTTACTCTCTTGGCAAGCCCCAGCATATTTATAGCTCCCATTACCGAAGTCTTTATAGTTTTAATAGCATTATATTGATAATGTACAGGAGAAGCCGGACAGGCGAGATTGTAAATTTCATCCACTTCAATCATAAATGGAATGGTAACATCATGACGAATCAATTCGAAATAAGGATTATCCATTAGCCCGATAATATTTTGTTTGCTTCCGGTGAAGTAATTGTCCAGGCATATCACCTCATTCCCCTCATCAAGAAGCCTTTTGCAAAGGTGGGAACCAATAAAGCCCGCACCACCAGTCACTAAAATTCTTTTCATTTTATAGTTTGGTAAGAAATTTATTATTAGATAACATAAATTAGAATAGACATCCAAACAATGATTACCTGATAAGATCAGGATAATATTGTTCCAGGTAGGTATAAACCTCTTTTACATCCTGGGAAGCAGATTTGGAAACAACAAGATTGGCGTCTTGTGTAGAAATTAGAATACAATTATTTAATCCCACAAAAAAAGTGGGTTTCACATCTCCAATTTGCATGTTTTGGTTGGCATCCATAGCATAACCCTTTGCTCTAAAATATTCATAAACGGCTTCAAAAGATCCCATGTCACTCCACATAAAATTTGAAGGAATTACCTTTATGCGATCGCTCTTTTCCATTACCGCATAATCTACACTAATAGAAGGAATTTCCATTGATGCTTCAAAATCCAAAACTCCATTAGTACCAGTACTCCAGGCATTGAAGGATCTTGTATAAACTTCAGGTGCATATTTTTTTAATTCTGCCAAAAAAACTCCGGCTTTAAAGCAAAACATTCCGCTATTCCAAAGAAAATTTCCAGATGCGATATAATCCAGTGCATCTTGCTTTTTGGGCTTCTCCCTAAAAGAAATTACGTTATTCCCATCAAATTCTATATAACCATAACCCGTTTCGGCAACAAGAGGCTTTATACCAAACGTGACCAGAAAATCTTCTTCCGCCAGTTTAACGGCTTGATTTACTGCGGTAGTATACGCCTCCCCCTCTTCTATAATATGATCTGCAGGAGTTACCAGCAAAATATCATGAGGCTTTGCGGCAAATGCTGCAAAAGCGATTGCAGGAGCAGTATTTCTTGGTGTGGCTTCCACTATATTTATAAAATCCTCACAATTGGTTTTAGCTAAAATTTTTTCTGAAAGCCCCCTGTTGCCACTATTGCCTACTACAATAAGTTCATGGCATAAACTGCGATTTCTTTCCAAAGCAAGTTCAAACAACGATTTTTCAGAAAAGATTTCCAAATATTGTTTGGGTTTTGACTGCCTGGAAAGAGGCCAAAGCCTACTCCCCACTCCCCCTGTTAATATTACGTGTGAAATATTTGTCATAAAAAGAAATGTTTTTGCTTAATCCCCCAGGATATAAAGAACTGTACTCTGCCTTTTTAAGATCGTGTGTACTTTTAACTCGCCAGTGCAGTGCTGTCTGCAAGAACTTTTAATTCAGTAGGTTTCCCAATGCTCTTTATGATGAAGCCAATCTTCATCATTTTCTGAATATCCAGTAAATCACGACCATCAAATATAAAAGCTGGTTTTAACATATTGTCATATATTTTTTCCCAGTCATAAGTCGCAAATTCTTCCCATTCTGTAAGAACGGCAATAGCATGAGCATCTTTACAAGCCTCATATGGATCAGAATAAACTTGACTGTTTTTACGATTTGCTTCCTTGCTTCTGGTTCCCAAATAATTTAAATCGCTGTAAATTTGAGCCTCTTCAACTTTGGGATCATAAACAGCAACTTCAGCTTCCTCGTTTAGCAGGTGATCAGCAACATAAATGGCTGCAGATTCACGGGTATCGTTGGTATCCTTTTTAAAAGCCCAGCCTAAAACTGCGATTTTCTTTCCTGAAACTGTATTAAAGAGGGTTTTGATAATATTATCAGCAAATCTTCTTTTTTGATGATCGTTCATAATAATCACCTGTTCCCAATAGTCGGCTACTTCATTTAGTCCGAAGGATTTCGCTATATAAACAAGGTTCAAAATATCCTTTTGAAAGCAGGAGCCTCCAAATCCAACTGAAGATTTGAGAAATTTTGATCCTATTCTGGAGTCCATTCCCAATGCCTTGGCCACTTCATTTACATCTGCCCCCGTTTTTTCACATAGTTGAGACATCGCATTTATACTTGATACCCGTTGTGCCAGAAAAGCATTGGCTGTTAATTTGGAAAGTTCAGAAGACCATACATTGGTAGTTAAAATATGATTATCTGGAACCCAGCGCCTGTAGACATCACACAATGCTTTCACGGCTTGGCGTCCTTCCTCTGTATCTATATCTCCACCAACTAAAACCCGGTCCGGATTGAGAAGATCTTTAACCGCTGTTCCTTCTGCAAGGAATTCCGGATTAGAAAGGATTTGATATTTCACACCGTTTCCTGTATTGTACAAAATATCCTTAAGAGCCGCTGCAGTGCGAACCGGAAGAGTGGACTTTTCAATAATTATTTTATCATTTTTAGCTACCGAAGCGATTTGCCTTGCACACAATTCTATCCACTTTAGATCTGCTGCCATTCCTTTTCCTATGCCATAAGTCTTTGTAGGCGTATTTACAGAAATAAATATCATTTCTGCTTTATCTATAGCGGCATCTACATCCGTTGAAAAAAACAGGTTCCTTCCCCTGGCTTCAGAAACAATTTGTGCTAAGCCTGGTTCATAAATAGGAATATTGTTCACATTATCATCATTCCAGGCAGCGATTCGCTTCTCGTTGATATCTACAACAGTAACCTTAATATCAGGACATTTTTGAGCTATAACAGCCATAGTTGGTCCACCTACATAACCAGCTCCTATACAGCAAATATTTTTGATTTCCATAATTTACGCTTTAAAATTTTTAAATGATTTCTTCTGGGAATTTCACGGCTTCGCCGCAGTAAGCCACATGGTGAACTTACTAATTATACAAAAGTTATCGGGGGGCAAATTATCCGACCATTGGGGAACTTTGGCTGGTTAAATTTCTATAAATTAAAAGTATAATTTTTTTTGAATCATCATTTATATGGTTCATCTACTTCAAAAATAGCTATTGAATATTCAGAATTATTTTTAACATTATCGATTTTAAATTGATAATATTTCAATTAAATCCAATTTTATATGATAATAATACTTTAAAAAGAATCTCTTCCACTCAAAATAGAGAAAATATTAAAACCTCCGTTTAAGTTAAATTAATGTTAAAATCAAGGTTATAAAAATATGTTAAAATTTTAGTCGATAAAATGTTCAGTTATTCCTGTCAGCAACATAAAATCTCTAAGTAGGGATGGTTGAAAATTTAAGAAAATAGAGCTTTTGGGGGTTGAAAAGTCAAATTACCTAGAAAGAAAAGAAAAAGTAGTGCATAATTGCCACTATATGACCTCAGTCAAAATTCGGAACTTTAAAAGTTTAAAACCAGAAAAACACTGAAAACGTTTACATCAAGTGAAATAAGAAAAACCTTTGATTCAGAATTATAGAAACATTGGGTAAGAATTAAAATACCCTTTAGAGGGGAACAAGCGAACGAAGATTAGCCACCTGCGTTCTTAGGGTAATTAAAAATAACAACCCCTACCACTTCTCCTTCCTCCACTAGCTTTACTGTCAAAGAGTTTAAAACTAAGGCTGAGCAATATCTGATTGAGGCGGGAATCGCTGAAGTTAGCCCTATTTACTCCGTATTGACTATTGATAATATCCACATCCTGTTCTTCCTCTGAAGAAAGCGTCCTGTCATACCGCAGATCTAATTCAAACCTTCCAAATCCAGCTTTTACACCCAGGTGCGCCGATAATGGAGTGTTCTGTGCAACAACTTCAGAATTGTTTAATTCATTCCCTTCAAGTGTGGAATTGATAATGTTAGTATATGCAGGGCCGGCATAAATATCTACTGGACCAAATATGTTATACCCCACCAAAAGCGGAATGCTTAATTTATCTACGGCATAAACAGAAGGGCGTGTAGGAAAATCAAATTCAGTTTCAATGGTGTTATACATAGCTTCCGGACGGACGAGAAATTTTCCGAACCTTAACTCAAAAAATACGCCTCCGTGAAAACCTATTTTTGAATTAGCCTGAAAGGTATCTCCATTAAACCCACCGTTAGGAATTCCTGTTAATTCACCTCCCATGGCACGATTAATACCACCTTTTAATCCAAAACTATATTCCTGTGCATGCACAGAGGCTAAAGATGAAAACAAAAACAAAAGAGATAACAGACACTTGTTCATAACGTAGGTTTAGTAGGTAAAATCTTCGCGGGTAAATATATCAATTATCTAAAATAAATTTGATCTCTCCCACTTTATTTTTAACGTAAAAATTCTTTTAAAAGTATATTAATAGAAAATGCCTCCAGCAGCATGGAGCTATTGGAGGCACTTTATCACTCGGTTTTTCCAGATCAAAATATCTAATGTACAATAGCCGGGTCTGGATTACCATCTGGATCTCCAATTACATTACCCTGTGTTGAAGCATTGCCCAAAAGTAAAACTCCTGCTGCATGTGGTGAAGCCATAGAGGTACCACTAATAGTGTTATATCCACCATCTTTCCATGTGGATTTTACAGCTACACCTGGTGCAGCATAATCTACAGGAGGATTGGAGTAATTTGAAAAATATGCCCATTCATCATTAGAATCCATTGCTGAAATTGTATAGATATTGATACCATTTGCACGAGCCGGAGAATGGTTATTGGCATCATCACTTTCATTTCCTGCCGCAAGGGTAAACTTTATACCTGCTTTACCGGCAGCAACAACTGCATCGTCCAATGCCTGAGAAACCGGCCCTCCAAGGCTCATGTTTGCCACATCACCAGATTTTCCCTTTGCAGCTACAAAATCTACTCCTGCAATAACGCCGGAGTAAGATCCGCTACCACGACTATCTAGAACCTTTACTGGAATTACTGTGGCCCCGGGAGCTATTCCTACTACTCCTATATTATTATTCAGGGCTGCAATAGTCCCGGCAACATGAGTACCATGCCCGTTTCCATCGTCCAGGGATCTGCCATCCCGGCCTGAGGTAAAAGCATTGAATCCACGTGAAGCATCAACTTTAAGATCTGGATGGTCAAGGTCTATCCCGCTGTCTATGATCCATGCCACTCCGGTACCACTATAGGAAGTTACTCCATTTACACGTAAAACTCCATAAGGAGTTTCCTGGCCTCCCGTACTACCACCGTCTCCTGGATTTGAATCACAGGGAACTCCGTTTGGAGTACCACAGGGAGGAGCAAGGGCAATAACTTTGTCCTCCTCGATAAAAGCTATTTCCTTCTTGCCTTTTAATTTCTCTACATCTTCAAGGGACAACTTAAGTGTTACTCCATTTAATGCTTTACTATAGACATTAATGACTTCAGCATCGGCTACACTCGCAGCTTTTAACAATTGCCGGGCTTTGCTTGCAACGGCTTCCTGGGCTTTTGAATAACTATCAGGAAATTTAGAGCTTGCATCTCCTGTTACCGCAGTATTAAAAACCACAATGTACTGGCCTTCAATAATATTTGAAGATGATGGCTGAGTAGCCATTGGCAACATTTCTTCTTCCTGAAATTCTTTTGTATCCTGAGAACAGGAGCACAAGATGCCTGCAGCAATCACAGTTACTGCCAAAGGCTTAAATTTGTTTAGCATAGTTAAAATTTTAGTTAAATAAGTGGTTTAATATATGCTAAACCTAACTAAAATTCTATGAAGTGCAAATATTTAAGATGAAATACATCTAAACCATCAAAAATAATTTAAAAAAGAACAATATTTAATCATCCCCTTCCACTTCACCATGCCAGTTCATAAATCCTCCCTGGAGGTTATAAGTGTTGGCATATCCCATTTGATCTAAAATAGTACATGCCTGAGCACTTCGCTTTCCAGAACGGCAATAGATGTAGTAATTTTTATTTTTATCAAGTTTCTCAACTTCCTCTACAAACTCCTGTCCTTTATATATATCTATTATTTTGGCGCCGGGAATATAACCCTCTTCTACTTCTTCATCTGTCCTAACATCCAGGATTACGGCATTTTTATCCTCCTTTAATTGCTCGCTCCACTCTTCTTGTGAAAGTTCTTTCATAACTATGATTATATTAGATTTTAAAAATACTAAAGATACCTGAAACACTTATAGAACACAACCTATACTCTTGAATAAGAAATAATATTTAACATTTAGTTAATATAATACTTCATAATAAAACTTATATTTGTACATACAAATGTTGTATTAACATGAATGTAGAAAAAATTTTAAAAACCAATAAGCCGCTTCCCATAAAAAAGAAGCTTATCATTAATATGATGCTGGCCACAAATGCAGCCAACACTTTAATGGCAGATGCCCTTAAGCCATTCGACATTTCTATTCAACAATTCAATGTTCTTCGAATCCTTCGCGGGCAACAGGGGAAACCGGCAAATCTCAATACCATTCAGGATAGAATGGTGAATAAGATGAGCAATACAACTCGATTGGTAGATAAATTACTGGATAAAAAACTTTTAGACCGATGCATTTGTGAAGAAAACAGAAGAAAAGTTGAAATTGTGATCACTTCTAAAGGCCTTGACCTTCTAAAAGAACTCGATCCAATTGTGGAAAATACTGAGAATAAAATAACCACAAATCTTAACGAAAAAGAAATAGAGCAGCTAAACCAATTGCTCGAAAAAATGAGAAACTAAAAAAATTTTAAATCAACACTTGTATATACAATTATTATGGATACATATATCAATAACTTAGAATGGAGATATGCTACCAAAAAATTTGATAGCACTAAAAAGATTTCTTCAGAAGATCTGGAAAAACTGCTGAAAAGCATTCAACTTTCCGCTTCATCTTACGGTATGCAGCCTTATGAAGTACTAATAATAAAAGATCCGGAAGTGAGAAAAAAACTTCAGCCCGAGGCATTCAATCAATCTCAGATTACTGAAGCCTCTCATTTAATAGTTTTCGCAAATCTTACTTCTATTTCTGAAGAACATGTAGATGCCTATCTGGACAACATCAGCAAAATAAGGGAGATTCAGGTAGAAAAACTGAACGGCTTTAAAGATATGCTGGCAAATACTGTACTTCAACAGTCTAAGGAAGAGCAAAGTGCCTGGGCAGAGAAACAGACCTATATCGCTCTTGGAAACCTGCTTTCTGCAGCGGCAAATTATAAAATTGACGTTTGCCCCATGGAAGGTTTTGACGCCGGGAAATTTGATGAAATTCTTGGCCTTAAAGAGAAAGGCCTTTCTACTGCAGTAATCGCAGCTATAGGTTACAGAAGCGAGGAAGATGTTGCACAACACGCCAAGAAAGTGAGGAAACAAAAAGAAGAATTATTTCAGCATATATAAGTAATTCCAAAAAATTGCTATGAAAAGGAATTATATCATGCAATCAATCTAAAAACATTCATTTAAAATTAATATTATCATGAAAAAGCAAGTAAACTCAGCACAAAGTAATGTCATATGGAAAGGAAAAAAATTAGCCGGTTCTCATACCGGAACCATTGATATTAAAGAAGGGTATTTTGAACTTGAGGATAACAAGCCGGTTGGAGGCGAATTTATAATAGACATGCCTTCTATTACCGTTACAGATCTTTCCGGAGACAGCAAAGCGCAGCTGGAAGGCCATCTAAAAAACGATGACTTTTTTGCCGTAGATACTTATCCAACCGCTAAACTGGTGATTAATAATGTGGTTAAAAAGGAAAATGGCACTTACGGAGTTTTGGGTGACCTTACCATAAAAGAAAATACACATCCGGTAACTTTTGAGCAGGAGTGGAAAGAAGATACTGCTTCCGCAAAAGTGGTAATAGACAGGACCAAATATAATGTGCGTTATGGATCGGGAAGTTTTTTCTCTAATTTAGGAGATAATACCATCCACGATAATTTTGAACTCGATGTGGAAGTAAAATTCTAAAAAACATTCTGTTATGAGGCTGGTCAATGAAGTTTGGCCAGCCTCCTTAACTTACCTCAAAACTAAAATAGAAAATTGTTTGTCATTTAAAATTTGATCTCTATATTTGAGGCAATGAAAATTTTTACTGTACATACTTGGTGGTGGAACAACTTACGTCAAAAGTCGTGAAGTAACATTGCTATAGTATAACTCCATACAAAGGCTTGTCTCACGACAAGCCTTTTTTATTTGTATAATATGGTCATTTCCGCGAAGGCGGAAATCTAAAAAAACGAGAACTTCAAATTTCAATGAGAATGAACAATTTCCAATATTATGTTTATATCATAACAAACAGAAAACTTGGTGTATTATATATTGGAATGACCGGAAGTATAGAACAGCGGTTGTACCAGCATAGAAATAAAAGCAGTAAAAGTTTCAGCAGTCGTTATAACCTGAACAAATTAGTGTATTATGAACTATTTGAATATCCTTTACGGCCATAAAACGGGAAAAACAACTAAAAAAATGGAACAGAAACTGGAAAATAAATTTAATTAACGACTTTAACCCTGATTGGGAAGACTTAACACAAAGATTTGTATAAGAGTTTCTGAAGCGTAAATACCAAAAATAACCATGTACCAATTAAAAACAACACATAAAAAACTGCTTGCCGATACTATCACCCCGGTAAGTGTCTATCTTAAGGTGCGCGATAAGTATCCAAACAGTTTGCTCCTGGAGAGTAGCGACTATCACGCCAGCGATAACAGCTTCTCTTATATTTGCTGCAATCCCATGGCTTCCATAAAGATCAAAAATGAGCAAATTGAAGAAAGTTTACCAGACGGCACTACAAAAACTACCAATATTGAAGACAGTATAAATGTGGTGGAGAAAATTCAGGAATTTTCAAAACAATTTAAAGCCGAAAATTCAGACTTCAAATTCATCAATAACGGACTTTTTGGCTACATCGCTTACGACGGAGTACGATATTTTGAAGATCTTGAGATCACCAAAAAGAAAGGCGACCTGGACCTGCCGGATATGTATTATGCGGTTTATCAAAATATAATTGCGATAAATCATTTTAACAACGAGGCTTATATTTTTGACCATTCTTACAAAACAGAAAGCAAATTAGCTGAAATTGAGCAACTACTAAAAGTTCGCAACTTCGCCACCTATAATTTCACCCGACAGGAAGAACCCTTTTCCAATCTTACCGACGAGGAGTTTATTGAAAATGTGAAACTGGGGAAAAAACATTGCTACCGCGGGGATGTGTTTCAAATTGTACTTTCCAGAAGGTTCTCCCAAAAATTTAAAGGAGATGAATTTAACGTGTACCGAGCCCTGCGCAGCATAAATCCGTCGCCCTATTTGTTTTATTTTGATTACGGCGATTTTAAAATCTTTGGCAGTTCTCCCGAAGCGCAACTCGTGGTAAAAGACGGGCAGGCCGAAATCCATCCTATTGCCGGCACCTTTAAACGCACCGGAAACGACGAGCAGGACGCAGAGCTTGCCAAAAAACTGGCCGCCGATGAGAAAGAAAATGCAGAGCACGTGATGCTGGTAGACCTTGCCCGCAATGATCTTAGCCGCCACGGCAGCAATGTTAAGGTAGAAAATTACAGGCAAATCCAGTTTTTTTCGCACGTGATCCATCTGGTGAGTAAAGTAACCGGCACCAAAGATCCCGGCACGCCAACAATGCAGGTGGTGGCCGATACCTTTCCCGCCGGCACCTTAAGCGGAGCGCCCAAGCACAGCGCCATGAAGCTTATCGAAAAATATGAAAATGTGAACCGCGATGCCTACGGCGGCGCCATTGGTTTTATGGATTTTGAGGGCAATTTTAACCACGCCATCATCATTCGCTCCTTTGTGAGCAAAAATCACCATTTGCATTACCAGGCCGGCGCCGGAGTGGTTTCAGAATCAAAAGAAGAGAACGAATTACAGGAAGTTTACAATAAACTTGGGGCATTAACAAAGGCACTGGAAATAGCAGAAGATGTATAATTTGGGCGTTGCCCTGCGGGCCGGGCTTTCGGTAGTCGCTTTTTAAAATTTGCCAATTTTAAAAGAGCTCCAACACTACCTCAATCCCTAACGCAAAAAGAGAGAAATCATGAGTGAAAATTCAACTATAGAAAGAAATCCCAACCCCTCATTAGAAGGAGGATCGGGAAGTGCGGTTAAAAAAATATTGGTTATAGACAATTACGATTCCTTTGTTTACAACCTGGTTCATTATCTTGAAGACCTCAATTGCGAGGTAACAGTCAGAAGAAATGACCAGCTGCAATTGGAAGATGTAGAGAAATTTGATAAAATCCTGTTATCGCCCGGCCCCGGAATCCCTTCCGAAGCCGGACTTTTAAAGCCAATTATCGAGAAATACGGGGCAACAAAAAGTATCTTTGGAGTATGCCTTGGCCAGCAGGCCATTGGCGAAGTATTTGGCGGAAAACTGGGAAATCTGAAATCGGTTTACCACGGCGTGGCCACCAATATTAAGCTCTGTGTAAAAGATGAGCCCATTTTTAAAGATCTGCCAGACAATCTTAAAGTGGGCCGTTACCATTCCTGGGTGGTTCTTAAAGAACTACCAGATGCTTTGGAAGCCACTTCTTATGACGAAGACGGGCAGATCATGTCCCTTCGTCATCGGGAATTTGATGTACGCGGAGTCCAGTTTCACCCGGAATCGGTGCTCACACCAGAAGGTAAAAAGATGATCGAAAACTGGGTAAACAGCCCCTACCCAACCCGCTCAAAAGAGCAGGAAGAAAATGCGAGTACAAACACTGAAGTTTAACTAAAATACCTCAACAACTCTGCAGATTTTCTGAAGACGAGGGAAAATATGAAAGAACTATTAAACAGGTTAATAAACCACGAAACCATCACCAGGGAAGAGGCTAAGCAGGTATTGTTTAACATTTCTGATGGCGAATATAACAGCAACCAGATAGCCGCTTTTCTAACTGTTTACATGATGCGCAGCATTACCATTGAAGAGCTGGAAGGTTTCAGGGATGCGCTGCTGGAACTCTGTATTGCTATAGATTTAAGCGATTACAATCCTATTGATCTTTGCGGCACCGGCGGCGATGGTAAAAACACTTTTAATATCTCCACCACTGCTTCATTTATAACTGCCGGCGCAGGGGTTAATGTGGCAAAGCATGGGAACTATGGAGTATCTTCGGTTAGCGGAAGCTCAAATGTAATGGAACACCTGGGAATAAAATTCAGCAATAACCCGGATTTTCTGGAAAAATGTATAGACCAGGCGGGAATTTGTATTTTACATGCCCCTCTCTTCCATCCGGCTATGAAAAACGTGGCCCCGGTAAGAAAATCTTTAGCAGTTAAGACCTTTTTCAATATGCTGGGGCCAATGGTAAATCCCGCTTTTCCTCAAAACCAGTTAGTGGGCGTTTTTGACCTGGAACTGGCACGAATGTACGGTTATCTTTATCAAAATACCGATAAGAATTTTACCATTTTACACGCCCTGGATGGTTATGACGAAATTTCCCTGACCGGAAAAACCAAAACCATTTCCAATGATTCTGAAGCGATGATTGGCCCGGAAGATTTTGGAGTTAAAAAACTTGATCCTTCCGAAATTGCCGGGGGTGGTTCTATAGAAACTTCCGCAGAAATTTTTACAAATATTCTAAGTGGTAAAGGCACCGTAGCACAAAATAATGTGGTTTGTGCCAATGCAGGCATGGCCATTGCAACTGCACAAAAGGTCTCCCTAAAAGAAGGTTTTGAAAAAGCGCAGGAATCCTTAAAATCCGGTAACGGTTTAAAGGCACTAAAAAAGTTGCAGGAGTTGAGTAAATAACCACCTGCCCTAGGCTGTTAGGTGGAGCCTGCCTGGCCGAAAGACAGACGCAGTCGAGAACGGGTAAAATTGTGAATGGGCAAAGTCCAGAACAGTTGTCAGTTCGAGCGCAGTCGAGAACAAGTGCTGCCATTGCAGAATTATTAAAAAAGAACAATGAACATTTTAGATAAAATAATAGCAGATAAGCTTAAAGAAGTTATCCTCAAGAAATCAATAATCCCGGCAGCTCAGCTGGAGAAATCGGTACTTCTTGACAGAAAAACCGCTTCTCTTACTAAAGCTTTAACCAAAAGCAAAACCGGGATTATCGCTGAACATAAAAGAAGGTCGCCATCCAAAGCGGTAATAAACCAAAACCTGAATGTGGAAGATGTGGCTAAAGGTTATGAGGATGCAGGAGTTTCGGGAATGTCTGTACTTACTGATGGAAAATATTTCGGCGGCTCTCTGGAGGACCTGCTTTTTGCCAGGGCCAGTGTGAGAATGCCCATTTTGAGGAAAGAATTTATCATTGATGAATACCAGCTCCTGGAAGCCAAAGCCTATGGTGCAGATGTAATCTTGCTGATTGCCGCCGTTTTGGAAAGGGAACAAATAAAACAACTTTCAGAATTTGCCAAAAGCCTGAAACTGGATGTACTGCTGGAAGTGCACAATGAAGAAGAACTTCAGAAATCCATTATGCCCAGCCTGGATATGCTTGGCGTCAATAACAGGAATTTAAAGACTTTTGAAGTGAGTACAGACATCAGCAAATCCCTTTCAGAAAAGATTCCGGCAGATTTTGTAAAGGTTTCTGAAAGCGGAATAAGTTCCGTAGAAGCCATTAAAGATTTAAAAGAATATGGCTATAAAGGCTTCCTGATTGGGGAGAACTTTATGAAAACCGATGATCCCGGAAAAAGTGCGGCAGAGTTTATAAAACATTTATCCTAATAGTTTTTCACGTGCAGAACAGTTATATTTATACGTAAATCATCAAGTATGGATACAAAGCTCACCTTAAGCCTTAATAAAGCAGTAATTGAAAAAGCTAAAGATTATGCCAGGTCTAATAACACCAGCCTTTCAAAGATGGTTGAATTTTACCTGGCTGCCATTGTAGAAAAAGATGAAAAAGATTTAAATATTACTCCCCTTGTGGAAAGCCTTTCCGGAGTTATAAATATTGAAGAAGATTTTGACTATAAAAAGGAGTATGGAGAATATATAATAAATAAGTATAAATGAAGAGACTCTTTATAGACACCAACATCATCTTAGATTTACTGGCAAAGAGGAATCCATTTTACCCGGCAGCTGCCCGAATGTTTTCCATGGCTGACAAAGGCGAATTAAAACTGGCTATTTCCTCTCTCAGCTTTGCAAATACTCATTATATATTATCAGGTTTAAAATCTAGAAATGAGGCCAGGCTCATTCTGCGCAGGTTCAAAGTGCTGGTCGAGGTGTTACCGCTGAATGATAAAATTATAGAACTAGCTCTTAATGATGAGGATTTTCCGGATTTTGAAGATGCAATGCAATATTATACTGCTTTGGAATTTCAGCACCAGATAATAATTAGCAGAAACCTGAAAGACTTCAAAAATTCAAAAATTCCTGTGTTAAGTGCAAAAGAATTTTTGGCTAAAGCTTAGTTGACATTTGAAAAGAAAATATCAGAATTATGAAATCTTCTGAACGGCATACTTTAAAACTTAAAATCTGCGGAATGAAAAACCCGGAAAACATCAGGGAGATCGCTCAGCTTCAGCCGGATTATATGGGACTGATATTTTATGAAAAATCACCCCGGTTTGTGGAAAGCCAAATTTCTGAAATACCTTCCGCAATAAAAAAAACAGGAGTTTTTGTAAATGCTTCCGTAGATGTCATCCTTGAAAAAGTCAGGGATTATCACCTCCAGGCGGTGCAGCTGCATGGCGATGAATCAGCAGATTTTTGCCAACAGGTAAAAGAAGCCATTGCGGATACCAAGCTGGAAATCATCAAAGTATTTTCAGTAAAAAATGAATTTAATTTTGCAGTTTTAAACGATTTTGAACCTTTTGTAGATTATTTCTTGTTCGACACAAAAGGCAAAAATAAGGGAGGTAACGGGATCACCTTTAATTGGGAAGTTTTAAAAAATTATCCTTCTTCCGTTCCGTTTTTCCTTAGCGGCGGGATAGGAATAGAAGAAGTTGAAGAAATAAAAAAACTGCAAAAATGGTTTCATCAAAATGGCCAGGAGGGTTTACTTTACGCTGTAGATGTAAACAGCAGGTTTGAAGACGCACCCGGATTGAAAAATGCAGAAAAGCTTCAAGTATTTAAAGAATCCCTGGCGAAAAAATAATTACTCAAATAAAACCTACAAGGTCTTGAAGACCTTGCAGGATAGACAAAAAGAACAATATGACCTATCAGGCAAACGAAAAAGGCTATTACGGCGATTTTGGCGGCGCTTATATTCCGGAAATGTTATATCCAAACGTAGAGGAATTGCGCTCGCAATACCTGGATATTATGAAAGAAGAATCTTTTCAGAAAGAATTCAAGGCTTTGCTGAAAGATTACGTGGGGCGGCCCACTCCGCTCTATTATGCAGAACGCTTCAGCAAAAAATACAATACAAAAGTTTATCTAAAAAGAGAAGATCTTTGCCATACCGGTGCGCATAAAGTGAACAATACTGTTGGACAGATCTTAATGGCTAAACGGCTAGGCAAAAATCGCATAATTGCTGAAACCGGCGCCGGACAACATGGTGTTGCCACCGCTACGGTTTGCGCATTAATGGGTATTGAATGTATTGTATATATGGGCGAAATAGATATTGAGCGCCAGGCGCCAAATGTTGCCCGAATGAAGATGCTGGGTGCAAAAGTTGTTCCGGCGAAATCGGGTAGCCGTACGCTCAAGGACGCCACCAACGAGGCCATCAGGGACTGGATCAATAATCCTGTAGACACACATTATATTATAGGTTCTGTGGTTGGGCCGCATCCTTATCCCGATATGGTCGCGAGGTTCCAGGCGGTGATTTCCGAAGAAATTAAAGTTCAGCTTAAAGAAAAAGAGAACCGCGAAAATCCAGATTATGTGGTGGCCTGTGTTGGCGGTGGGAGCAATGCTGCAGGAGCTTATTTTCATTTTATGGATAATCCCAATGTAGGCATTATTGCCGTTGAAGCTGCCGGAAAAGGAATCCAGAGTGGCGAGAGTGCGGCGACTTCGGCTTTGGGAAAAGAAGGTATTATTCATGGCAGCAAAACTCTGCTCATGCAAACCGAGGACGGGCAGATTACCGAACCTTATTCCATTTCTGCCGGGCTGGATTATCCCGGTGTGGGGCCGATGCACGCGAATTTATTCCGAAGCGGCCGAGGGGAATTTATTTCTATTACCGATGAAGCCGCAATGAAAGCCGGGCTGGAACTGGCAAAACTGGAAGGTATTATTCCTGCCATTGAAACCTCGCATGCCCTGGCCATTTTTGAAGACAGGAAGTTTAAAAAGGACGAAATTGTGGTGGTAAACCTTTCCGGGCGGGGAGATAAAGACCTGAATACTTATATTGAATATTTTAATCTATAATTTTAAATCTCCCAGGTTTTGAAAACCTGGGAGGTCTTGAACTGCTTACAATGAACAGAATTAGCAAAAAACTGCAGGAAGACAAAAAACTGCTCTCCATATATTTTACCGCGGGATATCCCGAGCCGGAGGACACGGTAAAAATCATAAAAGACCTGGAAAAAAGCGGGGTCGATTTTATTGAAATCGGTTTGCCGTTTAGCGATCCTTTAGCCGACGGGCCTACCATTCAGGAGAGTTCTACCAAAGCGCTCAAAAAAGGAATGACCACTAACCGGCTTTTCAAACAGCTGGAAGGAATCAGAGAGTCGGTGGAAATTCCGTTGATTATTATGGGCTATTTTAACCCCATTCTTCAGTACGGCGTAGAGAAATTCTGCCGAAAATGTGAAGAAACCGGCATCGATGGATTAATTATTCCAGATCTTCCGGTAGATGTTTATAATGAGGAATACAGGGCTATTTTTGAAAAATATGGCCTTCAGAATATATTTCTAATCACTCCACAGACTTCAGAAGAAAGGATCCGTTTTATCGATTCGGTTTCCAATGGTTTTATTTATATGGTGAGTACAGCCAGCGTAACCGGTTCTACAAAAGGTTTTAGCGACGAAACAAAATCTTATTTTAAGAGGATTGATGGAATGAAGCTAAAAAATCCGCAGATCGTTGGTTTTGGGATAAGCGATAATGAGACTTTTCAACAGGCAACACAATACGCCAAGGGTGCTATTATTGGCAGCGCGTTTATTAAACACCTCAATAAAACCGGAACAGAGAGCATTGAGGATTTTGTCAAATCTGTTAAAGGACTTTAACCTATTCCTAACAGGACTTTAGGAGTGTTTGACTGCCTCTTTTCTTATCTTAGAGTAGAATCTAAAAATATACAATTATGGGAGGCCCAATTGAAGATAAACACAGAGGAAAAACCGATCGCAGAAGAAGTGATAATGATCCGCTAAGCGGAGAATTAGGAGATCGTGACGCTCAAAATAATGACTATGATATTGATGAAAAAACCATCAAAGATCAAAAGAATAAAGGAGAAACAAAGTAATGGGTAGAGGTGATAAAAAGACTAAACGCGGTAAAATAGCCATTGGCACTAATGGAAAATTAAGGCCTAAACGCAAAAAGTTTAAGGTAAAACCCACAACCATGGCCGATACTCAAAAGAAACAGCTGGAACAATAATTTAAAAATGTTCCTTATACTGTAGAACCCTGAAATCAATCGTATTGAATTCAGGGTTTTTCTTTTTCATTTGTTTATAGAATTCCATGCTTCCAATGGCGCGATTCGCCGATCCGGAAGGCGCGGTTAAAGAAACCGTTTTGATAAGCCGCCCGTCCAGCACAAATTGATGGATCTTAGGCACATCATTAGAAATCACTTTCATTTTAATATCGCTTCCAATTTCCTTTAAATGTCTTCTGAAGAAATATTCAGGGCCGTTTTTGCTGTTTCCGCCAGTAAACAAAAGCGTATCAATTTTAGGATTTTCACGCAGAATCTGGATCATATTCCGCAATTCCACCTGCTGCATTCCCAGGTCTGATGCATCAATTTTTTCCCTCCTGCTGCTTTCCACCATATCGCAGATTCCAATCCCCCGGCTCTTAAGCCATTCCTTTCGATGTTCCACGGCCTCTTCAGTGGTTTCAAACCTAAGGCCAATATCAAATATCTTATCCAGCACCAGCCAGAGCAGCCCGTCCCGGCTTCCGTAGCAAAAATCAACGTCCCCTTCTTTTAACTGCCTATTCGTAAATCTTGGCGGCGGCAAAGTGCCCACGATAAGCTTGGTGGCATTTTTAGGAATAAATGGGCGATATGGATGGGTGTGGTGGAAAATAACTCTTGTTGTTCTAAATGTTAAATTTTGAATTTTAGATTTTAGATTATTTCGGCTACGGGTTTAGATGTCTTTTGCTAATCGTGATATTTAAAAATTGATGGCGCTTTTTTTACCGAATAAAAACCGGCTCGTTTTCTTTTTCGGTGTGTTCTTCGCTAAAGCGATAATCTTCATAATCGTAGCCTTTAATATCTTCCAGTGTGCTGGCGTTTTTGTCGATGATATACCGCACCATGGAACCTCTGGCTTTTTTGGCGTAAAAGCTGATGATCTTCAGTTTCCCGTTTTTGTAGTCTTTAAAAACAGGGGAAATGACCGGCACCTTTAAAGCTTTTTCATCTACGGCTTTAAAATATTCATTACTGGCCAGATTGACAAAAAGTTCATCATCTTCCAGTTCCTCATTTAAAGCTCCTGTCACCTTCTTTTGCCAGACTTCATAGAGGTTTTTCTTTCTCTCAATTCCCATAGAAGTACCCATTTCCAGTCGGTAAGGCTGCATGAGATCCAGCGGCCTTAAAATTCCGTAGAGACCGGAGAGAATACGTAAAGTATCCTGAAGCTTATCCAGTTTATCTGTGGGGATGCTGTAAGCATCAAGACCTGTATATACATCACCAGCAAAGGCATACATAGCGGGGCGGGAATTTTTTTTGTTATGATCTTCTTCAAATTCCTGGTACCGGGTATAGTTTAGATCTGCCAGTTTATCGCTGATGCCCATTAATTCTGAAATTTCCTTTTTGCTCATCCTGCCCAACTTGCGGTTCAGTTTTACAGTAGTTTCTAGAAATTGTGGCTGTGTGCCTCTTGTAGTTGGTAATTTTGAATCATAATCCAGGCTTTTGGCCGGGGAAACAACAATTTTCATTTTCTGAAGATTTTACGCCAAAGATAAGTTTAAGAATAAGATTTGAAAAAGTGCAGGCTAACTAGTTCTTTATTCAGGAATAGAATCAGCTTATTTCAGTTTTAGTCTAAAGCATCTCCTTCTGATTCTTAGCGTAGCTCTCCCACTTTTCGATACAGTCCTGCATATCCTGGGGAATTTCAGTATTAAAACTCATCCATTGTCCGGTTTTAGGATGCGTAAAACCTAAGGTTTTTGCATGCAGCGCCTGGCGGGGAAGCGCTTTAAAGCAATTCTCCACAAACTGCTTGTATTTGGTAAAAGTAGTTCCTTTAAGCACCCGGTCTCCTCCATAACGCTCATCGTTAAAAAGGGTATGGCCAATATGCTTCATATGCACTCTTATCTGGTGCGTCCTGCCGGTTTCCAGCTTACAGGAAACCAGCGTTACGTAGCCAAAGCGTTCCAGCACCTTATAATGCGTTACTGCCGGTTTACCTTTATCGGCATCGTCACCTTCGTAGACAGTGTTCTGCAATCTGTTTTTTGGATGCCTACCGATATTCCCCTCTATAGTACCTTCATCTTCTTCTACATTTCCCCAAACCAGCGCAACATAATCGCGCGCACTGGTTTTTTTAAAGAATTGTTTGGATAAATGGGTCATGGCTTCTTCTGTCCTGGCAACCACCAGGAGTCCGCTGGTATCTTTATCTATCCTATGCACCAGCCCGGGCCGGTCACTGCTATTATTGGGTAAGTTTTCGAAATGATACACCAGGGCATTAATAAGGGTACCGCTGTAGTTGCCGTGCCCCGGATGCACCACCATTCCGGCAGGTTTATTTACCACCAGCAGCGTATCGTCCTCATAAACAATGTCAAGCGGAATATTTTCCGGAGTAAGTAAAAATTCATAAGGCGGATGCTCGAACATTACCTGTACCACATCGCCAGCCTTAACTTTATAATTTGATTTTACAGCGACTTCATTCACATAAATATTACCGCTTTTGGCCGCTTTCTGAATTTTATTTCGGGTAGCTTTTTCAATGTAATTCATTAAATATTTATCTACCCGAAGTGGATTTTGTCCTTTTTCAGCTATAAACTTATGATGCTCATAAAGTTCATCATCCTGTTCTTCAACATCATTTATTTCGTCTTCTTCCCTCATTTAAAATTCAATTTCTTCAGCTTCAGGATTTATTTCGCCTTCCTCTTCCGTCTGGTTATACCGGCCTGAACCGTCGCCAAGCACAAGGTCAATTTTTGAGGTTTTCATCAATTTATCGCCCGGCTCCACCAGTTCCCCATTATGGCGCATTTCCAGCACGGCATCTTCAGCAATATCCGGCTTATAAGTAATTTCTCCAATTTCAAAGCCTAAAGAACGAAGCGTGGGCTCCACTTGTCTTCTGGTTTTTCTTATCAAATCATTTGGGATAGTGACTTTTCTAAAGCCCGAAGGATTTAATGTCAGATATATTTTTCTATTTTCCTTTACAAATTTTCCCGGTTCAGGCACCTGTTCAATTACAGAATATCGTGGAAAATCGGGATTAAAATTTGCCGAATCCAGGATTTCGTATCTCAGGTCCAGCTCGTCCAGGCGCTCATCTACATTATCCAAAGACATGCGGGCCAAATCTGGCACCTCTATCCTTTGATCCTGATTGGTGGAATAATCCAGCCACTGTAAGGCCAGGAATACGATAACCACAATGGCTATTGCTGCTAAAACTAATTGTATTAGAAAAGTTTTGCTGAAGATAAAACGTAATAATCCCATAGATTGGTTTAAAAAAACAAAGATATAAAACCCGGCGGTTTTGGATGCACCCGTTTTAAGTGATATTTTTGATAACGATTTAAATCCCGATATATTGACCATGAAGAAAAAAATTGCCATCGCCATGGGCGGCTATTCCAGCGAATACCGAATTTCCATCAACAGCGGAAACATGGTTTATAAGCACCTGGACCGCGAGCTTTATGAACCTTACCGGGTGCATATCCTGCAAAGCGAATGGTTTGTGGTGGCAGATGATGACACTCCTTATCCCATCAACAAAAGCAATTTTACGGTTACTATTAACGAAAGGCTTATCACGTTTGATTGTGTTTTTAATACCATTCATGGAACGCCCGGCGAAAACGGACTTTTACAGGCGTATCTTGAACTGGTGGGCATTCCCCAAACCTCATGCGGGGCTTACCAGGCAGCTTTAACCTTTAACAAGCGGGATTTAATAAGCGTTTTAAAACCCTACGGAATAAAGGCTGCCACAAATTATTTCCTGAATAAAGAAGACCATGTTAATGTAGATGAAATTATTGAAAAAGTTGGCCTGCCTTGTTTTGTGAAAGCTAATCGCGCCGGAAGCAGCTTTGGGATTACCAAGGTTAAAACCAAAGAAGAATTGGTCCCGGCCACCAAAATTGCTTTTAAAGAAGATACTGAAGCAATTATTGAATCTTTCCTCGATGGGACAGAAGTTTCGGTTGGGGTGGTAACCTATAAAGGGAAAGTTTTGGCTTTGCCTGCTACAGAAATTGTTTCCATGAACGAATTCTTTGATTATGAAGCTAAATATTTAGGCAAATCCAAGGAAATCACTCCTGCCCGAATTTCAGAAGAACAAACAAAAAAAGTACAGGAAATTGCTGTTCTTATCTACAAGAAACTAAAGATGAAAGGCCTCACCCGTTCCGACTTTATTTTTCATAATAATGAGCCTTATTTTATAGAGATGAACACCACACCCGGTTTAAGCCAGGCAAGTATTTTACCTCAACAGGCCGAAAAGGCTGGAATTAGCCTAAAAGAGCTCTATGGAAGCGCAATAGAGGCCGCTTTAAATTATTAAAATATTACCAACTGCCTTTCTTTCGAAAATGATCCTATAATCTGAATTAATCATTGGCAACTTTTTTCAGCAGAAATATTTATCTTTAACCTATGAGAAAAGCTGTATTTCCCGGATCTTTTGACCCGCTTACCTTAGGCCATACGGACATTATTGAACGCGCCTTGCCCCTTTTTGATGAAATTATCCTTGCCATTGGAACAAATTCTGATAAAAAATATATGTTCTCTCTCGAGGAACGCCTTTATTTTTTAAAAGAAACCTTTAAAGAAGAACCTAAAATTGTAGTGACCACTTATAGCGGACTAACCGTAGATTTTTGTAAAGAGCAGGAAGCCGGTTTTATTTTGCGTGGCCTGCGTAACTCTAAAGACCTGGAATTCGAAAAAACCATTGGGCAGACCAATTATTTAATGTCGGGCATCGATACCGTTTTCTTTATAAATGCGTCGGGAAAAAGCCATATTTCCTCAACCGTGGTAAGGGATGTTAGAAGACACGGTGGCGACTATAATTTTATGGTTCCTGATGCGGTAAAAAATTCAAAATTCTGAATTTTAAATTTTGAATTAAAAATCATAACTCACTCCTACTCCTCCAAAATAGTTACGTGGATTTCCGGGATAATAATAGCGCGGGGCCGCTCCTCCAAAACCAACTGCATTAGTAACAATACTTGCAGCATAATGTTCATCAAGTAAATTGTTGATGCCGGCATTTAAACTTATGTCAAAATTTTCAGCTAATTCGAATTCATAAGAAGCTTTAAGATTTAACAACTGGTAAGAATCGGTATAAGCTGAATTGGCATCATTGAGAGGCATTTCACCTACCGCGCGGTAATTGCTGTAAAAAGATAAACCGAATGTTGTGGAAAGATCAAAACCTACATTGACTGTTGATTTTGGAACTCCCGGCAGCTCGTTCCCGGAGAAATCTTCCTCTTCATTCACAAATTCATCAAATTTGAAAAAATTAAAAGCAGCATTTGCATAGGGCCGGCCGGTAATCCCGCCACCAAGATCAATATTGTATTTTGTCAAAAATTCAATCCCGTTATGGTCTGTTTTTCCTGCGTTTATGCCCACATACTGATCCTGTCCCACCCGCTGCGCCACGATTAAATTTTCTATCTGGATGGAATAAAAAGCAACTTCAGTATAAAGGCGGTTTTTTAACCAGTTCCCTTTAAAACCCATTTCATAATTGATACCGGTTTCCGGTTCCAGTTCAGTATTAATTTGTCCTTCAGGAGTTAGGGTTTCAGCAACCGTGGGAGTGGAAAAGCCGTGGCTGACTGAGGCGTAAATATTTTTACCCCTTGCAATTTCAAAAGTAGTTCCTACACGCGGCGAAAAAATGGTTTTAAAGCGATAATTTCCCGACTGGTCTAGCTCATCTTCAGCATAAAGATCATCGAGCGCATAGCTGGTGGTATTGATATTAAAACCTGCTTCTGCATTCCACCTGCTGGTGATCTCCAGGTTAATTTGCCCGAATAAATTGGCGTAATTGCGCTCCTGTTCATTATTACTAAGACGGGAACCACGCACGCTGCCCAAATTTTCAAAATCTTCATAGAGGTTTTCAAAAGTGCCAGTCTCGTACCATTCATTATAATACTCGGCGCCAAAACTTATTTGAGAAACCATTTCTCCAAAATTTGCATTAAGGTTGAATTTTGTCCTCGCCCCCGCAGCAAGACGTTCTTCCTTCAAAATATCAAACGGCCGTGGTTCATAGCCATTCCTGAAATTCATATAAATGCTGGTGGAGTTGCCGAAATTCTCAGAGAACTGATGATTGTAGGCTACGCCCAATAATCCGCGGTCGTACGATTCATATCCTTTGGAAGCGGCCCAGGTGAAAGCTGCCGTTTCAGGATTATTACGAAAATCTTCTTCATTTAAGGAACTGGGAATAAAAGCTTTCAGTTTTGTGAAATTTGCCAAAAAGGAAATACGGTTATTTTCAGAAGTCAGCAACTTTGCGTTCACTAAAGCAGATTTCCGATCGTAACTGCCATTTTCCCTGTACCCGTCACTTTTTAAATGTGAATAATTAGCAAACAAACTGGTGTTTTTGGAGCTATGAGAGGCAGTGACTATTTCTTTTGAAGTATTAAAACTGGAAAGCTGATATTTGACTTTTCCGGAAGTACCTTCATGATCCGCGCTGGCCGAATATAAATTTATAGAACCGCCCAGGCCTGCGCCATAGATACTGGAAGTGGGGCCTTTAATAATCTCAATCCGCTCCAGGGTTTCCTGGTCAAAATCGTCTAAAGTAAGTTCCCCTTCCGCAGTGGTTAAAGGAATTCCGTCAAAATAAGCCTGAATTCGATTGGTGCTATATTGAGAGCGTGCGCCAATCCCCCGAATATTAATTTTATTGGTGTTAAGCGCGCCCTGGTTTACGTACATTCCAGGCACGTAATTGAAGTTATCCAGGATGGCGATTGCATCTGTTCGTTGCATATCGCTTTCAGAAATAAGCCCTACGGAAGCCGGGATTTGCTGCAGTTTATTGGGAATTATGGTACTTCTAACCACTACTTCTGAAAGATCATCACGGTAAGGCTGAAGCCGGATAATAATTTCTTCGGAAGCTGAAGAGATTGCTCTTGTAGTATTCTGAAAGCCAAGATAGGTCACTTCCAGGTTTACCGGAAGATCTTCAGCAGTAATTTGAAAATTTCCGTTTTCATCTGAAAACACAACAACTCCGGAAGCTAAATTTTCAATTCTTGCATCTGAAATTGCTTCCGAAGTTGTGGCATTTAAAATTCTTCCGTCAATCTCCTGACAGTAAATTTTTCCGCAGCAAAGCAAAAGCAGTACTGCTAATAATTTCTTTTCCAATATTTTCTGTTTTATTCCGCAGAAACTCTCCAAATGGTGTTACCATCGTCATCATTAACCAGCAAAGAACCATCAGGCAAAGTAGTTACCGCTACAGGACGACCGTAAACCCTACTGGCATCCTCTTCTGCAATAAAGCCGGTAAGAAAATCTTCCGGTTCCTGTGGCTGCCCGTTTTCAAAAGGCACAAACAAAACTTTATAGCCTGCAAGATCTGCCCTGTTCCAGGAGCCATGCTGTCCTACAAAAGCACCATTTTTATATTTATCAGGAAACTGGTCTTTGGTGTAAAAATGCAATCCTAAAGATGCACTGTGTGATGTTACCGGAACATCCGGAACAATAGCTTTTTTAACCATATCCATGTGCGGATCTTCATTCCACCTTGGATCCTGAAGTTGCCCGTAGTATGAAAACGGCCAGCCGTACCAGCCGCCTTCTTTTACGCTGGTAATATAATCTGGCACCAGGTGATTACCTAACTTGTCACGTTCGTTTACCGCGGCCCAAAGTTCCCCGGTAACGGGATTCCAGTCCATTCCCACAGGATTTCTTAAACCCGCAGCATACACTTTTTCTCCCGAGCCATCAGGATTAATTTCCAGGATATTGGCGCGACGTTCCTCTTTTTCAATACCGTATTCCCCGGCATTACTGGAAGAACCTACAGAAATATAAATTTTACTGCCGTCTTTATTTGTTATGATATTCCGGGTCCAGTGGTGATTATAGCCCCCCGCGGGAAGTTCTAAAATAGTTTCACCTTCGGCGTCTATCGAGTTTTGACCTTCTTGATACGGAAACCTTTTTAAGCCATCTACATTGGCAACATAAAAGTAATCGTTTAACACCAGCATTCCGTAAGGCTGATTAAGGTCTTCTAAAAATACATGACGTTCATCTGCTTCTCCGTCCCCATCAGTATCCCTTAATAAGGTAATTTGATTAGCACTTTTTTTCGCATCATTGGTCTCTGCCACAAAAATATCATTATTTGGCGCTACGTAAGTAATACGCGGATGCTCAAGATCTCCTGCAAACTTATTCACTTTAAAACCTTCCGGAGCTTTGGGCATATTCCCGTTAGACCAGCCAATAGCTGTACTTTCATTATCCACCGATTCTGAAGAATACGGAGGCACGAGCGTTAATTCCCCTATAGCAGTTTGTACCACGTCTGGTTCTCTTTGAGCAATTTCTGCCTTTTTCTCTTCACTAACTTCTTCATATTGCGCAAAGGCCGATACGCCTGCACAGGTAATAAGGAAGAAACTTAAAATACTTGAAATTCTTTTCATTATACACGCAATTTTTCCTAAAAATACCCCGAAATTTGTGCTCACAAAAGTTTTTCAAGCTGATTAGGTTTCCTTTAACAACAGCATATTTCCTGCTGCTGATAAGATTTTGGCTGCCTTAGGTGTTTTATTTAAGTTTACACCTTATTTTTAAGAAATCTTTAGGAAGAAAAATTATTTCTCAGGATTGAGAGTTACTCAAGCGTTCATTTATCTTTTTATGAAAAAAGTATTCGCATTATTATTGCTTCTAATAGTATGTTATTCCTGTGACCTGTCTAAATACCAACTGGTGGTGGATTACGATTTTGAAACTCAGTTTGAAAAATCAGGAGGTACTGAAACAGCTACTTATCAACAGGTAATTGATTTTTATACCGAACTTGAAGAAGCATATCCCACCGTCACTTTTACTGAAGTTGGGGAAACCGACAGCGGAAAACCCCTGCACCTGGCCGTATTTAGCCCAACAGAGGAATTTGACCTTGAGGAAATAAGGAAAGATAAAACGATTATACTTATCAACAACGGGATTCATCCAGGAGAAAGCGATGGGATAGATGCCACCATGATGCTTTTTCGAGATCTTGCAGGAGATTCTATTGAGGTACCAGCCAACACGGTTATAGCCACTATTCCCATCTATAACGTGGGAGGCGCTTTAAACAGGAACTCCACCAGCCGCACCAACCAAAATGGGCCGGTGGAATACGGCTTTCGGGGAAATGCTCAAAATTATGACCTGAACAGGGATTTTATAAAAGCCGATACTAAAAACACCAGGAGTTTTTATCGAGTTTTTCAAAATTTAAAACCCGATGTTTTTATAGATACTCATGTAAGCAATGGGGCAGATTACCAATACACGCTCACTCATTTGTTTACCCAACATAATAAACTTGGCGGGGAACTGGGCGAATATCTTAATAATCGAATGATGCCCGCCCTGGAAGATTCTCTAAAGCTAAAGAACTTACCCATTACTCCATATGTAAACGTTTTTAATGATGTTCCTGAAAAAGGATTTAGTCAGTTCTTTGATTACCCCAGGTATTCCACTGGATATGCTGCATTATGGAATACGCTATCCATGATGGTGGAAACCCATATGCTCAAGCCTTATGCGCAAAGGGTAAATGCCACCTATGAATTGCTTCGTTCCATGATTTCCATTACCAATGCTGAAACTCCAACTATAAAAGATCTAAGAGAGCGGGAAACAAAAAAATACCTCACGCAAAGATGGTATCCGGCAAAATGGGAAGCAGACATGGAAAATCCCAGTACCCGGGAATTTTTAGGTTATGAAGGAGCGTCCATAAAAAGCGAGGTTACCGGCCAACCCAGGCTTAAGTATGACCGTGAAAGGCCATTCAGCAAAGAAGTAAAATATTATGATAATTTTGTTTCCAAAGATCGTATTGAAATTCCAAGAGCCTATATAGTCCCACAAGGTTGGTGGAAAGTAACCAGTCTCCTGGAATTAAATAATATTAAGATGCAACCGCTTGCCAAAGACACTACCATTTATGTGGAGACCTATCGCATAGAAGATTATCAAACCACAGAAAGCCCTTTTGAAGGGCATTACCTGCACCACGGTACAGAGGTATCTAAAACCATGGATTCTATCTTCTTCAGGAAAGGAGACCTTTATGTGACCACTTTTCAGGACGGTGCAAGGTATCTTGTAGAAACGCTGGAACCCACTACAGCGGATTCCTTTTTTAACTGGAATTTCTTTGATACGGTGCTACAGCAAAAAGAACATTTTTCGCCATACGTTTTTGAAGATATGGCCAAAAAGCTGTTAGATGAAAATCCGCAGTTAAAAGAAGAGTTTGAAGATAAGAAGCAGAATGATGCCAGTTTTAGAAGAGACGGATATGCCCAACTGGACTGGATACACAAAAACTCACTGTATTACGAAAAAGCCCATTTACGCTACCCTGTCTTTAGAGTGCCCAGATAAAAATTCTTTTGGAAAGAGCAGCTTTATATTTGCATAAGATTTTTCCAGGGCTTTTTGGCTCTTCTTTAAATTCTTCCACTTTGCCTTTTCTATTCCTTCTTTTAATTCAGGTTTAAGCTCTCCCTCATAAGAAGTGCGCATTTCATACCAGTGCGTCACTTTAAGCCTGTATTTTCCCTTTCTCTTAAAAACATGGTAAGTCTTCCGCAGAAATTTGGTGATCCTGAGATCCTGAACCCCGGTCTCTTCTTCAACTTCTCGAATAGCTGAATCTTCTATGCGCTCTCCTTTTTCAGTTTTTCCCTTAGGAAGGTCCCAGCGCTTATTCCTGTAGATAAAGAGAATTTCATCCCTGTCATTCAACACCATTCCCCCTGCGGCAGTAACCACCCGCAGCTTTTTCAGCAGGTATTTAAGCAGCTTTTCTTCCTCTTCATGATAAAGGTTCACGTAGAGCAACTTCCCTTTGTTGATCTTTTTGATCACTTTTTTCAATCGCACTTTTTTTATTGGAAAAGAAGTGTACTCTTCCCCAATATCTTTTTTTGTGGAGAGAATTATTGGGATATCATTTACAAAAACTTTATACATTTGTACTATGATTTTAAACAAAGAAACAGCAAAACAAACTGCTGAAGTATTGCTGCAAATTAAAGCAATTAAATTAGAACCGCAAGAACCCTTTACATGGGCGAGTGGCTGGAAATCTCCAATTTACTGTGACAACAGGATTATACTTTCCTATCCTGCCATAAGAAATTTTATTAGGGAGCAATTTGCCAAACAGGTGGAAGAAATTTATGGAAAACCTGATGTGATTGCAGCGGTAGCTACCGGTGCTATTGGTATTGGTATGCTGGTTGCCGAATATCTTAGCCTTCCCTTTGCCTATGTAAGGCCGGAAGCCAAAGGTCACGGCAGGAAGAATCAAATTGAAGGGAATCTTGAAGCCGGGCAGTCGGTTGTGGTTATCGAAGATTTAATAAGCACCGGCAATAGCAGCCTTAATGCCGTAAAGGCCCTGAAAGAAGCCAAAGCAAATGTAAAAGGCATGATGGCTATCTTTACTTACGGCTTTGATGCGGCACAAAAAAACTTTGAAGAAGCTAAGGTAGAACTGCACACCTTGAGTGATTACAGCCATTTACTGGAAACAGCACAGAAAACAAAATATATAAATGCCCAGGAAGCCAGCCTTTTGGGAGAGTGGCGGCACGACCCGGGCAACTGGAAAAAATAATTTATGAATTTAGAAAGTCCAAAAGTAACTGCTGATAAAAGTCAGCAGGAAATGTTCAATTTTTTGACCAATGTTGAAAACTATGAACAGTTAATGCCGGAAAGCAAGGAAAAATTTAAGGTAATAGACCAGGAAAGTTTTCTTTTTGGCCTTAAAGGAATGCCAGAAATAAAATTGAAAATTCAGGAAACCGAATTTTCAAAATTAGTGGTTTTAGGCTCTACTTCAGATAAGCTGAATTTTTCTTTAAATATTCATATAGAAGCCCTAAACGAGAACCAGAGCGAAGTACAGCTTTTATTCCATGGGAATTTCAACGCGATGATGAGCATGATGGTAAAAAATCCGCTGCAAAAATTTATCAACAGCCTGGCAGAAAATATTTCAAAATTATAAGCTGAAAATAACACTGTTTTAAACCTCATTCCTACCCGAATGAGGTTTTTTATTAGAAAAGAAGTTTTACTTCCTTTAAATCAAAAACCTTTAGAATTTCATTTTCCAGTTCTACCTTTAAAAGGCCTTCACTGGTCACCCCTCTTATAATTCCGGTTAAACGACTTCCATTAGGCAGTTGAAAAGTAGAAGCCACCTCCTTTCTAAATAATTTAGATTCATATTCTTTCAGAATTTCTCTGCCGGTACGATGGGAAATTTTCTCAAGCCTGCTGCTAAGAGCATCAAGTAATTTTTCAAGAAGCCTGTCAGGCTCATAAATTTTGCCTGTCACCTGCCGCAAAGATCCCGCCTGAGGGAGGTTGGGAAAAAATTCCTGGTTTACATTAAGGCCAATTCCTATAATAGAGGCAGCAATAGCATCCTTTTTAAGGATATTTTCTATTAAAATTCCACAAATCTTAACATTCGCTGCCATTATGTCGTTAGGCCATTTTACCCGCAGTTTTGGAACCTGGTAGTCTTCAAGCGTATCTAAAATGGCAAGTGCAACGGAAGCACTGAGTAGAAATTGTTTCTCTGCAGTAACACCTGTTTTGGGATATAACACGCTAAAAGTAAGATTTTCCCCCGCATTAGAAACCCACCCGGCACCTCTTTGGCCCTTACCATTGGTCTGCAGGTGAGCACTTACACAAAGAGGTGCAAACGCAGATTTCCCGGGATAAAGATCCCTGGCGAGCGCGTTGGTGGAATTGATGGCATTAACTTTGATTATACGCATGTGAGAACGTAAAATACTTAAGCGTTAAAATGTTATAAAGAACAGACATTAAAAAGACTAAAAAGTAATAACTTTGCGTAAAGAAAAAGATTTAATGGCAAAAAAAGAAACGAACAGCGATCATCTTATTGCACAAATAATAAAAGGGATAGAGGAAGTAAAAGGAAATGACATTGATATCCTTGACCTGAGAGAAATCGAAAATACAGTTTGTGATTACTTTATCATCTGCAATGGTTCTTCTAACACGCAGGTAAACGCCATAGTAAATTCCGTTCAAAAATCAGTTAGTAAAGCTCTTAAGGACAAACCCTGGCACATTGAAGGTAGTGAAAACGCGGAATGGGTTTTAATGGACTATGTAAATGTAGTGGTTCATGTTTTTCAACGACATATAAGAGAGTTTTACGATATTGAGAGTCTTTGGGGTGACGCAAAAATAACCTCAATTGAGACAAATTATTAAATCTAACAGAATTAAGTAAGAATGGCGAAACAGCAACCGAAGAAAAGACTGGATCCAAAGAAGCCAAAGTTTAGTGCATACTGGATCTATGCAGCTATCATCATCATATTTTTAGGAATAAATTTCTTTACCGGCGGTGGTTTTAATGAGCCTGCTCAAATTACCCCAAGCCAGTTTGAAGAATATTTAAAAGAAGGAGACGTTAAAAAACTGGTTATTATTAATAACCAAAAAGCTAATGTTTATCTTACCGACGAAGCTAAGCAAAAAGACGAGCATAAATCGGAAACCGATCCTGATATATTTCCGGGAGGAGACAGTCCTGCCTATACTTTTAATTTTGGAAGCCTGGAAAAATTTCAAAATGATGTTGAGGAAATTGAGGAAGAATATGGAGTTTCAGCAAACCTTAACTTTAAGAGGGAAACCAATGTTTGGGGAGAAGTCTTCTTTACCCTGCTTCCTTTTATCCTCATTATAGGAATATGGATCTTTATTATGCGGAAGATGAGCTCTGGCGCAGGAGGAGGTGCAGGAGGCCAAATTTTTAATATTGGAAAATCCAAGGCAAAGCTTTTTGACCAGAATACCGATGTTAAAACTTCTTTTAAAGATGTGGCGGGCCTTGAAGGCGCCAAAGAAGAAGTACAGGAAATTGTAGATTTTCTTAAACAACCTGAAAAATATACCGCTTTAGGTGGTAAAATTCCGAAGGGTGCTTTATTAGTAGGGCCTCCTGGAACAGGTAAAACCTTATTAGCAAAAGCTGTGGCCGGAGAAGCCAAAGTACCTTTCTTCTCTCTTTCGGGTTCAGACTTTGTAGAGATGTTTGTTGGAGTGGGAGCCTCACGTGTACGCGACCTTTTTAAACAGGCTAAAGAAAAATCGCCATCGATTATTTTTATAGATGAAATTGACGCCATTGGTAGGGCTAGGGGAAAAAGCAATTTTTCCGGCTCTAATGATGAGCGTGAAAATACCCTTAACCAGTTGCTTACCGAAATGGACGGTTTTGGAACCAATACCAATGTAATTGTAATTGCTGCAACCAACCGCGCCGATGTTTTGGATAAAGCGCTTATGAGGGCGGGCCGTTTTGACAGGCAGATTTATGTAGACCTGCCGGACCTTAACGAAAGACGCGAAATTTTTGAGGTGCATTTAAAACCACTTAAAAAGGTTGCCGATGAGCTGGATACTGAATTCCTTGCAAAACAAACTCCAGGTTTTTCCGGGGCAGACATCGCCAATGTATGTAACGAGGCTGCGCTTATTGCCGCCAGGAAAGGAAATAAAGCGGTTGGGAAACAGGATTTCCTTGATGCGGTAGACCGTATTGTAGGCGGCCTTGAGAAAAAGAACAAAATTATAACCCCTGAAGAGAAAAAAGCGATTGCATTTCATGAAGCAGGGCACGCGACCGTGAGCTGGATGCTGGAGCATGCCGCACCTCTTGTAAAAGTGACTATTGTACCCCGAGGCCAGTCCTTGGGAGCTGCCTGGTATCTACCTGAAGAACGTCTTATTGTACGGCCGGAGCAAATGCTGGACGAAATGTGTGCTGCATTAGGAGGCCGTGCTGCCGAGAAAGTTATTTTTGATAAAATCTCCACCGGTGCTCTTAGTGACCTTGAAAAGGTAACAAAACAAGCCCGGGCCATGGTGACTATTTATGGCCTTAATGATGCCGTAGGAAACCTTACTTACTACGATTCTTCTGGACAAAGCGAATATAACTTCACCAAACCGTATAGCGAACGTACTTCAGAATTAATAGATAAGGAAATTTCAAATCTTATTGAAACGCAGTACCAACGGGCAAAGGATCTCTTAACTAAACATAAGGATAAATTAAGCCAGCTTGCAGATATCCTTCTGGACAAAGAAGTAATTTTTAAAGATGACCTTCAGCGTATATTTGGGGACAGGCCCTATCAAAAAGAGGAAAAAACTTTAGAAGGACGCCCTGTCAGGAAGGCAGCTCCTGAAAGAAGAGATCCCGAGGCCACTTCTCTTATTAATAATCCTGAAGAAGCAGATATAGAAAAGAAAAAGTCTGTAAATAAATAAGTTTCTTACTACAGGTAAAAAATCTTAATTTGACCCAAGGTTAAATTAAGATTTTTTACCTTTGGTAGAAATGACATTGAGAACCACACCTAAATTCTATGAGTCTATTTAGAAGATTCCTGAACCCTAAATCTAAATCAGACAAAAGCCAGGAAAAACCTGAAAATGCTGATAGGGGTAAGTATATGCCTGAGGTAAAACTCCCTACAGATGAACGGTTTATGCTCAATTTCAGGAACAATGGTGGTAAATTTCTTTACTGCGAAAGCCAGGAAGAAGTGCTGGAAGCTTTTGACAACATTTTGTTGGAAAACGACTGGTATGAAAAAGACTGCTTCTGTTTTGATCCCAATCTCCAGGAAAAGTTTAAAGGTTTTAATTTAACTTTTAACCGCTCCTCCGGCGCGCCTTTCTTTCTTTCCACCTGTGAATATCTTATTGCCAATGATGGTTCCATCCTGATTTCTTCTAATCAGATTAAAGAAAGTAAACTTCATGACCTACCGGCGAACTTCGTTATTTTAGCTTCCACAAGCCAACTAACAGACACTATTGGGGAAGGTTTAAGAGGAATCAAGTTTAGAAACAAGCAACACATTCCTTCCAATATTACTACTATTAAAAATTTTGAAACACAGAAGGAAGGCGATTTTATGAGTTACGGTAGTAGCACCAAAAACCTTTATTTACTTCTTCTGGAAGATCTTTAATATATGAGGGAAGCTATAATCAGAACCGTCTCGGGATTATTGTATATATCCATATTGGTAGCTTCCATTCTTTCTTCTGAATTTATCTTTATCACCCTTTTTTACTTGCTGGGGCTGGTATGCCTAATAGAAATGCAAAAACTGCTCAGGCTAAAAAGTTATGCCCTTTATGCGGTACAGGCCTTATTATTTTACCTATTCAGCTATCTTAAATTTAATCAGGACGCAACTATTCTCCTTCTTCTTATCACCATCTTTGTAAACCTATTTCTGGTAAAGGACCTAATGATGGTAAACAAAATACCGGTTTTTGAAAAAAAGAAGTATATCATTATTATTTTTTATCTTATCTCTTCAGTTATTTTCTTAACTCTTATTCCTACTATAGAAGGTGTTTTTATTCCAAAACTTGTCGTAGGAATCTTTGCACTTATCTGGACAAATGACACTTTTGCCTTTATTGTGGGTAAAAATTTTGGCCAGCGCAAATTATTTGAACGCATCTCTCCCAACAAAACTATTGAAGGTTTTCTGGGAGGGCTTATCTTTAGCTGTGCCGCCAGTTACTTTATTTTTGTGTATACTCAATTCTTAACTTTTTCTATCTGGTTGGGATTAGCAATAATATTGAGTATTTTTGGGACCCTGGGAGATCTAATACAATCTAAATTCAAGAGGCAGGCCGGCGTAAAAGACAGCGGCAAACTAATGCCAGGGCACGGCGGACTGTTTGACAGGCTGGATAGCATTATCTTTGCCAGCCCTTTTGTTTATGCCTATTTATACATGCTGAACTATGTTTCATAAAGAAGGTTACAAGATCATGACGCTTACTGCAATTTTATTAATTGCAATAAACATCATTACTTACACGTTAATTAATACCTACTGGATAAAATTTGCCATCCTGGTAGTATCTGTTATCCTGTTTTTACTGATTATTCAGTTTTTTAGGAACCCCACAAGAAAAACAGAGATTAACAACCGCAACATCGTAGCCCCTGTAGATGGCAAAGTAGTGGTAATTGAAGAAGTGTTCGAAAAAGAATATTTTAAGGACAAACGTTTACAGGTCTCTATTTTCATGTCGCCCATTAATGTACATGTTACCAGGCATCCGGTTGGAGGCAGGGTTAAATTTAGTAAATATCACCCGGGGAAATTTCTTGTGGCATGGCATCCAAAGTCAAGCGAAGAAAATGAACGCACCACAGTGGTGGTGGAAAATGAAGTTGCGGGCGAAATCCTTTACCGCCAGATTGCCGGAGCTATGGCCAAACGTATTGTAAATTATGCTGAAGTTGGGCAGGAAGTAGCCCAGGGAAGCGACAGTGGATTCATTAAATTTGGATCCCGCGTAGATGTTTTTATGCCCCTTGGCACCCCAATTGAAGTAGCTCTTAATCAAAAAGTCAAAGGAGGATTAAGTGTGATTGGTAAAATACAGGATTAGTTTAATGATGCCGGAAGATCTTGATAAAAAATTCCGAAAGGCCTATCGAATGGTCAGTAAAACAAAGCAAAAATTTCCGCCGGATGTTTTGCTGCACTTTTATGCCTACTACAAAAGGGCAACAGAGAAAAATGGATTTTACATTCCTCCCACCAGCGAGGGTGATTTAAGGTCTGCATTTAAGGTTAATGCGCTTGTGCAGGTAAAGAACCTCAGTAAAGAGGAAGCCCAGGAGAAATACATAGCGCTAGTAGAAGAAAATATTGGCAGTATCCCATAACTTAATTGTTACTGGCTTCCACCACTTTTTTCTCCTTTGTATTTATCCATAACCGGGATCTGTAGGATCGTTATCCACATCGTAAGTAAATCCCATGGCAAACATAAATAGTCCATAGCAAATGGTACCAACAGCCACCACAGCAAAAGGAAGTTTTCCCACATGGTCGCCTATAAAATTAAAAGCTTTGTCTGTATTTACCACATATTGTTCATTATCTGTAAATCCGGCTTTTACAAAAAAGAAGCCAATAATTCCCAGGATAATTCCGCGGCACAAATAACCAATTTTTGCCAGGAGAAAAATCAGCTTTTTCCACTCCTTTCTATAGCCGGCAATATCAAGACGTTCTCTGTAACCTTTTCTTAACCCATATAATAATTGCACTAAGGCAGTTCCCATTACTATCACCCCGAGGCTTATTACAACCCAATCTCCCCAGCTTTTCTGAAGCATATTGCTAATCATTTCCCGCTGTTGTTGCGGTCTTCCGCTCTCGCTAACTTCACTAAGCCCTAACAACACCATTAGGGCAGAATAAGCTATCAAAGCATCGGCCAGGGAACTAAGGCAAATACCTGCCCTATGCCCCAATCCTCTCCAGTTACTTCCATATTTATATGGATCTTTTATACTTTCATATATGCGCCAGGCAAAATAGCTGAGCATTCCCAGGAGGATTAGAAACACCAAAACATCCCCGAAGGTGTAGTCGCTTATGGAAAGCAGAAAACTACTTTCGCTCGCCCCTCCATGTTTTATCCTTAGAAGCGAAAGAATGGCAATTACCCCCACTGCTATATAAATTATTCCTGTGGAAATACAGCCATAAATGGGAAGGTACCTGATAGCCCTTTTCTGATTTCCTTTACCCGGCCTTTTTGTCATAACTACAAGGTAAAGAATTTTAGATCTTTTTAAAACAGAAGTTCTAAACCAGAAACTGTGTGAGAATTTACTGCAGAGAAATAATAGTTAACCCGTGGGGCAAATAAACAATCTGCAAACCGGCTATTTTAAACTCGCCAGGCTGGCTTTTAGGGCTTCAATTTTTGCTTCTGCATCTGCTTTTTTTGCTTTTTCTATAGCCACCACTTTTTCTGGTGCATTATTTACAAAACGCTCGTTAGAAAGCTTTTTCTCCACAGATTTCAGGAAACCTGAAGTATAATTTAACTCTTCCTCCAGCTTTGTGATTTCAGCTTCAACATCTATGGCACCGGTCACCGGGATAAAGTAATCATTGGATTTCACCCTGAAAGAAAGTGCTCCTTCCACCTGTTTTTTTACATATTCCAGCGAAGACAGGTTGCCCATCTTCACAATTACAGGATCAAAATAGGTTGAAGTCTCTTCATTGTTTAAAACCCTGAATTCAACTTCATTTTTAAAAGAGATGTTTTTTTCTTTCCTTATTTTTCTTATTCCCGTAATCACTTCAGAAGCGACGGCAAATTCAGCAATAATATTTTCATTAAAAGATTGCTGCACAGGCCATTTTGAAATAATTAAAGCCTCTCCAGGAGTTCTTCCTGTAATTTCCTGCCAGATTTCTTCAGAAGCAAAAGGAATAAAAGGATGCAGGATTTTTAAGTTATCTTCAAGAATTGAAATAACCGCTTTAAAAGTTACTGCATCTACAGGTTCTCCAAAGGCAGGTTTTACCATTTCCAGGAACCAGGAACAGTAATCATCCCAAATAAGTTTATATGTAGACATAAGGGCATCGCTAATCCTGTATTTTGAAAAATGATCTTCAATTTCCCGCAGCGTTTTCTGAAATTTTGCTTTATACCATTCCATGGCAATTTTGGCAGTTTCGGGCTGCTCTTTTTCTTCGGAAACTTCCCAGCCTTTTACCAGCCGAAAGGCATTCCATATCTTATTAGTGAAAGCACTCCCCTGCTTGCAAAGGTCTTCATCAAACATAAGATCGTTCCCTGCCGGTGAGCTTAGAAGCATTCCTACTCTTACCCCATCTGCCCCATATTGTTCAATAAGACCGAGTGGATCTGGAGAATTCCCCAGGGATTTAGACATTTTGCGACGCTGTTTATCCCTAACGATCCCCGTTAAATATACATTTTTAAAGGGCCGTTCTCCACGATACTCATATCCTGCCATGATCATTCTTGCTACCCAGAAAAACAGGATTTCCGGGGCGGTCACAAGGTCGTTGGTAGGATAGTAATATTGAATTTCCTTATTTTCGGGCTCAAGAATTCCATTAAACACACTCATTGGCCATAACCAGGAGGAAAACCAGGTATCCAGGGCATCTTTATCCTGCCTAAGACTTGAAATTTGCAAATTTTGATTACCGGTTTTTTCTTTGGCTTTTTCCAGGGCAACTTCAATAGTTTCAGCAACTACAAAATCTTCTTTTCCATCACCATAAAAATATGCGGGGATCTGGTGCCCCCACCAAAGCTGACGGGACACATTCCAGTCCCGAACGTTTTCCATCCAATACTTATAAGTATTCAGAAATTTATCGGGTACCAGGTTAATATCATCTCCTACCACAGCTTTTATGGCAGGTTCGGCTAAATCCTTCATCTTCAGGAACCACTGGTCGCTTAATTTTGGTTCTATTACCGCACCGGTACGTTCACTGGTACCCACTTTATTGGTATGCTCTTCAATTTTCTGCAGCACCCCTAGCTCTTCAAGCTCTCTGGTGATTTCCTTTCTTACCGTAAACCTGTCTTTACCCTCATAATGCAAGCCGTAAGAGTTTAGTGTGGCATCGTCATTAAAAATATCGATCACTTCCAGGTGATGCTTATCCCCCAGCATTTTATCGTTCTCATCATGTGCGGGGGTTACTTTTAAACAGCCTGTACCAAACTCCATGTCTACATATTCATCTTCAATAATGGGAATTACACGGTTATTAATTGGTACAATGGCCCTTTTTCCTTTAAGGTGGGTAAAACGTTCATCATTTGGATTTATACATATTGCGGTATCTCCAAGAATGGTTTCCGGCCGGGTGGTAGCAATAGTGAGAGCGTCTTCTACACCTTCAATTTTGTAGTTTAGATAGTAAAGATTTCCCTGCTTTTCCTGATAGATCACCTCTTCATCAGAAAGGGTGGTTTGGGCTTCAGGATCCCAGTTTACCATTCGGTAGCCCCGGTAAATGAGCCCTTTCTCATATAAATCAACAAAGACTTTAATGACCGAAGCAGACATATCTTCATCCATGGTAAATTTGGTGCGTTCCCAGTCGCAGGAAGCACCAAGTTTTTTAAGTTGTTCCAGGATTATACCGCCATGTTTATGGGTCCATTCCCACGCATGCTGTAGAAATTCCTCACGGCTAAGGTCATTTTTATTAATGCCTTCAGCTTTAAGCTTGGCCACCACTTTTGCCTCGGTAGCAATAGAAGCATGATCTGTTCCCGGCACCCAGCAGGCATTGTAACCTTTAAGCCGTGCCCTTCTTACCAGCACATCCTGGATAGTATTGTTAAGCATATGCCCCATGTGCAATACTCCGGTAACGTTTGGCGGGGGAATTACAATAGTATAAGGCTCCCGCTCATCTACTTCAGAATGAAAATAACCGTTTTCCATCCAGTAGTTATACCACTTATCTTCTACTTGTTTTGCGTTGTATTGGGAAGCAATTGCCATATCTTGGTCTAATTTTTGAAAATAAAGGCAAAAGTAATTATAACTAAAGGATTTTAAAAGAAGTTGAATTGATTATAATTTGGTCTATTTTTCAATTCGGAGTATCTTTACAAGATCTATTTAAACCAATTAATTATGAAAAATTTAGTAATGATTGCCGTATTTATCCTGGCCGGAATAGGCACTGCCTCGGCCCAGGCTAAGATGGAGTTCAAGTCTGAAACCATAGATTATGGCACAATAAAAAAAGGAAGTGACGGCGTGCGGGTTTTTGAATTCACCAATACCGGTAACGAGCCACTTGTGATAGAGGACGTGAAATCCAGCTGTGGCTGTACCGTTCCTAAAAAACCAACAAATCCTATACTTCCCGGTGAGTCTGGGCAGATAGAAGTAAAATACGATACTAAACGGGTGGGGCCTATTCGTAAAACAGTAACTGTTTATTCTAATACAGAAGAACCCACCAAAGCCCTTAAGATTAAAGGAACTGTAGTGGAAGAAGAAAGCTCAGAAAGCTAATTACAGTTTTTGAATAATTTTTAAAAAACCTCCTGCCAGCGCTGGAGGTTTTTTATTGAACCGCTATATTCAAGGCGCCTTGAAATATTTCCGGCCTTAACAGGCATAACCTCCTTTTTATTAAGGCAGGAACTTATTATTCTTCTATTATTTTTGCACTTTTGCATTTCTATAAACACGAACCATTATGCCTAATATTTCTCAAAAAGGGCTTCAAATGCCTGAATCTCCAATCCGTAAACTGGTTCCTTTTGCGGAAGCAGCTATAGAAAAGGGAAAGACAATCTACCAGCTAAACATAGGACAACCAGATATTAAAACCCCTGAAGTAGCTTTAGAGGCGGTTAAAAAAAATAATATAGAGGTGTTATCTTACAGTCATTCTGCAGGTTTCCAGAGCTATCGCGAAAAACTTGCTGCTTACTATAGCAAGCACGATATTCCTGTGGACAGCAATGACATCATTATTACCACCGGCGGCTCAGAAGCCTTGCTCTTTACCATGGGGAGTATTACAGATCCCGGAGACGAGGTAATTATTCCTGAACCTTTTTATGCCAATTATAATGGTTTTGCCACGGCTTCAGGCGTAAAGGTAATACCTATAAAAGCTTCTTTCCAGGACAATTTTGCGCTTCCGGAAATTTCAGAATTTGAAAAACTGATCACGGACAAAACAAAAGCTATTCTCCTTTGCAACCCGGGAAATCCCACAGGATACCTTTACACCAAAGAAGAAATCCGGCAAATTGCCGATCTGGCAATTAAATATGATCTTTTTGTAGTTGCAGATGAAGTGTATCGGGAATTTGCCTATGACGGGGTTACCCACCATTCCATTATGAGCATCCCTGAACTGGAACAGCACGCGATAATGGTAGATTCGGTTTCCAAACGCTACAGTATGTGCGGGGCGAGGATAGGTTGCCTGGTTTCAAAAAATAAAGAGGTGATAAGTGCGGCAATGAAGTTTGCCCAGGCCAGGCTAAGTCCGCCTACTTTTGCACAGATAGCAAGTGAAGCAGCCCTGGAAACCCCAGAAGAATACTTTAACGAAGTAATTGAAGAGTATACCCTTAGACGGAACATACTCGTTGAAGGCCTGGAGAAAATAGAAGGGGTTAAAGTGGCAAAACCTAAAGGAGCATTTTATTGTATAGCAGAATTGCCTGTAGATGATGCCGAAGATTTTGCAAAATGGTTGCTGGAGGACTTTCAGCTAAACGACGAAACAGTTATGGTGGCTCCTGCAGCAGGCTTCTACTCTACTCCAAATACAGGAATGAACCAGGTGAGGATCGCCTATGTTTTAAAAAGGGAAAACCTGGAACGAGCCCTCGAAATTCTTCAGGAAGCTTTAATACAATATAAAAACCGATAAAATGCAGGTTTCTGAAAATGCTTCTCTAAAAAAATTCAACACTTTTGGTATAGATGTAAAAGCCAAGAAATTTATATCTGTAGATACTGTTGAAGAGTTAAAAGAAGTATTGAAGCAAACTTACGCCCAGGAATTGTTTATCCTTGGAGGTGGCAGCAATATGTTGCTTACAGCAGATATTAACAAAACCGTACTTCATATCAACTTAAAGGGAAAAGAAATTCTCTCGGTAACCGGGAACGAGGTTCTGGTTAAGGCCTGTGCAGGTGAAAACTGGCACCAGTTTGTACTGTGGACATTAAAACAGGAACTGGGAGGCCTTGAAAATCTTTCTCTTATTCCCGGGAATGTGGGCACAGCCCCCATACAAAATATTGGAGCGTACGGAGTAGAATTAAAAGATGTTTTTGAAGAATGCGAGGCTGTAAATATCCAAACGCTGGAGCAGCGAAACTTCAGTAAACAGGACAGCGAATTTAATTACCGGCATTCCATTTTCAAAACTTCTTTAAAGGGGCAGTATATTATTACCAGTGTCACCTTCAGGTTAACTAAAAGCCAACACATTTTACGCACCAGCTATGGCGCTATAAAAAATGCCCTGGATCAAAAAAAGATTTTTTCAGCCAAAATAAGGGATATTTCAGACGCTGTAATTGCCATTAGGCAGGAGAAATTGCCAGATCCCAAAGAGCTTGGAAACAGCGGGAGTTTTTTTAAAAATCCGGTGATTAAGAAGGAAGAGTTCAATAGACTACAGCAGCAATATCCCGAAATTCCCTCTTACCCGGTTAGCCCCTCGAAAATTAAAATCCCGGCGGGATGGCTTATTGAAAAAGCAGGTTTAAAAGGTTACCGCGAAGGAGATGCCGGGGTACATAAAAACCAGGCGCTTGTTCTTGTAAATTATGGGAATGCCACTGGCCAGGAAATTTTGCACTTATCTCAAAAGATCCAGATGGAGGTGAAAGAAAAATTTCGAGTAGAACTTGAACCTGAAGTCAATATTTTCTAATTTAACCTGCAGTAAAAGGGTATTGGTTCGAAAATTGCAAGATATAAATGCAAATGAGTATTTTTTATTGGCTCATTTTTCCTAAAGGTATTTTTATTCTTATTTTTGTAATCAGAAAAAGTAAACATGCAATTATTCTTAATAAGCTTCGTACTAATAGCCCTGGCATTTGCGGGAATCGCAATCAAGATCTGGGGAAAAAAAGATGGTAAATTTGCAGGAACCTGTGCCAGCCAAAGTCCTTTTTTAAATAAGGAGGGGGAAGCCTGTAGTTACTGCGGAAAAATGCCGGATGAGATTGGAAATTGTTCTTCAGACGCAAAAAAGGCCAGTTAATTTGAATGACCACAATCCTGTTGGCTGTATTCCTTCTAATTGCAGCAGTTAATCTCACCTATTTTCTTACATTTTTCAGTTTTGCCTCAGGGCGGCAACAAATAGCTTCTTCGCCAAAAACAGAAACACCTGTTTCCGTGATCATTTGCGCAAAAAACGAGGCACAAAACCTTAACACTTTTCTTCCCGCTATTATTGCACAGGAATACCCGGAATTTGAAATAATCCTTATTAATGACGCTTCCACAGATGAAACTTTGGAGGTAATGGAAAAGTATAAGGAGCTGGACGGCAGGATTCAGATTGTAAATGTGCAAAACAACGAGGCTTTCTGGGCAAATAAAAAGTACGCCCTCACCCTGGGGATCAAAAAAGCTAAATTCCAACACCTTCTTTTTACAGATGCCGACTGTGCACCACAATCTAACAAATGGATTAGTGAAATGACTAAAAATTTTAACACCGGCAAGTCTATTGTTTTGGGCTATGGCGGCTATTTTAAGAACAAATCGTCCATACTCAACAAGCTTATCAGGTTTGAAACCCTGTTAACCGCTATCCAGTATTTTTCTTATGCAAAATTAGGATTTCCCTATATGGGGGTAGGCCGCAATCTGGCATATACTTCAACCCAATTCTATGAACAGAATGGTTTTGCTAATCACCTTCATTTAAGGTCTGGTGATGATGACCTTTTTGTAAATGAAAGTGCAACCTTAGAAAATACTGCCCTTTGTTATGAGCCTCTGGCAATAACGAGAAGTGTCCCAAAGAACAGTTTTGGCAAATGGATCACGCAAAAAAGAAGGCATATTTCTGTAGCCGGCCATTACAAAAGAAAGCATCAGCTGCTCCTGGGGATTTTCTATGCTTCCCAGATTGGTTTCTGGTTATTTTTCCCATTCTTGCTACTTACAGGCTTCTGGTATGTTGCGCTGGCCATTTTTGCTCTGGTCCTACTGGTAAAAGGAGTTTTATATTTTAAAGCGGCAGCGAAACTGGATGAAAAAGATGTGGTATGGTTATTTCCTGTTATGGAATTGTTTCTAATCACCACCCAATTAGGTATCTTTATTGCAAACATTTTTTCAAAACCTACTCATTGGAAATAAATCCGGAAAAGCTTCTGAAAAAAATAAAGGAGGCAAAAGGTGGTAACCAGGCAGCGTTTAATTATCTTCTGGATAGTTACTGGAATGACGTTTACGGATTTCAGCTTAAAAAAACCCGTAATGAATATGAAGCTGAAGACATTAGTATTCAAACCTTTTCCAAGGCTTTTAACCGCATTGAAACTTTTGATGAAAATTATTCCTTTAGTACCTGGCTTATTGCCATTTCAAAAAACATCCATGTAGATATGCTGCGGAAGAAAAATTCTTCCATAAGGTCCCGCACCACCACCCATGACGAAGATAAAGTCTATACTATTGCAGACGAAACTCCTTCTATAGAAGATAAACTTATTAACGAACAAAATCTTGCCCAGCTTCTTACTGATATTAAGCAATTAAAACCTCATTATCAGGAAGTAATTAACCTGAGGTACTTCCAGGAGAAAAGTTATAAAGAAATTGCCGAAAGCCTGGACGAACCAATGAATAATGTAAAGGTGAAACTGTTGCGGGCAAAGAAGCTGCTGGCCGATATTATTGAAAATCGGAATCCTAAGTAAGATCTGCCTTAGTCTTCGTCTAAACTTATGCAGTTTGTTATAATATTGTATCTTTGAACAACAGAATTTTGCTATGAGTACAGAGACTATTACGCCCGTAAAAAATAAAACCCAGGCTAAGCCAAAATGGCTAAGAGTAAAACTTCCTACCGGGAAGAAATATACTGAACTCAGGAGCCTGGTTGATAAATATGACCTTCATACCATTTGTACTTCAGGAAGCTGCCCTAATATGGGAGAATGCTGGAGTGAAGGTACCGCAACCTTTATGATTCTTGGAAATGTTTGTACCCGTTCCTGCGGATTTTGTGGTGTAAAAACCGGCCGGCCCGAAACGGTGGAATGGGATGAGCCTGAAAAAGTTGCCCGTTCTATTAAACTGATGAAAATCAAACATGCTGTTATTACCAGTGTGGACCGCGATGATTTGAAAGATATGGGTTCTATTATTTGGGCAGAAACTGTGAAGGCTATTCGCCGAATGAATCCTGAAACCACCTTGGAAACCCTAATTCCCGATTTTCAGGGAAATGAACGAAATATAGACCGGATTGTAGAAGTAATGCCTGAAGTGGTTTCTCATAATATGGAAACTGTAAAAAGGCTTACACGGGAAGTACGAATCCAGGCCAAATACGAACGTAGCCTGGAAGTGTTGAGATATTTGAAACAACAAGGCATTAACCGTACAAAATCTGGCATCATGCTTGGCCTTGGGGAACAAGAAGAAGAAGTGATTGAAACACTACATGACCTTCGCAATGCCGGGGTAGATGTGGTGACCATTGGCCAGTACCTGCAACCCAGTAAAAAGCACCTGCCGGTTAAACAATTTATCACTCCAGACCAGTTTAAGAAATATGAAGCCATAGGTTTGGATCTTGGGTTCAGGCATGTGGAAAGTAGTGCACTGGTTAGATCTTCTTATAAAGCTCAAAAGCATATCAACTAAACTTTATGAATTCCCCCATTAATATTGCCATTAACGGTTTTGGGAGGATTGGGCGCAGTTTATTTAGATTACTGGTAGATCACCCAACTATTAATGTTGTGGCGCTTAATGATATTGCCAATGCCGAAACGCTCACCCATCTTCTCAAATACGATAGCATTCATGGCAGGCTGAAAAAAGAAATTACGGGGCAAAATGCTAAGATCACCATTGAAGGTAAATCCACTCACGTCCTTAATTATGCTCATCCAAAAGACATTCCCTGGCAAGATTTTCATGTAGATTACGTAATAGAATGTTCGGGAAAGTTTAATACTACTGAAGATCTGGAACATCATCTCAAAGAGGGTGTGAAAAAAATTATTCTCTCTGTCCCGCCCGAGGATGCATCTATTAAAATGATTGTTCTGGGGGTAAATGATCATCTTTTAGACGGTTCAGAAAAAATTATTTCCAATGCTTCCTGCACCACTAATAATGCAGCCCCAATGCTCAAGGTTATTCACGATCAACTACGGGTAAGCCAGGCTTATATTACCACTGTTCATTCCTATACCTCAGATCAGAGCCTGCATGATAAGCCTCACCGTGATTTAAGGAGAAGCCGGGCCGCGGCACAATCCATTATTCCTACCACCACCGGTGCCGCAAAAGCTTTAACCCGAATTTTCCCTGATTTAAGCGAGGTAATTGGCGGTTGCGGAATAAGGGTGCCCGTTCCCAACGGTTCGCTTACCGATATGACGCTGAACGTGGAAAATAAAACTTCTATTGAAGAAGTAAACCGTCTTTTTAAGGAAGCCGCACTAGGCACTCTTAAAGGTATTTTAAGTTACACAGAAGATCCTATTGTTTCTGTAGACATACTGGACCAGGAATATAGCTGTGTTTTTGACGCACAAATGACCTCGGTAATTGGGGGGAAACTGGTAAAGCTAATAGGATGGTACGATAATGAAATAGGGTATTCCAGCAGACTCATAGATTTAATTTCTATCGTAAACAAGAATTAACTATATTTATCGACCTTAAGTTGCCAAAACCCAAATGAAGAACTTAACCCTCTCCCTGTTATTTTGCCTTATATGCTCTTTTGCCTTCGCTTTCCAGAGCCAGGAGGTAAAAAATGAAGATGAAGTAAGTGAGAATATTCATCAGTTGCTCAGCGATGCTGAATCTTCTATCCTGCATTACAATTTTGACGCTGCCATGAGGGAACTGGATTCCTCCATAGCCCTGGCAAAGACAATAGACCACAAGCGGTACCTTGCCCTTTCCAACAGCATCCTTTCTAATCTTTATTATATAAAACATGATAATAAAAAAGCCAGTAAAATAATAAATAAAGCGATTGCTGTACAAAAGGAAATTGGGGATGAGATTGGTTTGGCTTACAGCTATCTGCAGTTTGCCAAAATTTTAGATCTACAGCAGCAATATGGGAAAGCAAAAGAATATCTTTCCTTAGCTGAAGATATTTATGAAAAACACGACAACAGGGAACAACTAGGCCTGGTGGCCCTCAATCGGGGAGTTTTGCAGCTGCATGAAAATTCAGATTATGAAGCCGCTTTAAATAACTTTAACAATGCTGAAATTTATTTATCCGGAAGTGATAATCCGTATGAAAAAAGCCGTCTTAACTATTTTAAATCCAGCGCACACCTCTACCTTAATCGTATTGAAGAAGCGGAAAGGAGCGCCCGCAAATCTTTAAAGATCGCTGAAGAGAATAGCTTTGGAGGTATGGTGGTAAGTGCCAGCAAAAGATTAAGCACTATCTATGAAATGAAACAGCAGCCGGATTCTGCCCTGGCTTATCTTCAAAAAAGTTATACTACCAAGGACTCCATTTATAATATGAATGAAGAGGAACTTGCGCAGGAAGCCAACAGCAGGTATGGCCAGGATGCTCTTAAAAACACCCTAAGTTCCCTTACGCTTCAAAATGCCGAGCAGGAAAAATCCCTGAAGGTGAATAAACTCACCACGATTTTAAGTGTTGCCCTTATCACTATTCTTTCCCTCCTAACCCTTTCCCTGTATAAAAACAACAATCTTAGAGCAAGGGCCAACGATCTTTTGCAGAAAAAAAATACAGAACTTACACTGGCCAAAGAAAATGCCGAAAAAGCTTCCCTGGCAAAAGCACAGTTCCTAAGCACTATTACACATGAGTTGCGCACTCCGCTTTATGCCGTTACAGGCTTAACGCACCTTCTCCTTGAAGAAAGCCCAACCGAAAATCAAAAGGAACATTTAAATTCTTTAAAATTTTCAGGAGAATACCTGTTATCCCTCATTAATAATATTTTAGACCTCAACAAACTAGAGGCGAATAAGGTGGAATTAATGGAAAGCACATTTAATCTCAAAAGAAGAATTTCTGATGTGCTTATTGCCCTTAAGAATTCGGCAGATGAAAAAGAGACTAAAATCCACTTTAATTTTGACAATTCCATCCCAAGCAAATTAAAAGGCGATCCCCTAAAAATTTCCCAGATCCTAATTAATTTAATAGGGAATTCCATAAAATTTACTGAAAACGGGGATATATGGATTAATGTCACCAAACTAAATCAGAATGATAAAAAAGTCTATCTAGGCTTTGAGATAAAAGATAATGGTGAAGGTATCAGCAAAGAAAAGCAGAAAGCGATATTTGAAAATTTCACCCAGGGATCTACACAGATCAATCGTAAATTTGGAGGTACAGGTTTAGGGCTCTCCATTGTAAAGAACCTGTTAAGCCTTCTAGACAGCGAAATTCATCTGGAAAGCGAATTGGGAAAAGGTTCTAAGTTTACCTTTGAACTTAAATTTGAAGCCCTGGAACCCCCTAAAGAAAATGCTACCAGGCAGTTAAAGGTAGAGAAAACCGAAGCTTTATCTAATGACATCATGATTGATAAAAAGATTCTTATTGTAGAAGACAATAAGATCAACCAGATGATCACCAGGAAAATTCTGGAAAAGAATAAAGTAATTTGTGATGTGGCAGATAATGGTACTATTGCCATAGATAAGGTAAAAAACAATCATTTTGACCTTATCCTTATGGATATACACATGCCAGGCATAAGCGGAATAGAAGCCACTATAGAAATCAGGAAATTTAATGAAGATATTCCTATTATAGCGCTTACCGCAGTCACCCTGGATGAGAACCTGGATGAATTTTACCTCAACGGCTTTAATGATATTATTCCCAAACCTTATAAGACCGAGGAATTCTTCCACAAAATTAACCGTTATTTATCTGCAAGGGAAACTACCATATAGTAATTGGCACAGGCTTTGCAATTATCAGGCTAGTAAAATTATATATAAAGACATATAGTTTGAATTAGCCAGAAAAGAATGAGGTGCTTATGCGCCTCATTTTGTTTTTATAAATTCCCTGATTTCTCGCTTAAATGCTTCTTCCCCGGTGATAAACTTTGTATTAATGGGAAGATACCATAACTGTTCTGCAGGAATATGCTCTTTTAACCTCATATAATCCTTTTCTGTAGCCAGAATAAAATCCCGGGAGGCAATTTTTTTTATTTCTGCGGAAGAAAACTGGTGGTGATCAGGAAATTGCAAATGCCGGAACACAAACTTCCTTTCCTTCAAAAATTCTACCAGTGGCACAGGATTGGCGATCCCGGTAATTAAAGTAAAATTCACCTTAGCCAGTACCTGCAATGTTCTGGCATTACCATTTCCAAAAATTTCTTCTCCATAGGAAATATAGCTGAAGAACAATCTTTGATAATTACGTGGTTTTAATGCTGTTCTTATCCTTTGCATTTCATCAATTCCCAGATCTGGAGGACATTTGGTTACCACGATAATCGCTGCCCTTTCAGCTCCTGCTGCGGGTTCCCTAAGGTTGCCGGTAGGCAACATCACATCATTTATAAAAAGTTTATCGTAAGCAGTGAGCAAAATGTTGAGGCCGGCTTTAACCTTGCGATGCTGGAAAGCATCATCCAGGAGGATTACTTCAGGATTTTCTTCAGCTAAACAGGAAATTCCGTTCTGCCGGTTGGCATCAACGGCAACAAGAGCATCAGGATATTTACGCTTAAACTGTAAAGGCTCATCACCCACTATTGCTGCAGATTCCCTTCCGCTAAGAAAAACATAACCTTTACTATTCCTTTTATAGCCCCGGGATAAAGTTGCCACACGATACTCCGGCAGGAGAATTTTCAGTAAAAATTCTATCATGGGAGATTTTCCGGTGCCTCCGGTATTCAGGTTTCCAACACAAATCACCGGAAGGTCATATTCCCGGGATTTCAAAACCCCGGTATTGTAAAGGAAATTTCTAAACCAGGTAATTGCGCCATAGAGCAGCGCAAAGGGGAAAAGTAGTTTTCTAAGTATCAGCATGAGAGGCAATGTATAATAAATCTAGAATATTATCTTTGAATACACCAAAACAACGCTTATAAAGAGACAAATATGCTCATAAAAGAAGTTATACGCCATATAGAAGAATTTGCTCCGCTAAATTACGCAGAAGAATTTGATAATGTGGGCCTGCTGGTGGGAGACGAAGAAACCAGGGTGACCGCCGCACTTATTACGCTGGACACGCTGGAGAGCGTGGTAGATGAAGCCATTGCAAAAAAATGCAATTTTATAATCAGTTTCCATCCTATTATATTTTCCGGCCTTAAAAAACTTAACGGTAAAAATTACGTGGAACGCACCGTCATTAAGGCCATTAAACATAATATTGCCATTTATGCCATACATACTGCTCTAGACAACCAGTATAAAGGGGTAAACCATATGCTTGCTGAAAAGCTTAAACTAAAGAACCAGAAAATCCTGATCCCAAAAAAAGGCAGTATTAAAAAACTTAGCACATTTGTCCCAATTGATAAGACTGAAGAGGTGAGAACCGCTCTTTTTAAAGCAGGTGCAGGCAGTATAGGCAATTACGACCAGTGCAGTTTTAATCTTAAGGGCAGTGGGAGCTTCCGCCCTAATGAAGAAGCAAATCCCGCAATTGGGGAAAAAGGAAAAATACATTTTGAAGAAGAAATGCAGTTAGGGATTACTTTTCCAGCCCATTTGGAATCAGCAGTACTTCAGGCCCTTTTTAAAACACATCCTTATGAAGAAGTAGCTTATGAAATCATCACTCTGGAGAACAGGCACCAGCATTTGGGAATGGGAATGATTGGAGAACTTGAGAAGGAAACTTTAGAAGAAGAATTTTTAAACTCCTTAAAATCTGTTTTTAATGCTGAAGTGGTGAGGCACTCGGCTTTACGGGGCAAACCGGTGAAAAAAGTAGCGGTTTTAGGCGGAAGTGGCAGCTTTGCCATAGAAAATGCAAAACGGGCAGGCGCCGATGTTTATGTTACGGCAGACCTTAAATACCATGATTTTTATAAAGCTGAAGGAAAAATAGTTTTGGCCGATATTGGACACTATGAAAGTGAGCAATTCACAAAAAATTTACTATATTCTTTTCTTAGTAAAAAAATTAGTAATTTTGCACTTATTTTAGGAGACACAAACACCAATCCAATCAAGTATATTTAACTATGGCAAAAAAAAACGATGTTACTGTAGAAGAGAAGTTAAGAGCGCTATACGATCTTCAGTTAGTCGATTCACGAATTGACGAAATTAGAAACGTACGTGGCGAACTTCCTTTGGAGGTTGAAGATTTAGAAGACGAGGTAGCAGGATTGAACACGCGTTTGGAAAAATTAGAGGCAGATATCGAAGTTGTGGAAAACGACATCAAGAATAAGAAGAACCTTATTGATGAAGCAAAAACTACAATAAAGAAATATTCCGATCAGCAAAAAAATGTGCGCAATAACCGTGAATTCAATGCCCTAAGCAAGGAAATTGAATTCCAGGAGCTGGAAATAGAACTGGCCGAAAAGCACATTAAAGAATATAAGGCTCAAATTGAGCAAAAGAAAGAAGTAATTGCCCAAACCCAGGAACGCGTAGACGAGCGAAGAAAACATCTTGATCATAAAAAAAGTGAATTGGATGAAATTCTTGCTGAAACAGAAAAAGAAGAGCAGGCGCTGATAGACAAATCTGCCGAATATGAGCAAAACATTGAGGACCGCCTTGTAAAAGCTTACAAGAGAATAAGGACCAATGTAAAGAATGGCCTGGCTATTGTTCCGGTGGAGCGAGGGGCTTCAGGAGGTTCTTATTTTACCATTCCGCCGCAGGTGATCATGGAAATAGCCGGGCGCAAAAAAATTATTACAGATGAACATAGCGGAAGAATCCTTGTAGATGAAGATCTGGCAAGGGAAGAGCAGGAGAAAATGGATTCGCTTTTCAAAAAATTCTAGAAGTTATTCTTTAAATATTAAACTGCCTGAAGGTAATAGTAAGATCTTTTGATCTGAAGCAAAATCTTTCAGGCAGTTTTTTTTATTCCCATACCTCATCCCCGCTGCAAAAGAGGGATTAACACGACTTTTACATAAGTTTTCAATCAAAGGCTTACCTTTATTAGCCTAAATACTATTGATGAAAATAAAATTCTACAGCCTGATCTTTATTCTCGTTTTGTGCTCCTGCAAAAACAATGCGGACCAGAATGGGAATAAATTAGAAGAAAATCCCGAAAACAGCGAATACAATGCTGTAGGTCCAGGAGTTCCTGTTGAAAATGATGAAATTTACAAGGATGAAGAAAACGCTGAAGCTCCCGCTAAAAAAAGCCCTTCTCCCGCAGTACAAGCCGGAAATTATATAAAGGAAGGAGAAGAAACTTCTCCCGCTTGTACCTGTTACTGCCTGGATGTAAATCTTTCAGGTACTTCAAAATTGTGCCTGGTAGAAAATGAAATGTACATCAATTCAAGATTTGAAAAATCCGGGGACAGTATTAATATTTTCTACACCGGCCCTTCTGAAGAAAATTCCACTTCAGATTTACCGTGGGAAAAATTTGATAAAGATCAACCCGTGGCGGTGTTAAAACCTATGAACAACGGGCAGGTAGAACTGGATTGGAAAGGTTTCAGCATAAATGGAGAATTAGCAGTAGATTATGCCATTTATGGAAAGAAGAGCCTTGAAGGCACTTATACAAGAAATAAATCCCTATAAAAAACAAGCTATGAAAAATTACCTGAGTATTTTATTACTCTTATTTATATCCTGTGGAAACGGACAGGAAAAATCGGCAACCCGGCCTGAAATTGCTAATGCTGAACCGGTAGAAGTGCCAGGCCAGGATGGTTTGAAGAGAGCGTATTTCTCCAGCGGTTGCTTCTGGTGTGTGGAAGCCATTTATGAAAGTGTAAAAGGTGTGAAAGAAGCTATTTCCGGCTATGCCGGCGGCCATACCAAGAATCCCACTTACGAGGAGAGCAATACTGGCCGCACCGGCCATGCAGAATCTGTGGAAGTGATTTATGATCCAGATGTTGTAGATTTCAGAACGCTTGTAAGAGTATATTTTGGATCACAGGATCCCACGCAGGTAAACGGGCAGGGTCCGGATATTGGCTCGCAGTATCGCTCGATTATTTTTTATCAGAACCAGGAACAAAAAGAGATTATAGAAGAAGTAAAGGCTGAAGTGGCGAAAGAATTTAACGAACCTATTGCTGCTGAAATATTACCCTTCCAGAAGTTCTGGAAAGCGGAAGCCTACCACCAGAATTATGAAGAAAACCATCCTGAAAATCCTTATATTCAGAATGTTTCCATTCCCAGGATTAATCGGTTTAAGAATAAATTCCCGGAATTACTAAAAAAAGGAGCTCATTAAAGAACAGAATACCGGGTTTATTGGGCAGCAAGAAGTTTAAGCATTTTTTCTTCAATTTCCTGCTGATCCCATTTTTCCCTTATGTTTTCGGTTTTCATCACCTCATCCATAATTTTTCTTTGCTTCTCCCCTATTGCTAAAGCTTCGGCATAAGGACGATCTGAAAAAGTAACGCGGGAATAAAGTGGCACCCAGTTTCCCGGATGTTTCTCGCCAAATCGTTTTTCTATTTTCTTCCGAAGAAGAAATTCAGGATCGGCGGTTTTACTGCTCATTTCTATAAAATTCTGGTAACTTAGCTCGGCAATCGCATCTGCATTAGGTTTTCTTTCCTTTTGATATTCCCTGAAAATACTCTCCCAGTCATCTTTATATCGTTCCATCTTTTCAAAAAGAACAGAAATATCTTCAAATCCCGCATTCATCCCCTGGCCGTAAAAAGGCACAATGGCGTGGGCAGAATCGCCAACAAGGGCTATTTTATCATTAAAAGTCCACGGGAAGCATTTTATAGTCACCATGGCGCTTGTAGGATTTTTGAAAAAGTCTCGTTTTAAATTGGAAATTTCGGCTTTAATATCAGGAAAGAATTTTTCAAAAAACGCGTCTGCCTTCTTTTCTGTAGTAATAGACTCGAAAGAATACTCCCCTTCAAAAGGCATAAACAGCGTACAGGTAAAACTGCCATTTAAATTGGGCATGGCAATGAGCATAAATTCTCCACGTGGCCAGATATGGAAAGATGCATTATCCAGTTTATGGCTGCCATCTTCGTTGGCGAGAATGGTGAGTTCTTTATAACCCACCTCAATAAAATGCTGGGAATAGTTAAAGCGACTCTGCCGTTGCATTTTATGGCGAATCCTGGAAAAAGCTCCGTCTGCCCCAAAAATAAGGTCAAAATCATATTCCTTCCACTCGCTTTTTTCCGTTTCGCCGGTATACAATTTTGCCTGTGGCATATCAATATCCCAAACCTTTTCTTCAAAACGAAATTCGACGCCGGCAGTTTCAGCCAGGTCTATCATTTTACGGTTAAGGATTCCCCGGGAAATGGAAAAAATCGCTTCGCCTTCTTTTCCATATTTCTGAAAATAAAGCGGTTTATCATTCACGTGCATTGCCCTCTTGTCCAAAGGCAACGCCAGTTCACGAATCTCTTTCTCTATACCTGCAACACGCAGGGCTTTCCAACCACGATTGGACATGGCAAGGTTGATGGACCTGCCCGAAAATTCAACTTTTCTAACATCCGGTCTGCGGTCAAAAACCGTAACCAGGTGGCCGGCCTTTTTTAAGTACAGCGCAAGCAATGAACCCACAAGTCCCGAGCCAACCACTGCAATATTTTTTTGTTCCTGCATTTTCTTGTTTTCAGAGAATAAAAATTCTCTCTGCGAAAATACTCATTAATTCTGATATGGGTTTAACCCAACGGAACCACAGAAAATTGTAATTCTCTGCCACTATATGCAGCCCAACTTTTTTTTGAATTGCATCCTATTTTCTTATAGCTTTGACTTAAACTGCCTAGATCTGAAAATCTTTTTTTCCTGATGCATTGCACCTACTAAAGCAATATGTTGTACCTTATAGAAAATCAACAAAAAATAGAAATGGATTCACAGAACCCGGAGCAAATGCGCGCCACTCTAAGCAAACTGGAAGATATCCGGAACAGCCAGGAAAGCATTATTGATAAAATAAACCATGTAATCACAGACCTTTTTGAAAATCCAGACAAAGAGCTGGAAAAGGCTATGAACGCGGCACACCAAAAGGCTTCAGACAATGTAGATGAAGTACGTGAGGCAATGGAAAATTATGAGATGAAAATCAATAAAATTGAAAATCAGGGGTAAATTAAAAAAGCATTAACAAATATTTATATGAGGATTAGTAAATTGAGATGAAATTAATTTACTCTTTTTATGAAACATATTACCGCCAGTGACATTATGGAGATGGAAAAGATCTTCCGCCTCAACCTGGTGAATAGCTGCACAGGTTATAAATCTGCCAACCTCATTGCCACAAAATCCAGAAACAATCTTTTAAATGTGGCTGTTTTTAGCTCGGTAACCCACCTGGGAAGCGATCCTGCCCTGTTGGGATTTATTACCCGTCCCACGCATGTTCCTCGTAATACTTACAAAAACATTAGGGAAACTTCATTTTTTACGGTAAATCACGTACAGGAAAACCTCATTGAAAGCGCCCATCAAACGGCCGCAAAATATGATGAAGAGGTTTCTGAATTTCAGCAAACCGGCCTGGAAGAAGAATATCTTGATGGCTTTTTTGCTCCTTATGTAAAACAGTCTACAGTGAAACTGGGCTGTAAGTACCGCAATGAATACACCATTAAAGAAAACAATACACTGCTGGTGGTGGCTTCTATTGAACATATATATTTTGAGGAAAGCATACAGGCACCGGATGGGTGGCTTCGTTTAGATGATGCCGGTACCGTAGCCGTAAACGGGCTGGATGGCTATGCCCTGCCCACGCTGCTGGATCGTTTTCATTATGCCCGGCCCGGCCAGGAAATAAAGTCCTTCTTCACAAAGAAAAACCCTGCTAAAGAAGATTAATTCCTCAGGAATTTATGGCCAAAAACAAGAAAATACTTCGGCTGATTTTAGGAGATCAGCTAAATCATCATCACAGCTGGTATAAGGAAGAGCAGGAAAACATCACGTACGTTTTTATGGAAATGCGCCAGGAAACAGATTATGTGGTGCACCATATTCAGAAAATTGTGGCTTTCTTCAGTGCCATGAGAAATTTTGCTGATTATCTTAAAGATCGTGAATACAACATTATCTATTTCAGAATAAATGATGAAGAAAATAAACAGGATTTAGCATCCAATCTTTATCAGCTTATTCAAGAACATAACTTCAGCAAATTTGAATATCAGCTTCCGGATGAATATCGTTTGGATAAACAGCTTGATGATATTTGTAAAAACCTCGATATCCCTTCAGAGGCTTATGACACCGAACATTTTTTTACGAGCAGGACTGAATTATCCAGTTTCTACGAAGGTAAAAAGGATTTGACGATGGAATATTTTTACCGGCATATGCGCAAAAAGCATGGGATCCTGATGCTGAATTCTAAGGATCCTGAAGGGGGAAAATGGAATTATGATAAATCCAACAGGCAAAAGTGGAAAGGAAAGGTGAACCTTCCGCATGAACGGGGATTCAGGAAAGATGTTTCCCAGCTTGTGGAAGAAATTGAAGCTGCGAATATTAAAACAATGGGGACTATAGCAGCCAAAAATTTCAGCTGGCCTACTTCACGTGAAGATGCCTTATCTGTCCTAAATTACTTCTGCAAAAATCTGCTGGTACATTTTGGAGATTTTCAGGATGCCATGCATACCGGGGAAGCATATCTTTTTCACTCCCGGCTTTCCTTTAGTATGAATTCTAAAATGATAAGCCCTAAGGAAGTTATCGATTCGGTTATAGATTACTGGCACGATCATCATGAAGAAATAGATATTTCCCAGGTAGAAGGTTTTGTAAGGCAAATTTTAGGATGGAGGGAGTATATGAGGGGAATTTACTGGCAAGAAATGCCGGGATACAGTAAAAAGAACAAGCTTGAGAACACCGCTCCTCTTCCGCAGTTTTACTGGACTGCAAAAACAAAAATGAACTGCCTGCACCATGCCGTAAAACAAAGCCTGGAAAAAGCTTATGCTCACCACATCCAGCGCTTAATGATCACCGGGAATTTTGCCCTGCTCACCCAGTGCGATCCAGATGAAGTGGATGCCTGGTACCTAGGAATCTATATAGATGCTATAGAATGGGTGGAAATTACCAATACCAGAGGAATGAGCCAGTTTGCCGATGGCGGAATGGTGGCTACCAAACCCTATGTTTCCAGTGGCAGCTACATTAACAAGATGAGTAATTACTGCAAAAATTGCCATTATAATGTAAAGAAGAAAACCGGTGAATTTTCCTGCCCCTTTAACAGCCTGTACTGGAATTTTCTTGAAGAAAAAAGGCCTTATTTTAAGGATAATCAAAGAATGAAGATGATGATGAGCCTTCTCGATAAAAAACCTGCCGAAGAAATGCAGGAAATCCGTAATCGCGCTGAGGCCATTAGAAAAAATCCCGATTCTTTTTAGCGGCAAAGTTAAACACGAGTTAAACTTTAACTTGCGGAGGTAAGGATTATATAACTTCGTTAATGCAACTCATTTACTCTGTGTATTGTAGCACGGGATAAAGATTTGCAAATGACCTATTATTAACCAATACGCGACAAAATCGCTTAATCCCAACCATTATGAGAGATCTAATTTGGCTTATTATTGTATTATTAATTATTGGATGGCTTGTGGGCTATTTTGCCTTTCCAGATTTAGGTGCTATTATTCACATCTTACTTGTGGTAGCAGTAATTTTGATTATATACAAACTATTAACAGGACGTAGCCTTTAGTAATTAATTCCTTTAAAAGCCCTCCGCAATCCGGAGGGCTTTTTATTTACAAGCTAAGCTTTATCTTCAAAGAAAATTTTATGTGGAATTTAAAAGAAAAAAAAGCAGTTATTACCGGAGGAACAAAAGGTATTGGAAGAGCAGCGGTAGAGAGTTTTTTAGAACTGGGAGCAGAAGTGCTTTTTACTGCGAGGAATGAGAGTGATGTTAAAGCTTTTGAAAAAGAACTAAAAGAACGGAATTTATCGGTTACCGGTATGGTTTCAGATGCTACTCTCAAGCAGGACCAGCAAAAGCTATCCCACTGGATCGAGCAGCATTGGGGGAAGCTGGATATTCTTGTAAATAATGCAGGGGTAAATATCAGGAAAAAAGCCGCTGATTATTCTGAAGAAGAATACCGCAAGGTCCTGGAAATAAATCTCATCGCACCTTTTGAATTAAGCCAAAAGCTCTTCCCTTTTCTCAAATTATCAGGAAACTCTTCTATTATAAATATTGCCTCCTCTGCAGCCATGCAGGATGTGGGCACAGGAGTTCCCTACGCAATGTCTAAATCTGGCTTACTCCAGCAAACCAGGAGCCTGGCCGTGGAATGGGCAGGCGACGGGATAAGGGTGAATGCCATGTCACCCTGGTTTACGGAAACCCCGCTTACCAGAACCTATCTTGAGCAACCAGAAAAAATAGCGCCTATTTTAAAAAGGACGCCGCTAAAGAGAGTGGCCCGCGCAGAAGAAATGGCTGCTATCATTTCCTTTCTGGCGATGGACAAATCTTCTTACATTACCGGGCAAAACATTGTTGCAGACGGAGGTATGAGTATAAATGCCATTTAAAACATTTATTTGCTACCTTTAAGATGCTATTAGTAAAGCCATATAATTTAAACTTCTAATGATGAAAAACTTATTTCTCCTTTCTCTGCTTGTTATTTTTGCAGCAGGTTGCAAAAGCAATACTAAAGATTCCACTGCTGCCTATGCAGATAGGCCGGCTATTGCCAGAGATATTGCAACGGCAAACGGACTGGATGATTTTAAAGACGTAGAACAAATCAACTTTACCTTTAATGTAAAGGTTCAGGATAGTTTAAGATCACAAAGGAGTTGGCAATGGAAGCCCAAAACCAATGAAGTGACCTTAACAGAAAATAATGCTACCAAAACCTATAAAAGGAATGGGGAGCTTACTGAAGAAGAAAAACAGGCAGACCAAAAATTTATAAACGACACCTATTGGTTGTTATTTCCTTATCAACTTGTATGGTCTGATGCTCAAATTTCAGAAGAAAAAGATGCAACGGCGCCTATTAGCGGCAATAAAATGGATAAGCTCACTGCCTCCTATTCGGGAGAAGGCGGTTATACACCAGGAGATTCTTATGATATCTATTATGATGATGATATGATCCTGCAGGAATGGGTTTACAAAGCTGCCGATGGCAACAGGGAAATGGCTACTACCTGGGAGGGCTACAAGAATTTTGAAGGCGTGAAGATCGCCACAAGCCATAAATCCCCCGATGGTAGTTTTGAATTATTTTTTGATAATATTTCTGTGAAATGAGTTCGTAGAAGTTCCGGTAGCAAAAAGTAAAGAGAGGTTAAATGGATTTTAGTTTTAAAATAAACTCCATCGTTGTTTCTCCTTTTGGAGCAGCCGCCCCAGTTCATCTGCAATTAATTTTTTGTTTCATGAAGGTCCAAAATGCCTCTTTTTAAAATCTGTCCAAAGGTATAAACATCTTCAAACGAACAGTAAAAAGGCGCCGGAGCGAGACGTATTACATTTGGTTCCCGCCAGTCCAGATAAACGCCATGTTTCATCAGGTAATTAAAAAGCTCCCTGCCTTCCCCGTGCAGGAAAACAGAGATTTGTGTTCCCCTCTCCTTTTGGTTAGATGGGGTAATAACTTCAAAGGAGCTCTCTACTTCCTTATCTATTTCATGCAACACAAACTCCAGGTAAGCCACAATTTTATTTCTCTTACTAATTAAAGCAGGCATTCCCACTTCCTCAAACATTTCCAGGGAAGCAAGATACGGTGCAAGCGCCAGAACAGGGGCATTGCTTATTTGCCAGGCATGGGCATCGGGTTCCGGCTGAAACTCCGGCTCCATAAGAAAACGACGTTCCTTATTATGCCCCCACCAGCCTTCCAACCGTTGAAGGTCTTTTTTGCCGTGATATTTTCGATTTATAAAACATCCCGAGGCATTTCCAGGCCCCGAATTCATATATTTATAGCTGCACCACGCGGCAAAGTCTACATTCCATTCACTTAATTTCAATTCTACATTTCCTGCCGCATGAGCGAGGTCCCAGCCTACCATTGCTCCCACTTCATGGCCTGCTTTTGTTATACTTTCCATATCAAAAACCTGACCGGAATAATAGTTTACACCGCCAATGAGCACTAACGCCAGCTCCTCCCCAACCTCTTTTATTTGTGCCAGGATATCTTCTGTACGGAAATTATTTTCCCCTTCCCTCTTTTTTATTTCCACTATTGCTTCGGAAGAATTATGCCCGTGTAATTTTACCTGGCTTGCCAGCATATACTGATCACTGGGAAAGGCTTTTTCTTCACATAAAATTTTAAACCTCTTTCCGGATGGACGATAAAAGGAAATCATCAGTAAATGAAGGTTTACCGTTAAAGTATTCATTACGGTCACTTCAGAAGGTTTTGCGCCAACAACTTTTGCCAGTTTTTCTGAAAATCGTTCATGATAATCCCACCAGGGCTTTTCAGCATAAAAATGCCCCTCCACTCCTAAAGTTGCCCAGTCCTGCATTATTTCATCTACATACTCTTTTGCAGATTTTGGTTGAAGGCCTAAAGAATTCCCAACAAAATAAATAACATCCTTTCCATTTACCTGCGGAAAGCTGAATTGATCCCGATACGAGGCCAGTTTATCTTCAGCATCCATCCTAAGGGCAAATTCCCGGGTATTTTCAAATTTCATGTGCGGTGGTTTTTGGTAAAAATACAATTTCAGAAAGAAAATTACGCTTGAAATTGAAGAAGCAATTTGTTTAGTTTTGTAAAAAAAGAATTTATGGATTTTCTTCCTCAGAATATAGAAGATTATATTGTTGAGCATTCCCAAAAAGAACCGGAACTGCTGGGCAAACTTAACAGAGAAACCCATCAAAAGATCCTTCAGCCACGCATGTTAAGTGGGCATTACCAGGGACGCGTGCTTAGCCTGTTATCTAAGATTATTAAACCCCATACAATTCTTGAAATTGGTACTTATACCGGCTACTCTGCCTTAAGTCTGGCCGAAGGCCTTTCACAAAATGGTATTCTCCACACCATAGATATTAATGAGGAACTTTTTGATTTTCAGAAAAAATATTTTGAGGCATCACCATACAAGAAAAATATCAGGCAGTACCTGGGAAATGCCGTGGAAATTATCCCGCAAATTGAAGATAATTTTGACCTTGTATTTATTGATGCCGATAAACCTAATTATCCCACCTACTTTAATATAATTATCGAAAAGATGAATCCCGGCGGAGTTATTCTTTCTGACAATGTTCTTTGGAGCGGAAAAATTGTAGAGGATGTAAAGCCAGATGATGTATCTACAGCGGCTTTGCTGGAATACAATAAAATGCTGGCTACAGATGAACGTATTGAAACCGTTATTTTGCCCATTAGGGACGGGCTCACCTTAAGCAGAAAAAAATAAATACTTGTCTCTATTTCTCAGAACAGCAGGAATTAAATTGAAAAACGTTTACCAGATCTTTGGTAGAGCCAGAAGAAAATATAGGCCATAATTACTCCCACCAGAGCGCCTACAAGAATATCTCCGGGATAATGGACACCTACGAATATCCTGCTAAGTACAAATATAATTGGCCAGATAAAAGCCAAAAAAATCCATTTAGATTTTTCCTTTAGGGCCAGTACAATAAAAGTTACTGCGGCAAAAGAAGTAGAAGCATGCCCTGAAAAGAAACTGTAGTTGGTTGGTTCCTGTAAAATGCGGATTATATCCACCAGGTCTGGGTTATTATTAGGGCGTAATCTAAGAGCCAGCCCTTTTACCAAATTGGTAAATCCCCAGGTAGTAAAAACTGCTGCAAGAAGGAACAAAGAAGTCATCACTGCCTTTCTCCACTGAAAAGCGATGAAGAAAAGTGCAAAAAACAGGATATGAAGGGGTATCCAGTGTTCAGGTTGGGTAACAAAAATCCAGAAATCGTCATAAGATTCAACTCCAAGACTGTTAAGGTAGATAAATAATTCTCTATCCCACTGTTTTAATTGTTCCAACATCTAAAGAGCCGATTAAAATCTGCGCTTTACCGATCCGGTTATCTCATCAATATCCTCTTTCACTTTATCTATCTCCCCTTTGATATCCTTGGACAGATTTTTATCTATGCCTTGTTTTTCAGCGCTGCGCTGAATTTCACTCTTAATATCGTTAGATGCATTTCGGAGTGTTTTCATTCCCTGCCCAAGTCCTCGGGCAATTTCAGGAATTTTATCAGCTCCAAACACCATAACCAGAATAAACATGATAAAGGCAATTTCAGCTCCGCTGATGAATAATGGAAGTATTAACATAACACAACAAATATAAATACAAATATCACTAAAAAAGAAGCCGACTCGTTAAAGTCGGCTTAAATTATTTTAGTCTTCTGCGCTGGCTTTAAATTCTTCAAATTGATTTTTGGTTTCCTCTTTTGGCCAGGCGTTATTGCTAAGATCTACATCTGCGGTTTCCAGATCTGGATCTACTACAATTTTGGTAATTTCTTTACTGCTTGGAATAACCTTACTTACTTCAGCATTATTTTTTCTCCAGATTTGCACCGGATAGGTCTTTTTCTCTGTAGTGCCATCTGCATAGGTGATTTCAACAATTAGAGGCATAATTAATCCACCCGGTTTCTCAAAGGTAACCTGGTAGAAATATTTAGGAGCATTAAGATTCGCTCTTTCCTCTTCACTAAAATTATCCATTACAAATTCCTGAAGAGTAGAAGAACTTTCCAGCATGGTTTTTTCCTTTAGATCTTCGCTAAACTCAGGATCTTCCTCTTTTACCACGTAAAGCGCTTCAACTTCTCCGGGAGAAGCATTGTAATAACGCTCAAGCATTTCTTTACCGGCTTCTGTAGGGGTATCGGTTATATAATATTTATTTACTTCTTTAATTCCAAGATCTACATTATCTGTAGAATAGAACCATCCTCTCCAGAACCAGTCAAGGTCTATGGCAGAAGCGTCTTCCATTGTCCTGAAGAAATCCTCTGGGGTAGGATGCTTAAACATCCATCTATGCGCGTAGGTGCTAAATGCATAATCAAAAAGTTCGCGGCCCATCACAGTTTCTCTTAGGATATTTAAAGCAGTTGCCGGTTTTCCGTAGGCATTATTCCCTAACTGGTAAACTTCTTCAGGATTAGACATAATTGGCGCTATAAACTCCTGATTACCTTTCATATAAGGTACAATTTTATGCGGCTGCCCTCTTCTGGAAGGATAATTTTCCATTGGTGCGATGGCTTCAGGATATCGTTCCCCAAATTCCTGCTCTGCCATATACTGCACAAAGGTATTAATCCCTTCATCCATCCAGCCCCACTGCCGCTCATCGCTGTTAACGATCATTGGGAAAAAGTTATGTCCCACTTCGTGGATGATTACACTCATCATTCCAAACTTCACACGGTCACTGTACTCCCCGTTTTCATCTGGACGGCCGTAATTCCAGCAAATCATGGGATATTCCATCCCCTGGTTTTTGGCATTTACTGAAACTGCCTTGTGGTAAGGATATTGGAAAGTATGGTTGGAATAGCTTTTTAAGGTACTTGCAACCACCCTACTGGACCACTGTTCCCATAGAGGATTTCCTTCTTTAGGGTACAGCGAAACCGCCATCACTTTTTTACCCATAATATCTGTAGCCATCATATCCAGGATAAACTTCCTGGAGGTGGAAAATGCAAAGTCACGAACCATATCGGCTTTATAATGCCAGGTTTTGGTTTTCTTTGAAGAGCTTTTTTCTGCCTTCTCCGCTTCTTCAGGAGTCACGATTAGAACAGGCTTATCATAAGAATTTTGTGCTTCCTCATATCGCCTCATCATCTCTTTTGTATAAACCTCTTTACGGTTTTGCAACTTCCCTGTAGCTTCCATTACGTGATCTGCAGGTACGGTAATATTTACATCGTAAGAACCAAAAGGCAGGGCAAATTCCCCACTTCCCCAAAACTGCATATTCTGCCATCCTTCCACATCGTTATAAACAGCCATTCTGGGAAAAAACTGCGCAATCACATAAGCGCGGTTACCATCTTCAGGAAAATATTCGAATCCTGAACGTGCACGGTTTGTTACGTGGTTGTTGATTTTATAGTTCCATTTAATGCTAAAACTATAATCCTCACCAGATTTTAGTGGCTCCGGTAAATCTATGCGCATCATGGTTTGGTTGATGGTATACTTTAAGGCATTCCCATCTTTAGAAACTTCTATAATATTAAAACCTCCATCAAAAGGTTTCTTAAGATATTTTTCTGAAAATCGGGAAGGAGTAGCCACAGGAGAAAGGCCTTCACTGTCTCTTTCTAAAGAAGGGGAATTCTTTTCTCTGATATTTTGATCTAACTGCACCCACAAATATTCCAGGTCCTGAGGAGAATTGTTGTGATAAGTTATAGTTTCTTCGCCAGATAACATGGTATTTTCATCATCAAGCACCACATCTATATTATAATCGGCCTGGTTTTGGTAATATGCCGGACCTGGGGCACCGGATGCTGTTCTGTATTGATTTGGAGTGGCAAATTCCATGTACATTTGCCTGAATTTGTTCTCGTTCGAATGCCCTTCCTGTCTCTCCTGTTGCTGGGTATCTTCCCCATTATCCTGGGCATAAACCCCGGCAAACAAGAACATAAAAAGCATTGAACATACTACTTTTGTTGTTTTCATTAAGTAAATTTTTATTAAAGATTGCTAAAAGTAACCAATTTCCCTTTTTCAAAAAATTAATCATCAAAATTTATGGTGCCTTCTTCCCTGTCCCGTTCCAGCAGCAGGCTTTTTATCTCTTCTCCCACCTCTACATGTACTACATTTTTTTGTTCACTGTAGAGATCGGTTAATAGAGCATTGGTTACTTTAATTTGATGAAATGAAGGCACTCCTTCCACCTCTATATAAAGTAACAGCTGATCTTCTTCATATTCCTTTCCCAGGTAATGCAGTTTCAAATTTTTGCCGTCTACAGAGATCTGAAGTTTTTGTGAAATATATTTTGCTATGGTCTCCTTTACAGCGCCCTCTTCTTTCTCATGGGAAAGACTAATATGGCTGCCATATCTTTTATTCAAAACCTTTTGCATATCATCAATAAAAACCCTGCTAATAATTTGAAAGGTCTGGGATTCTTTTTGGTATGCTATTTCTGTAACGCTTACATAGAATTTATGTTTTTCAGCAGAAAAGGAAGACAGCGTCAAAAAGAAAAGAAGGAGGACGGTAATTTTCTTCATTTTAATTTTTGCTTAAATCTAATCAAACTTCAGTCCAAATCCTGAAGATCCAGGAATTCAGCAGCAGGTTTTCTCAAAAATTGCATAAATTCCAGTTCCATCCCCTCTTCAAGATAAGGCTTCAGGTTATAAGTTTCAGCACAATAATAAAGATAGTCCATGATCATGGATTCCTTTAAATTCAATTCTTCGAGATAATAAGAGGCGGGGGCGATGTTCCTCGCCTTTTCGACGAGGGCGTGCAGTTTTTCATTTTCCCTCAGCTTTTTCAGCATTTTAATATCTCCGTTCAGGTGGCCTAATAACAAATCTACAGGGCTACCTCCATAAACTGTCATTTTTCTTTCGCTAAGCGTTCTCTCCCTTACATTACGTCTTTTTATGCCATAATTGGGCACCTCATTCACCTTCATATCCCCTATATCCCCGGCAAGGTTTCCTGTAAGGGAAATATTGCTGATTTGTACCTCGTCCAGCTCTGTGACCCCTGCTAAAAGTTTCACTTCAAGATAAGCAGCCTCAAAAGTAAGTGGCGAAATAATCACTTGAAGTTTTTTAAATTGAATAGCGGAAAATTCAAGAGTATCACCCTTATGTACGCGGATAGAAAAATTGCCGGAAGGAGAATTTATGGTCCCGGTTTGTGTTGTTTTATTGATAATGTTGATGAAGCTATTGTCCAGGGAATCATTCAGGATTTTCCCCTCAAGTAAGATACTTTCCTGGGAATAACTTGAAAAGGAAAGCATAAATAAGAAGACAGAAATGACTTTTTTAAAGCTTTCAGGAGGGAATAGCTTACTTGTGAATGTGGTAAATAAACCGGGAAATTCCATCATTTATAATCTATTCTGAATGCTGTAAATTGAGGAATTCCACGGCATATTTTTGATAAAACTCTAGCAGGTCCAGCCTTTTTTCTTCTTCCAGCAGATACTTCAGCTGATGGTTTTCTGCACAATAATAAACAAAATTAACAATTTCATCTTCCGGAATTTTTAAATCTTCCACGAAAAAGTCTACAGGAAAGGCGTCCATACCCTGCTCCACTATGGACTGCAGTTTTTCATTTGCCACGATTTTTTTCAGCTTTTTGGTCCTGCCGGAAATAGCATTTAATAAGGGATCCAGACCAACGGCGCCACCACTTCCTGTAACCCCGGGATTCCATGAAGATGCCGAGTGCAGCCGCCGCTCTGCAGCAGTCATGGGTTGTTTGTTTAAATTTGGAATTCCAAAGCCGGAGACACTGTAAGTATCCATATTGCCAATATCGGCGCCCAATGCTCCGCTTAAGGTGATATTGCTTATTTTAACCTCATCCAGTTGGTTAACACCAGTAACCAGCTTTACTTCCAGATAACCAGACTGGTATATTAAAGGGCTTACCGGCACCTCGAGTTTTTCATATTGAATAGAAGAAAATACCAACGTATCCTTCTGCCTTACCTTAATTGTAAATTCCCCCGAAGAAGAATTAATTGTTCCTGTTTTAAGGCTTTTATTAATAATATTGATGAAGGAACCTTCCAGGGAATCATTTATTATTTTTCCCTTAAGCTGAATAGTTTCCTGGGAGAATGCTGAAAATGAGATAATAAAGAGGAAGGCTAAAAGTAAATTTTTCAGCATAAAAAGGTTCGATTAACAGGTTGTATTGGTTACCGGACGTACTCTTCATTTTGCTCAAAAAGGTATTGCATAAGCTCGAGCTTATTCCTTTTTTCAAGCATTTGCTGAGTAAAGCCATTATCAATAACGTAAAAAATAAAGTCGGTCGTATGTGCCTTGTCTATATTTAAGGAGTCCACAAAAAAACCTTCTCCTAATGCGTAAAAGATCTTATCTGCCAGTTCTTCGCGGGAAAGCTTAGGGGATTTTGTCTTCTTTTCTCCAAAAAGCCCAAAAACCGATTTAAAAATATTCACAACATTCAATCCCTGGAAATCACTCGCGGTCCTGTTTCCCATAGCGTCATTGCGTACATAATTTGCTTTATACCGCTGGGGCATACTGGCCAGGTTGCGCATTTCAATATTAGAAACCATATTCATACCATTATCCACGGTATGAATTCTATTCACATCTACTTCCACAATTCCGCTAAGATCAGAGAGCCTTACTTCCGGCAAATCATTTACTGCCCGGTTCAGGTTAACGGTCATGGTTCCTAACTTGATTAGATTTCCCGGCATTATAATGGTAAAGGCTTCAAACTGAACTGCAGAAAAGACAAGGCTATCTCCCGCTGCTGCCTTAATTTTAAAATCGCCCCGGGCGTTGGTTATGGTACCAAGCCCGGCACTTTTATTAAAAACAGTTATTCCTCCTGCATCATCTCCCGGCGGCACAAGGATACTTCCATTTATAAACTGCCTGTTTTCCTGGCTAAAGCTGTTAAAGCTAAAACCCAAAAGAATTAGAAAAATGAGTAAAGTAGAGCAGTTCTTCATTTTAAATCTAAATTGCAGATTAGCTTAAAAAAATAATTCATTTTTCAGCGAAATCTAAACCTTGATTTTTGTAAATTAAAGAAACGATTATCTTCTTTAAAAAGACTTCTGTAGTGCGGAAATTTTTGTTAAAACTCTAAATCGCTACTTTTACGCTTCAAAAAAACAGCATATGATGAATGCAATTTTAGCAAGCACCTCTACCTTACATGGGGAAGATTACCTGGAATATCTTATTCCCGTGCTGCAGGAACTTTACAAGGATGCTGCTGAAGTCATTTTTATTCCATTCGCGAGACCAGGCGGTATTACCTATGATGAATACACTGCGAAAGCAGCCAAAGCTTTTGAGAAAGCGGGGAAAAATTTAAAAGGAATTCATGAATTCTCAAGCCCGGAAGAAGCTTTGAAGAACACAGGCGGAATTTTTACAGGTGGCGGCAATACTTTCCTGCTGGTTTCTGAACTTTACAGAAATAATTTAATGCTGCCCCTAAGGGAGAGCATTTTACATGGAGCAGCTTACCTTGGCACCAGCGCAGGCACCAATATTGGAGGTCTTACTATGCAAACCACCAACGACATGCCAATAGTGTACCCTCCAAGTTTTAAAACATTAGGGATTATTCCCTTTAATATTAACCCCCATTATTTAGATCCTGATGTTAACTCCACCCATAAAGGAGAGACAAGAGAAACCAGGATAAAGGAATTTCACAGGCTAAATTCACCTCCGGTGGTTGGTTTGCGTGAAGGCAGCTGGCTGGAGGTCACCCATACTAAAATATCGTTAAATGGTAGCTTACCGGCACGCATTTTTGAAAAGGAAAAAGTACCTTACGAATTAGATAGCGGGAGCGATCTCTCTCATTTAAACTAACTATGGATTACCAGGACATTCTGGATACTATTAGCACGGAATTGAGCTACCGGGATACAAGCGGCAAAGTAGCCTCGTATATTCCCGAATTGGCCAAAGTAGACCCCAGAAAATTCGGGATGCACCTTTATTGCGGTGAAAACAGGCATTATGGGTTTGGGGATAGTGAAGAGAAATTTTCTATTCAAAGTATTTCTAAGGTGTTTACCTTATGTATGGCCATGAATATTATGGGCGAAGACCTCTGGGACCGCGTAGATGTGGAACCTTCGGGGAACCCTTTTAATTCCTTAACCCAGCTGGAACAGGAAAAAGGCATCCCACGAAACCCCTTTATCAATGCCGGGGCACTGGTAATCTCAGATATATTGTTGGACCACCTTGAAAATCCAAGAGAAGAATTGCTTGCTTTTGTACGTAAAATAACCTGCGATTCTGATATACACTATGATAAAACCGTAGCTTCTTCAGAAAAATCGACTGGATTTAGAAATATTGCGCTGGTAAATTATATGAAAGCGCTTGGCAATATTAAATGCGAAGTGGAGCCTATTGTAGATTTTTATTTTCACCAGTGCTCCCTCGCCATGTCCTGCGAACAATTGGCAAAGGCTTTTATGATTTTTGCGAATAAAGGCCGAATTCTGAAAACCGGAGAAGAAATAATGAGACCGGAAATTGTAAAGCGTATAAATGCTTTGATGCAGACCTGCGGATTTTATGATGAAGCAGGGGAGTTTAGTTTTGAAGTAGGGCTGCCGGGTAAAAGTGGTGTTGGCGGAGGTATTGTTGCCATACATCCGGAAAGGTATTCTGTGGCGGTATGGAGCCCTATCCTTAACGAAAAAGGGAATTCTGAATTAGGAATGAAAGCCCTGGAAAGATTAACCACACTTACAGGTGTATCTGTATTTTAACAAAAGGCTTCTTCAGCAATAAAAATAAAAATGCTTTCCGTGAGATCACAGAAAGCATTAATTATAAATTGAACACTTTAAAATTAAAGCGCTGCTACGTGCTTAGTCAACTTAGACTTAAGGTTAGAGGCTTTATTATCGTGAATGATATTTTTCTTTGCTAATTTGTCTACCATAGAAATCACAGAAGGCAACAAAGTTTCAGCTTCTTCCTTCCCGGCTTCCTTCAATTTTTTAATCGCGTTCCTGGCAGTTTTGTGCTGGTAGCGGTTCCTAAGACGCTTAGCCTCATTACTACGGATTCTCTTTAACGATGACTTGTGATTTGCCATTACAAATTCTTTTTAATTAAATTTTTAAAAGTAGTCCGTAGGGGAATCGAACCCCTGTTACCAGGATGAAAACCTGGCGTCCTAACCCCTAGACGAACGGACCATTAGATATTTCAAAATTCAAGCCTTTAACCAGACTTTACAAGAAGTGCCTTCTATCTGCACTTTTTGTAGTCCGTAGGGGAATCGAACCCCTGTTACCAGGATGAAAACCTGGCGTCCTAACCCCTAGACGAACGGACCGTTTTTTGTTTAATTGCGGATGCAAAAATACAACTATTTTTGAATGCTGCAAATGTCCAACAAAAAAAATTAGAATTTAATAAGCCTTCGCGAAAAGTACCCGCTGCGAAGAAGCTTTTCCGGTAAGCACACACTCCCCTTCTTCTTTATCCTGATTAAAAGGAATACAACGAATAGTAGCTTTGGTCAGGTCTTTTATCTTATTCTCGGTCTCAGAAGTGCCATCCCAGTGCGCTGAAATAAAACCTCCTTTTTCCTTCAACACTTTTTTAAATTCGTCAAAAGAATTTACTTTGGTAATATGGCTGTCCCGGTATTCTTTTGCTTTCCTATATAAGGCTTCCTGGATTTCCTCCATTAGCACACTTACCTTTTCTACCACTTCTTTTTGCTCCACAAACTCTTTGGTTAACGTATCTCTCCTGGCAAGTTCTACAGTTCCTTTTTCAAGGTCTTTAGGACCAATGGCCAGGCGCACAGGAACACCCTGAAGTTCATATTGGGCAAATTTCCAGCCTGGTTTTTGTGTATCTCGATCATCATATTTTACCGATATTCCCTGGGCTCTTAAATTGGCAGCCATTTTATTGGCAACTTCGGAAATTTGCTCCAGTTGCTCATCTCCTTTATATATAGGTACAATAACCACCTGGATTGGGGCAAGTTTAGGAGGCAAAACAAGACCGTTATCATCACTATGGGTCATAATAAGAGCACCCATTAACCTGGTAGAGACCCCCCAGGAAGTTGCCCATACATGCTCAAGGTTTCCTTCTTTTGAGGCAAATTTCACATCAAATGCCCTGGCAAAATTCTGTCCGAGAAAATGAGAAGTTCCAGCCTGAAGCGCTTTGCCATCCTGCATCAGAGCTTCTATACAATAGGTTTCTTCAGCCCCCGCAAAACGCTCATTTTCGGTTTTGCTTCCTTTTACCACCGGTATAGCCATAAACTCTTCAGCAAAAGTAGCATAGATATCGTTCATCTGCATGGCTTCATCTAAAGCCTCTTGTTTGGTGGCATGAGCAGTATGGCCTTCCTGCCACAAAAATTCTGCTGTGCGTAAAAAGAGTCGCGTCCTCATTTCCCAACGCACCACATTGGCCCACTGGTTTATAAGAATTGGCAAATCCCGGTAAGATTGCACCCAGTTTTTATAGGTATTCCAGATTATTGCTTCAGAAGTGGGCCTTACCACCAGTTCTTCTTCCAGTTTGGCTTCGGGATCTACCATTAATTTTCCCGGATCGTCCGGATTATTCTTTAAACGATAATGGGTTACTACGGCACATTCCTTAGCAAAACCTTCAGCATTTTTTTCTTCGGCTTCAAATAAATTCTTAGGAACAAATAACGGAAAATAGGCATTTTGATGGCCTGTTTCCTTGAACATCCTGTCTAATTCCGCCTGCATTTTTTCCCAGATCGCATAGCCGTAAGGTTTTATAACCATACATCCACGAACAGCAGAATTTTCAGCTAAATCTGCTTTTACTACCAGTTCATTATACCATTTTGAATAATCTTCTGTTCTCGTGGTTAGTTTCTTCCCCATTTCAAATTATTTGGCATAAAACTTGTGAATTAGTTAACACAGGTTAAATACTCTGTTAGTTAGCGCAAAACTAACTATTTTTGTAATGTTCAACAATAAAATACAAGCTAATGATACGCAATTCCAACATATTCCAAAAGATCCCATTTTTCATGGCTCCTGTATTTTTGCTATTGTTAGCATCCTGCGGTTCTTATGAGTACTCCGGTTATGGCAGTGACGGAATTTACGGCGACGCAAATTCTGAAAATCCTTATAACAGGAGAACAAATAACCGCCTGGAACAATATGCAAAAAAGGACAAGACTGACAATAACAGTACCTATTATAAAAATCTTTTTGCTGAAAAATCACAGATGTACCAGGATGCTCTGGATGGAGCCATTTTTACAGATGTGGAAAGCTATTCCTCCTCAGAAGGCCAGGAAGGAGAATATTATGATGACTCTGTTGTTTACAGCGGAGGCTATGCTCCATGGGGAGAAGATCCTGACCAGTACACTATAAATATATACAACAATGGCTTTTATGGTTATGGATATTATAATCCATACCGTTGGGGCTATGGCTATCCTTATTATGGCTATGGTTACGGATATGGTAATTACTGGGGGTATGGATACCCTTATTATGCAAATTACTGGGGTCCATCCTGGAGAATAGGATTTGGATCTCCTTACTGGGGTCCATCTTTTGCCTATAGCTATGGTTATGGTAGCTTCTTTAATCCCTATTTCTTTAATGGGTACGGATATTACCCAAACTATGGAGGGTATTACAGAAGCAGGTATAACAGGAGCGATGTTGCATATAGTGCAGGCAGAAGAAATGCATCATCATCGTATTCTGCGAGAAGTAACCGAAATTATTCCAATGCCAGCAGCGGCAGAAATTCTTCTTACTCCAGGAGTATAAGGGAAATAAGAAGTAATAGAACCGCTGATGCAGATTACAGGAATTCCAGAAGCAGGTCTGTAAGATCTTCAGACAATTCTAATGTCTATAGCAGGAGCACCCGGCGTTCTGCAACAATTAATGAAAACAGAGGGAGCATTAGGAGTAATTCTTCTTATGAGCCTAGAGTAAGAAGCAGCTCAAGCAGAAGCTCCAGCGTAAGATCCTCTTCTCCATCAAGAAGCAGTAGTGGAACCGTAAGAAGTTCCAGCAGTTCTTCAAGGAGCAGCAGCTCGGGAAGCCGTAGTTCCGGAGGTGGACGTTCATCTTCAAGAGGAGGCCGCGGATAACCTCCAGGCTTACTCCATGAAATTTTTAAAAAACTATAATCGACCTTACAGCCCAAACTGTAGGGTCTTTTACAGAAAATCTATCACTTTATTTAAAATTATGCTATGAAAAAGCTATTATTCATATTAAGTGCAGTTTTGTTGAGCGGCGTTGCGAGCTCTGCCCAAACCACGGCAGATGCGTACCGGTACTCTTCTGAAGAACTTAACGGTACGGCAAGATATCAGGCAATGAGCGGCGCCTTTGGAGCCTTGGGGGGAGACCTTTCTGCCCTGAATGTTAATCCCGCAGGTTCAGCGGTTTTTTTGAACAGTTTTGCCAGCTTTAGCTTGAGCAGAAGAAGTTCTGAAAACCAGGTAAATTACTTTAATGAATTTATCTCTAATGAAGATTCCAATTTTAATTTCTCCCAGGCAGGTGGTGTACTTGTATTTAGTGGAAACAGCGGAAGTAACTGGAGTAAATTTACGCTGGGAGTGAACTATACTGAAACCAATAATTTTGATGATAGTTTTGTAGCTAACGGGATTAATAGCAATTCTATAGACAATTATTTTCTTGGTTATGCTGAAGGAGTGCCTTTAGATCTTTTAGAAACCGTGGATGGAGAGACCAAGGACGATCTTTATGCTTATCTTGGGGAAAATTATGGCTACGGAGCGCAGCAGGCATTTCTGGGTTACCAGGGATATATCATTAATCCCGTAACTAATGATTTAGAGAATACTTCTTACACTTCGGCTATTGCCGGTAACAGTTTTAATCAGCGCTATTCGTTTGCCTCCACAGGGCTTAATGGAAAGTTATCTTTTAACTTTGCCACCCAATATCAGGATTTTCTTTACCTAGGGATTAACTTAAACAGTCATTTTCTTAATTATGACAGCTCCAGTGTTTTTACAGAGTCTAACACCAATGCCCAGAGCGAAACAGATTATGTAAATTTTCAAAACAGGCTTAGTACCACCGGAGATGGATTTTCTCTGCAGGTGGGTGCTATTGCAAAAATTGGTGACATGTTAAGACTTGGTGCTTCTTATGAATCGCCAACCTGGTATAATATTAAGGAAGAAGCTGCGCAGAGACTAGAGACCGATAACGCCACTGTGGGTACTTCAATAATTAATCCTGAAGTGGTAAATGTTTATCCTGATTATACGCTGCAGACGCCAGGAAAAATTACCGGTAGCGCAGCAGTTCTCTTTGGAGGAAGCGGATTAATTAGTTTTGACTATTCCTATAAAGATTATACCAGCATGGAATTTCGGCCTGCCAACGATGCGGATTTTGAAATTGAAAACCGCAACATTGAAAACAATTTTCGTGCAGCCTCATCTTACCGCGTGGGTGGAGAATACCGGATAAAAAATTTCAGCCTTCGTGCAGGTTACAGGTTTGAAGAAAGCCCATATGCAAATGAATCTACAGTAGGAGAACTTACCGGCTATTCAGGAGGTTTGGGATATAATTTCGGAACGGTAAAACTAGACCTGGCTTACACTCGTGCAGAATATTCTACCGCCACTCCTTTGTTTAATGTAGGATTAACTGATGCCCCGGCGATAGACAGGAATCTTTCAAATTTTGTGCTTTCCCTTAGCTTTGGCCTTTAATGTTATTTTCTATGAAAAAACATTGCTACCATTTAAAATAAATATCGCGGTTCTGGCTGGAAATCAAGTCTATAAAAAGTTAAACTGAAATTCTAATTTTATAGAAGGAAGCTTTAAAGTGTAACAAAACTTTCTCAAGTGATCCCTGAAGGTATTTTAGCCTTTCTAAATTGAAATAAAATCACTCAGAGGGAGCTGCAGAGCACCTGATGTATTCTGCAAAAAATTTAATAAATATTAAAGCGCCATTACCGGCGCTTTTGCTTTTATCTTATTAAACTAAAATGGCCACTATAGGTCCTTACCTGTCCGCTTACTTCATCCCTATAATTTATTTTGAACCAATAATCATCTGCCGGGACATTGCGGCCATTGATGGTGCCATCCCATCCCGGCCCGTCCGGTGAAATTTGCTTTAGCAGTTTTCCATACCTGTCAAATATATAAAGCCCCTGCACTTCTAAATTATCTGCAAAAACTAAATTCCAGGAATCATTATATCCATCAGCATTTGGCGTAAAGAAGCGCATATAACCCACCAGATCAAAACTTGAAGAGGAGGTTATCCCGCAGGTAGTAACATCCCTTACATTAATAACATGTGTGCCCGGTTGCACTTGTTCAAAAACATTGGCTGACTGCCAGTTGCCATTATCCAGCTGGTATTGGTAAGTAGTCTCATTCCCAAATCCGGGAGTTGCTTCTGCTGTCACAACATACCCGCCGGTAAAATCGCTTCCATCAATTTGCACAAGCACTTCAGCCGGCGGGGAATAGTATTCCAGATTCGTCCGGTAAGTTCGCATACAACCTGTGGCAGTATTGGTGAGCACCAGACTAATTTCCGGAGATGCGGGAATAGAATTAAGGCTTAAAACAGGATTTGTAGAAATTAAATTGCTCCCTTCAAACCATTCATAAGCATATTGATTCCCAAGGTTTGATCCAATTTGAATATTATTTATAAGGTTTCCCTGTGCGGTGGTACATGCACCAGTTACCTCCTCCAGTCCGGGATCGTTAAACGTGCTGGTAATAATTTCAAAAGATACTATTTCAGATTCACAACCGCTTTGCTGCCCTACAATTTTCGCAAAAACTTCTGCATTTCCTTCCCACTGATATGCCTGCGGATTTGCTATTGCACTTCCATCCTCGGCGGCCTCTTCAGATTCAAAATATAATACCCTATAATTTTCACGAGGAGAATTTCCGGCTATAACAGCAGCAGAGGCCTGGGTAAGGTCTACAATTCCTTCAGCAGTAGCACAGGCTACAAAATTTTGAGGTAAAGAAGCCACAGGTTCCTCAAAAAAAGAAACATTTACATCATCCTGATCTGTACTTCCATCCCGTGCATCTGTAACCACCACCTGATAATTTCCATTTGAACTTACTTCAAGAGTAGGATCGGTTTCCCCGGGAATAAGGTTGTAATTCCCGGTATTTTCATCATAAACATACCACTCATAATCTGTAGCATCTTCAGTAGTGCCGTCTAAAATAATGCTGTTTTGGCCACAAACCACCCGGTCCTCTCCCAGGGTGCTCTGCAGGATACTACAGTCGGTAGCGCCAGATCCCGGCTGGCTGCTATTGGTTTGCTGAAGGCTTATATAGCCCTGGGACCTGGAAAAATTGGTAATAAGCACTACATAAATATCCCCTGCCTGGGCATTGCTGATAGTAAGGCTTTCCCTTGCTGCTTCAGAATAACTGCAAGACACTATATTTCTGGCGCTTAAAGCGCTGTTAGAACAATAATCGTCTTCTTTATCAAAGGGCCCCCAGGCGATAAAATCTACATCTAACAGCGCACCGGTTCCATCCTGGTTCTGAAACTGAGAAATGGTAAAGCGTAGATTTCCAGAGTTTTCTATCTGTAAGTAAAACCAGGCGGGATAGGGTTGAGTTAATAAACAGCCATAATCTGGGCCAAACTGGCCATTTACCACTCCTCCATTAAAAGGGTTAGAATTTTGAAAAACCAGTTCCTCATCCCCCGCACAAAAGGGTTCAATGCTTTCGCATTGGCCACCCTGGGCATACAGATTTTCTCCTTTCCAACCCCATATTAAAAAGAATATAATGAATATAAAAAATCCCCGTTTCATCAAAAATGACTCTTGCTCGCAAATTAAAGAATTAAATCCTAATAGTATTTCCAATGCTTTCAAATTCGCAGCCTTAAAAAAGCTGATAAATATGTATCTTTGCAAGCTAAACTATCGGTTTACGACTATTATTGTAAAAAGTAGATGAAAATAGACAAGATTTTGGATGAAATAGATGAACTGGGAGAGGCGCATGCAAGTAGTAGCGCAGAAACTCCACTTCGTGAGGATGCCTTTGAAAAAACAGATCTGGAGAAGATCGAACTTATAAAAGAGGATGTAAATCACATTATGCAAACCCTTGGCCTGGATTTAACTGATGACAGCCTTAAGGGCACCCCCCAAAGAGTAGCGAAGATGTTCGTAAATGAAATCTTCTCGGGGCTGGACCCCAAAAGAAAACCTAAAGCCTCCACCTTTGCGAATAAGTACAAGTACGGAGAAATGCTCGTGGAAAAAAATATTACTGTATATTCCACTTGCGAACATCATTTATTGCCCATTGTTGGCAAGGCTCATGTAGCCTATATTTCTAATGGGACTGTGGTTGGTTTATCTAAAATGAACAGAATCGTAGATTATTATGCAAAACGCCCACAGGTTCAGGAACGCCTTACCATGCAGATTGTCCAGGAGTTACAAAAGGTCTTAAAAACAGATGATGTTGCCTGCGTAATAGATGCCAAACACCTGTGTGTGAACAGTAGGGGAATCCGGGACATAGAAAGCAGTACGGTAACCAGCGAATTTGGCGGGGCCTTTTCCCAAAAAGAAGTAAAGAGAGAATTTCTGGACTATATCAAACTAGATACACTCTTTTAAAAAAGCTTATTCACATTATAAAATTTCCACGCATTTATGGCGCTTTACCAGGAACAAAGCTTAAAGATTTATAATTCAATGACCGGAGAAAAGGAAACTTTCACTCCTATTAATGAAGGCAATGTAGGCATGTATGTTTGCGGTCCAACCGTTTATAGCAATGTACACCTGGGGAACTGCCGTACATTTATTTCCTTTGATCTTGTCTTAAGGTACCTGAAACATTTGGGCTATAAAGTTCGCTATGTTCGCAATATTACCGACGCCGGACATTTGGAGAATGACGCCGAAACCGGGGAAGACCGTATTGCTAAAAAAGCACGTTTAGAGCAAATAGAGCCTATGGAAGTGGTGCAGCGATACACTATAGATTTTCATAATATCCTTGAAAAATTTAACAACCTGCCGCCAAGTATAGAACCCACCGCTACAGGGCATATTGTGGAACAGATTGAAATAATTAAAACCATAATTGATAAAGGTTTTGCCTACGAGGCCAATGGTTCAGTATATTTTGATGTTCTTAAATTTAATAAAGAGCATAGCTATGGAAGGCTTAGCGGGAGATCTCTTGAAGACATGATTGCCAACACGCGTGAGCTTGCCGCACAAAGCGATAAAAAGAACCCTCAGGATTTTGCACTTTGGAAGAAAGCTGAACCACAACACATTATGCGTTGGCCATCACCCTGGAGCGACGGATTTCCCGGCTGGCACCTGGAATGCACCGTAATGAGTACTAAATATTTAGGCGAAGAATTTGACATTCATGGGGGCGGGATGGATCTAAAATTTCCACATCATGAATGTGAAATCGCCCAGGGAGAAGCCGCTACTGGCGTAAACCCGGTAAATTACTGGATGCATGCCAATATGCTTACCTTAAACGGAAAAAAAATGGCAAAAAGCACCGGCAATAATATTCTTCCGAATGAAATCTTTAGCGGGAACAATGATATTTTGAACAAAGCTTTCTCCCCAAATGTGACCCGGTTTTTTATTCTGCAAGCGCATTACAGGAGTATTCTGGACTTTTCTAATGAAGCGCTTTCTGCCAGCGAAAAAGGTTTTAACCGCCTAATGGAAGCTTATGATACCATTGAAAAACTTCCTGTAAGTAATGCTTCTTCCTTTTCTTTTGAAGAGTGGAGGCAGTCTTGCTATGAGGCCATGAATGATGATTTTAACAGTCCTATTCTAATTGCAAAATTATTTGATGCGGTAAGAACGATCAACAATATTAGGGAAGGAAACCAAAACATTAGCGAGGAAGATAAGTCAAAGCTAAAACAAAGCATGGCTGAATTCCTATTTGATGTTTTAGGCTTAAAAGAGGGAGAGAAAAAAAACAATGAGTCTGGTGAAAAACTTTCCGGAATAGTAGAACTCCTGATTAAATTAAGAGCTGAAGCAAGAGCTAACAAAGATTTTGCCACCAGCGACAAAATACGGGACCAGTTACAGGAAATGGGCATTCAGCTTAAAGACGGAAAAGACGGCACAACCTTTTCCTTAAATTAAATATAAAGGATATGACCAATGATCAATAAAATACTGGCATATCCTTTTATTTTACTGGTAAAATTTTACCAGCATTTCCTCTCGCCGCTCACCCCCGCCACCTGCCGCTTTTCCCCTACCTGTTCCCAATATACCCTTACCGCCCTGCATCGCTTTGGATTTTTTAGAGGGGGCTGGCTAAGCATTAAAAGAATTTTAAGCTGCAATCCCTGGGGAGGCTCAGGATACGATCCCGTACCCTCAAAAACTGAAGAGAATTAAGGTGGTAGAAACGATCAAATATGTATCTTTACCCATCCAATCTTTAAAGTACCTCAAATGTTATTGAATGCCATACACTGGAATCCTTCAGAAGGCTTTGATCTGGGATTTTTTACCCTTCACTATTACAGTTTAATGTTTCTTATTGCTTTTGGCCTTGGATGGTATATCATGAAAAGCATTTATGTAAGAGAAGGTATAGAAATTGAAAAACTGGATTCTCTTTTTATTTATACAGTACTGGCAACTTTAATTGGAGCCCGCCTGGGCCATGTGATTTTCTACGACTGGGAGTATTTTCAACACCACCTGCTGGAGATTTTCCTGCCCGTAAGATTTGAACCCGAATTCCAGTTTACAGGATTCAGAGGTCTTGCGAGCCATGGTGCTGCAATAGGAATTATTACCGCAATGTTCCTTTATAAAAAAAGGGTTTTAGACAAGCCGGTCCTATGGATTTTGGACCGGGTGGTTATTCCGGTGGCCTGCGGCGGAATTTTCGTTAGGATTGGAAACTTTATGAATTCTGAAATAATTGGTAAGCCCACCCACAGCGACTATGGAGTTGTGTTTGAAAAGCTGGGAGAGTCTTTTCCCCGCCACCCTGCACAGCTGTATGAATCGGTATGTTATCTGGCCATATTTGGGTTTTTGTGGTATTTATACTGGAAAACAGAGAAACGCTTTAAGGTAGGTTATATATTTGGAATGTTCCTGGTACTGCTATGGACGGTACGGTTTTTTGTGGAATTTATTAAAGAGCCCCAAGTTGAAGAAAGAGGCACCTGGCTCCTAAATACCGGCCAATGGCTAAGTATTCCATTTATCCTGGCCGGCTTCTATTTTATGTATCGGCCAACCGGCCAACAAAGAAGAACAGCATGATAAGCAAAAATCACATCATATTCCTGATGCTCGCTGCAAGCATATTTGCTTCCTGCAAAAACAATTCTGATGATGTTAATCAGCAAATTGAAACAGATCCCGTGGAATTCACCAAAGAAGCGGAATTATACCTTATCAACGCCGAAGGAGACACCCTTAAAAAGCTGGATATAGAAATTGCCGATAATGACTATGAACGGGAAACCGGGCTTATGTACCGCACTGAAATGGAAGAAGACCAGGGAATGTTATTTGTTTATGATAATGCATCCATGCATTATTTCTATATGAAAAACACCTACATTCCGCTGGACCTTATTTTTTATGGTGCAGATAGCACCGCTGTAAGTTTTCAGCAAAATGCAGAACCAATGGACGAATCGTTACTACCTTCTGGTGAACCTGCACAATTTATTCTTGAAATTAATGCAGGGCTTGTTGAAGAATGGAATATTGAAATTGGCGATACCTTTTCTATGGAAAAAGCCGGGGAATAAAACTTCAACCCGCTTATTCAATTAAGCAATTTATCATTTTACCACTGCAGCTTTCCTGCAATTTTTCTTTAGTAAGAATCTGTTATAAACCTCATTAGCTCCTATCCAAGACGCTGCGATGGATGCTCACTTAATCTACCTCCTTAATAAATCCAAAAGAAAAGTTTTCACTCTATTTAAATCCAGCACAGGGTTTGGAGTATCCTTTAGCTATTCCAATAATAGCGCAACATACAAGCACCTGGGTCAAATATCATTTATAATTAACCTTGCCAGCACTTTTTATTTGTAAAGAGATCTTTACCATTTCACCTAGCTTCACACCTGCCTCATGATATATTTCGCGATTTCTCCTAAAAAGAGTGCGCTGTATTGATGTTTTGAAGGCAGTTACCAAATGTAGTTTTACAAAATCTATAGTAAGATTTTTCCCTTTACATGTAAGAAAAGATAAATAGTAAGCCTTTTATAAAACATCAAAATTAAATTTTGGAAACGTTTGATTAACCCTGGTATTAGATCTATTCCTCTTAAAAACAAATTTGGGGGGTTTTCCCTACTAATTTTCAAAGCAAAAAAATCTTAAAATTAGATTACAGAATTTAGAGGTTCAAAGTATTAACCATTCAATAGAATAGTCATGAAAAAATTTAAACACGTTATTGCCCTAGTGGCGATGTTACTTATGATCTTATCTTCCTGTAGCAGGGAAGATAGCAATGATTTGACCGCACCAGATAACAAAGCAAGTTTGTCTTTTTCCACTTTGCTTAATGATCTTATGAACAGTTCTAAACAACAAGCTGCAGACGATTTACCAGCCTGTAGTGATGATGCACCGGCATATGTACACGTAGTTCTGGAAGGAGAAGAGAATATTGGCTCACTTGGAAATCCTTTGCAAATTCCTGTAAACTCCACCCCTTCTGATGAAGATGGCGATGGCGATGGCGTAGCAGAATATTTTACGGAATATTCTGATGATTTGGAACTTAGCCCTGGAAACTATCAGCTTGTTTATTTTGTGGTTTATAATGAGGACAACGAGATTATCTGGGTGGCACCAACAGAAGGCGGAGAACTTGCGGGATATGTGGATGACGCACTGCCTATTGATATAAGTCTTGGTGCAGGAGTAAAAAAATATGTAGATGTTAATGTATTGTGTTATGATAACCGAATGGTAAACGAATATGGTTACTTGTTTTTTGATATAATTACCAATGAGGCGATAGAATTTTGCTTTTTCGCGAATTACTGTACAGACAATGGAAGACACTATACCGCAAATTACAGTGTAGACATCTGGCTAGGAACCGATAATACAGGTACCCCTCTTTATACAAACCTTACTCCTGCCACCGGAATAAACGAAGATGGCGATTACTATGCAGGGCCTGTATGTGCCATTCTTCCTTCTAATGATGATGAGGATGAAGAGTACATCTATTATGAATTGTCTTTATTGGACTGGGATGAAAATTACGGAGAAGTTACTCCAAGAATAGTTTCCGGCACTTTAAGCAGAAGCGATATTGAAGCCAATTTTGGGGAAGATGATACCATGGATTATGAGCATATACAATTTAACTGTATTCCAGACCAAGAAATTCCACCAGGACCAAGATGCCTTCCAGATCCAACAGGAGAATGTGAGCAATTTATATTTATTGAGGATGTTGATATTGCAGATTTCTCCGGTGGAAATCCTCAGTATCCCGTATTTTCTGAAGATGGAGACGCAGTAGGTACAATTACTTTTAATCTTGAAGTGAACGAAGAAGGCAGAGACCTGTTGAGCGCGAATGTACAACTAATTGCCGGTTGGACTGGAACCGCCGCCAGGATTACCCTTCCTGAATATTTAAATGCAGACGATGTTTGCGTAAGAAATATTAATTCTTCGAACTTTGAAGTGGTCTATCAGGCTGGAGCTATAAATTATCCCGTAGTGGTTAGGTTTGCAACTAATATTTGTCCCAGCGGATTGTAAAACCGCTTTATATAACGGGAACACTTATTAATTAAAGGGTCCAACCCCTAATTCCAAAAAAAATGAGGCTGTCTATGGAGACAGCCTCATTTTTATCTGAAAAACTATTTTTTCCCAATTATTACATCATCATATTCCTTCCCATTTATACCCAGGAATTCAATTTATAATTTAGGAATTAATGACCACAGGCCTACTTAAGCTGGGGTAGTTTGGGTCTCTTCTATTTTTTTCTTCTTCTCAATCTTAGACTTATCACTAACGCTGTCAAACATTATTGGAGTCGCGATAAAAATGGAAGAATAAGTACCAACAATCACCCCTACAATAAGCGCAAACATGAAGCCCCTTATGCTTTCCCCGCCAAAGATAAAGATGGCAAGCAGCACGATTAAAGTAGTAAGGGAGGTATTTAATGTACGGCTTAAGGTACTGTTAAGTGCACTGTTTACTGTTTTGCTTAAAGGCCAGCTGGAGTGCTCCTGTACATATTCCCTGATCCTGTCAAAAACCACCACGGTATCGTTAAGTGAATAACCAATTACCGTAAGAATTGCGGCGATAAAGGCCTGGTTAATTTCCATGCTGAATGGCATAATCTTGTAAAGCAGTGAAAATATTCCCAGCACGATTAATACGTCATGGAAGACTGCAACCACAGCACCTAAACTAAACTGCCATTTCCTGAACCTTAGCAGGATATAAAGGAATACTACTATTAATGAACCTAAAACCGCCCAAAAAGAAGCGTTCTTAATATCATCTGCAATAGTAGGCCCAACTTTCATAGATTCCATAATTCCCACTTCCTTCTGGTCTGATCCGTTTGCAAAATCATCGTAACTAATGTCTGCAGGAAGATAAGGCTGCAAAGCCTGGTAAAGCGTCTGTTGAATTTCTTCATCTACCTGGGCTCCTTCATCATTCACCCTGTAATTCGTGGTAATTTTTAACTGGTTATTCGGCCCAAAAGTTTTGGCTTCGGCATTTTCAAATACCGCTACCAGATCTCTTTCTACTTCAGTAGGAACCACATCATGATCAAATCTTACCGTATAGGTTCTACCTCCAACAAAATCAACACCCTGGTTAAGGCCCTGCACAAAAAGGGAACCAACACTTAGGATTATTAAAGTTCCGGAGATAATATAGGCCATTTTCCTTTTTCCGAGGAAATCTGTATTCATATTATTAAACAGTCGCTGCGTTGCTCCCGTTGAAAACTTAAGAGATTTGCCGTTTTTACCATATCCGTCAATAAACAACCTGGTCACAAAAATTGCCGTAAAAAGAGAGGTTGCAATACCTATAAGTAAAGTTGTGGCAAAGCCTTTAATTGGCCCCGTTCCAAGAATAAGTAATATAAATCCTGTAAGCCCGGTGGTTATATTGGCATCAAGGATAGAGGATAAGGCATTGCTAAAACCATCTTTAATAGCCTCAACCTGGGTTTTACCCTTTGCCAGTTCCTCCTTGATTCTTTCAAAAATAAGCACGTTGGCATCTACAGACATACCAATGGTCAATACAATACCGGCAATACCAGGTAAAGTTAGTACCGCGCCAAGCCCGGCAAGAATCCCAAAGATAAACAGGATGTTCACCACCAGGGCGACATCTGCAAACCATCCGGCTTTTCCATAGTAGAAAATCATCCAAAGCAGTACAAGCACAAGCGCAATAAGAAAGGAGTTTACACCACTGTTAATCGCTTCCTGACCTAAAGATGGTCCAACAATCTCACTTTGTATAATTTCTGCGGAAGCAGGTAATTTACCAGCTCTTAATACGTTGGCTAAATCCTGGCCTTCAGTAATTGAAAAATCACCTGTAATTTCACTTCTTCCACCTGAAATAGGTCCGGTGGAAACCCCTGGTGCAGAATACACAATATTATCCAGTACAATGGCAATATTGCTCTGCTGGCTGGAAGCCAGACCTGTCATTTCTTCCCATATTTTAGCTCCCCTTCCATCCATTTGCATAGAAACGGCTACTCTTCCCAGCTGGTCATAGGTTTGCTGGGCATCGGTAATCACACTTCCGCTCAACGGCGGTTCCATCCCTCTGTTTCCTTTAAGGGCATATAAACCAACGCTTCCAGATTCCTCATCCGGAACCCCCCAAACAAATTTAGCAAACCGCTGCTCGGTGGGAAGTAAAGAACGCACCTGTGGTTTGCTTAAATATTCATTCACCTTAGCAGTATCTGCAACAGCAAAAGTTGCCAGCACCGGGCTGCCCTGGTATCCGGGAGATTTTATCAATTCGAAAAGCGGATTATTACCTGCGGCAACATCTGTAGTATCTTCAGCATCAGCCAAAAGTTCGCTTAATTCTTCATCTTCAGCAGCAGTAGTATCGGTTTCAGTTTGAGCGGCCTGAGCCTGCTCTTCCTGAGTCCCAACAAGATCAGCTAAAACAGTATTGGCTTCATAAAGGAAATTTCCAAGTTCAGTATTCTTATAAACATGCCAGAATTCGAGTTGGGCGGTGCTCTGCAACAGGTTTTTAATCCTTGTTACGTCTTTGGCTCCCGGAAGCTCCACAAGAATTCTTCCTGAATTTCCAAGTCTCTGGATGTTGGGCTGGGTTACCCCGAACTTATCAATACGCTTTCTTAAAACTTCAAAAGCAGAAGTAATTGATTCATTTACCTTTTGCCTGATGATACCTTCTACCTCCTGGTTGGACATATCAGGATTAATCTCGTCACTTAATGCCTTATTAAAAAATACATCCGGAGATGCCAGTTTTGCATCGGGAATACTGTTGAATTCTTCAAAGAAAAGATCTATATAATCTTCCTGGCTATCTGCCTGGGCCTCGTCTGCCTGGGCAATGGCCTGGTTAAAAGCGGGATCGTTAGTATTATCTGCCAAACCTCTAAGGATGTCCCTAACAGAAATTTGAAGAATAACGTTGATCCCTCCTTTAAGGTCAAGCCCTTTATTTAATTCCTTATCCTTAGCTTCATTATAGGTAATTCCTGCAATTACTTCTTCATTTCCAATGGAATCCAGATACCTCTGCTCCATCATGTCCCTCACATCAGAGTAATCTTCTACATTTTCTCCAACTTCCTGAACAGCAAACTCTTCAGCTTCCTCCTCAACCTCTGCGGTAATGAAGGTAAATGACAGCTGATAAAGACATACTAATCCAAATAAAATTGCAAAAACTTTAATGAGTCCCTTGTTCTGCATTATTCTTTAAATTATAATTAAATAGGTCATTTTTAAAAACGGACAAATATAGGGTTTCAAAAATGAAATCCCAATATTTTTTTTTGAATATTTTAACTTTTTCGCATAAAAAAAGACCACCTCAACGGCAGTCTTTTTTCTATTATTTCGGCTTCTCAGCTACAGTTTATACTTCCAGCAAACCATTGGTTTTCTTAACCCCTTCAGCGCTTTCCTGCATCTTGTTCATCTCTGCCTCATCAAGTTCGATTTCCACTATTTTTTCAAGCCCATCTTTGCCAAGAATAACAGGAACTCCTATACATATATCGTTCAAACCATATTCGCCTTCTAAAAGTGCAGAACAGGGGAACATTTTCTTCTGATCACAGGCGATTGCCTGTACCAATCCGGAAACCGCAGCTCCGGGAGCGTACCATGCGCTTGTTCCTAACAATTTAGTTAAGGTTGCGCCTCCCACTTTTGTGTCTTCTGATACCTGGTTAAGCCTTTCTTCTGATAAAAATGCACTTACCGGCACACTGTTACGAGTGGCCAGCCTGGTTAACGGCACCATCCCTGTGTCGCTATGCCCGCCAATTACCATTCCGTCTACATCTGAAGGTGGACATTCTAAGGCTTCACTAATTCTATATTTAAACCTGGCACTGTCTAAAGCACCACCCATTCCTATAATTTTATTCTTCGGAAGTTTGGTTGTTTTATGTACAAGGTAAGTCATGGTATCCATAGGATTGCTTACTACAATAATAGTGACCTCTGGGGAATGTTTGATAAGATTAGAAGACACCTCTTTTACAATGCCTGCGTTTATGCCAATTAGTTCTTCCCTGGTCATCCCGGGTTTTCTGGGAATCCCGCTGGTAATTACTGCCACATTACTTCCGGCAGTTTTTGAATAATCGTTGGTACTTCCTGTAATTTTAGTATCAAAACCATTAAGAGTTGCAGTTTGCATAAGGTCCATTGCCTTACCTTCAGCAACACCTTCCTTAATATCTACTAAAACCACTTCTGAAGCAAAATTCTTGATGGCCACATATTCTGCACAGCTGGCACCTACCGCACCGGCTCCTACTATTGTAACTTTCATTATTTATTTTTTATCGATTAATAGTTGGCACGAAAATACAAATTATGTTAATGAATTTGTAATAAGGAATGGTTAAAGTCCCCTGGGATTAAATTCTAAAATGCAGGCCGATATTAAGGTTGAAGAATTTTCCGGCAGTGGCCATGGTACTTATTTTAAAATCCCGCAGGTAAACGTTAAATCCTATATCTCCTTTAAACTGCGCTTCTGAATCGTCTAAGGCAATCAATTCATCATTAACAAGAGGTAAAGCAAATCCACTACCATTGAATTCGTACTCAAAACTAGATTGTGCCACGGCAAGAGCTCCGAAAATTTCAAAATTTTCATATCTCTTCGATGCCATAAATTCTGCCATTAGAATATGAGCATTAACATCTATAGCAGTAAAAGTCACAATTTCTGGAACAGATATTGGATCGAATCCATAATTAACATTAAATAAATTGTAAGACAAAATAGTTGCCAATTGAAGATCATCGTTGTTATTAAACCTGAAGTATTGACTAATATTATGTTTTAAACCAATCCCATATGTACTAAAACTAGCTCCATCTATTTCAAGATTAGGTAGAGCACGAACTCCAACTTCAGTTTCGAAAGGAAGGCCAACATTCACCTGTACAAAAGGATAAATAAATGAACTTTTATCTAAACCATCTATAGCATCAAAACCTGAAATAGCGATTGTTTGATTTAAGTAGTTAATCTCTCCTTCAAATTGCACATCAGTTTCACCACCAAAAGCAGTCGGTATTATCGCATTATTCGCACCAGTTATCTTTAGAATATCAAAATTGCCTGAATTAATAGTGACCTCTTTTTTACTTGAAGGAACAAAAAGAGAATTGCCATGTACAGAAATATCTACCTGCCACTTATCCAGTGCAGCAGCAGAAGTAAACCATCCCGCAGTTCCCTGGTAAGCTGCACTTTCAGAAGCCGGACTGGCAAAAGCATCAGCAAGAAATAACATGTCCTCTATAAAAAGATCAACATCATTGCTTTCCTGAGCACTTACATAGCCAGAAAATAACAACGGAATTACAAAAAGAGTTTTACTAAATGTTTTCACAGTGATTGGGTTTAATGAGATAAAAATAAGAAAATAAAGAAGCAAGAAAATGTTTTTCAAAAAAAAACCCACAACTTAACGTGTGGGCTCTTTTTTGAAAGAATAGAATTGTTATTTGCTACGCATCAATATTGGCATATTTGGCATTCTTTTCAATAAATTCCCTTCTTGGAGGAACCTCATCTCCCATGAGCATGGAGAAGATTCTGTCGGCTTCACTGCTGTTATCTATAGTTACCTGTCTTAACTTACGGCGTCCAGGATCCATAGTGGTATCCCACAATTGTTCAGCATTCATTTCCCCAAGACCTTTATATCGCTGTATCTGCACACCACCGCTATAGCTTTGAGCGATTTCATCCCGTGCTTCTTCAGACCAGGCATACTGCTTTTTACTACCCTTTTTAACAAGGTATAAAGGTGGCGTGGCAATATAAATATGCCCCCCTTCAATAAGCTCTTTCATATACCTGAAGAAGAAGGTAAGGATAAGGGTTTCTATATGACTCCCATCCACATCGGCATCACACATGATTACAATTTTGTGATAGCGTAATTTGGATAGGTTAAGTGCCTTACTATCATCTTCAGTTCCAATGGTCACCCCAAGGGCGGTATAAATGTTCTTTATCTCCTCATTATCAAACACGCGGTGGCTCATGGCTTTTTCTACATTCAGGATTTTCCCTCTTAACGGCAGAATTGCCTGAAATTTACGATCTCTTCCCTGTTTGGCTGTACCACCTGCAGAATCTCCCTCTACCAGGAACACTTCACATTGTGCAGGATCCTGCTCGGAACAATCTGATAATTTTCCAGGCAAACCACCAATACTCATGGCAGTTTTACGCTGTACCATTTCTCTTGCCTTTTTAGCCGCATTACGGGCCTGGGCAGCAAGAATTACCTTCTGGACAATAGTTTTTGCATCATTAGGGTTTTCCTCAAGGTAATTTTCAAGCATTTCTGAAACCGCCTGGGAAACTGCTGAGGTCACCTCACGGTTACCCAACTTGGTTTTTGTCTGGCCCTCAAACTGAGGTTCTGCCACTTTTACCGAAATAATCGCAGTAAGACCTTCCCGGAAATCATCTCCGGTAATCTCGAATTTAAGCTTATCGAGCATTCCTGAAGCATCGGCATATTTTTTAAGAGTAGTGGTTAAACCTCTTCGGAAACCGGAAAGATGTGTCCCTCCCTCATGAGTATTAATATTGTTTACGTAGGAATGCAGGTTCTCATTAAAAGATGTATTATAAACCATGGCTACTTCCACCGGGATATCATTCTTCTCTCCTTCCATTGCAATTACTTCTGCAATGATAGGCTCACGGTTACCGTCTAAAAACCGCACAAATTCTTTAAGTCCATCCTCAGAATGAAAGGTTTCGGAGAGAAATTCTCCTTTTTCATCTGTGGTCCTTCTATCGGTAAGGCTTATGGTAAGCCCTTTATTAAGAAATGCAAGCTCTCTCATCCTGCTTGCCAGCGTATCATAATTATACTCTGTAGTTTGTTGAAAAATAGAAGGATCGGGCTTAAAGGTCACTATAGTACCGCTTAAATCTGTTTCCCCTACAGGCTTAACAGGGTAAAGGGGCTTCCCCAATTCATATTCCTGCTCCCATATTTGCCCGTCACGATACACTGTGGCTTTTAAAGACTGAGAAAGGGCATTCACGCAACTTACCCCAACCCCGTGAAGCCCCCCTGAAACCTTATAGGAATCTTTATCAAATTTACCTCCTGCACCAATTTTGGTCATTACCACCTCCAGGGCGGAAACGCCTTCTTTTTTATGAAGATCAATGGGAATACCTCTTCCGTTGTCTTCAGTAGTAACGGACTCATCTTCGTTAATGGTAACTTTAATGGTATCACAATGACCAGCCAGGGCTTCGTCTATGGAGTTATCTACTACCTCGTACACCAAATGATGCAGACCTCTTACGCCGGTATCACCAATATACATTGAAGGACGCATACGCACGTGCTCCATACCCTCGAGGGCCTGTATACTGTCTGCCGAGTAGAGTTTTTTCTTGGCTTCTTCGCTCATGTATTATGTAAATTAAATTCGTGTAATTTTGGTAACGGACAAATATAACAAAACCCGTCTTTTTACACTGATAGCGCGAAGATTAAAGCCCTGAAGTTATTAACAATTTATGAAAAAACCCGTAGTGCATCAGATCAAAAAATCCGGACACTACGGGTTGAACAAACCACACGAAACTTTTGCCTAAACTTTGGCTAATTCTTCAAGTTGTTTTTTAGCTGTTGAAGCTACGTGGGAAGTGTTTGCCCTTCCACTCGGATCTAAATCGGCCTGCCATTTTGGAACCCATTTTTTAACGGTTCTTGCGGCGCTTTCCTGAGGGAAATGACTGTGGAAAATTTCCCGGTAGAAATAAGCTTCTTTTGTTGTAGGGGTATTGAATGGATATTTGCTTTCTGCTGTTGCCATTTGCGTATCTGTTACCTGTGCTGAAGCATGAGCGATAAGCTCATCTATCCAACTATAACCCACACCATCGCTAAATTGTTCTTTCTGTCTCCAAAGCACCTCATCCGGAAGAAATGGACGCTCTGGGGTATCAAATGCCTTTCTTAGAATATATTTTTCAACACCATCATGAGAACCGGGCATTTTTGCCACAGGCTCTGTTTCTATTGCAGCTTTAAGGAAAGCCTTATCCAGGAATGGAACCCTTGCCTCAAGCCCATGTGCCATGGTAGATTTATCTGCCCTTAAACAATCTGCAGTTGCCAGCCTTTGCACCCTTCTTATGGTTTCCTTCTGAAATTCTTCAGCCGAAGGAGCATTTTTAAAATAAAGGTAACCTCCAAAGATCTCATCTGCCCCTTCGCCGGAAAGCACTACTTTTACACCCTTTTCAGTTATAGCTTTAGAAAGGAAATACATTGGAGTGCTTGCCCTGATAGAAGTGACATCATAAGTCTCCAGATGCCATACCAGTTTTTTAAGGATCTCTATACCTTCTTCTACTGTAAAATAAATTTCACTATGCTCGGTACCTAGAAATTCAGCAACTTTTCTGGCAGCAATAAGATCAGGAGCACTTTTATCAAGACCAATGGAAAAAGAATGTAATTTCTGGCCGGTGCCCTCCATAAGCCGTGCAGCAATAGAAGAGGTTAAAGAAGAATCAAGCCCTCCGCTTAACAACACTCCTAAAGGAACATCTGCCATTAAACGCTTTTTGGTGGCTTCAATAAGCGTTTCTCTTATTTTGGTAAGATCAAGTTTTTGTGTTCCCTTTTTATAATCAAACCAATCCGGGGTGTAATATTCCACAAAACCGGTTTGCGGAGTGTAGTAATGTCCCGGAGGAAATGCTGCAAAATTTGAACATTGATCTGCCAAAGCTTTCATTTCACTCGCGAACCATATGGCACCCTCATCATCTGTTCCATAATAGAGTGGTTTTACACCAATGGGATCACGTGCTACGATAAAATCCTTTCCATCCACAATTACAAATGAAAAGACACCATCCAGTTTATCCAGAAAATCGTAACCATATTCTTCATAAAGATGAACAATTACTTCTGAATCTCCCGTAGTCCTGAATTTATGATGTTTAAGTTCATTATCCCTTAGTGACTGATGATTATATATTTCGCCATTATGAATCATCCAGGCAGTAGAAGTTCCCTGGATGGGCTGTTTTCCTGTTTCCAAATCTACGATTGAAAGTCTTTCGTGACTCAGCACATAACCTTCTTCGGTTACATGCACATCACTTTCATCTGGCCCGCGGTGAGACATTCTCTTAGACAGGCTGCTTACTTTCTCTTTACTTAACCGTTCTCCGATTACTGCTAAAATTCCACACATGATGTTTGCTTTAATAATTTGATACAAATATGCATTCATGGTTACAGTAAATAAACACTATATCCATCAATGCTTTCATTTGAAAACAAAAATTTGTATATTTAAATTCTAAGAATAGCAAAGTGCTTATATCCTGAAGGATTTTTTGAGAGATGTAAAATTTTCAAATTTTAACAGCATCTAAATACTTTTTTAACATTGTATAGCTCCTTCTAAGGGTATCTTTAAAAAAAATTAAAACTATTAATATTATAAACCTTACAAATAATGAAAAAGATAGTAATAGCAGTAATTGGTCTTGTACTAACCGCAGGAATACCATCAGTAACTGCACAGAATGAAGACACAACAAGCCCTAATTTTGCCAAACTGGATGCCAGCCCCATGGATTTGGCGCTCTACCGCAATCAGGACAACGTGCCTTTGGCGAGAGTAATATACAGCAGGCCTCAGAAAAGGGAGCGGGAGATCTTTGGAAAACTGGTTCCTTACGGAGAAGTATGGCGTACCGGTGCGAACGAAGCCACAGAACTTACTCTTTATGAAGATATGAAAGTAGCAGGAGAAACCGTACCTAAAGGAACTTACACCTTATATACTATTCCTGAAGAAAAAGAATGGACTGTAATCTTAAATAAGAAAACACATACCTGGGGTGCCTATGAATATTCAAGCGAACAGGACCTTGTAAGAATTAATGTACCTGTAAGAAAAGCACCTAACAACATAGAAGCATTATCTATGGGTTTTGAGCAGGTAGAAGATGGGGCAAATCTCCTTATTGGGTGGGATGACAGCTACATTAAAGTTCCTTTTAAAGAAACTATGTAAAAAGAAGATTCAAGAAGACATTAGAAAAGCGCCTTTTAACGAGGCGCTTTTTTTATGGAATATTAAGATATTTATGCGTTTGCAGGGAAACCTTCCACTTAGGATTCTTCATCACATAATCTACAATTAACGGCATCATTTTTTCACGGTTACTCCACTCCGGCTGTAGGTAAAGAATACAATTTTCATTCACTTTTTCTGCCTGTTCTTCGGCAAATTTGAAATCGTGTTTATTAAAGATGATCACTTTAAGCTCGTGGGCTACTTCATAAATTTCTTCCGTAGGCAGTTTTATCTTTTTTGGAGACAGGCAAATCCAGTCCCAGGTGCCTGTTAATTTATAAGCGCCAGAAGTTTCAATATGAATATTGCAGCCCTTATTTTTTAAAGCTTCAGTTATTTTGGTCATGTCCCAGGTAAGCGGCTCCCCGCCGGTGATTACCACGGTTTTACTAAAGGAACTCGCCTTTTCCACAATTTCACCAATATGAGTGGGAGGATGAAGTTCTGCATTCCAGCTTTCCTTTACATCGCACCAGTGACAACCAACATCGCAACCGCCTATTCTTATAAAATAAGCTGCCGTTCCCTTATGGAATCCTTCTCCCTGGATGGTATAAAAATCTTCCATTAACGGAAGCATGATCCCCTCATCTACTAATTCCTGCGTCTCTTTTGTAATCATAGCGTGCAAAGATACAGAATCTCTTACTTTTAATTTTCTGTTTGCGAGAGATTAATAAGAGCTGTTAATCGAGAAAAGGATTTCGAAAAAAGTAGTGGACATATAAGTGCCTTATTATAGAAAACAAAGAAGCCGGCAAATTGCCGGCTCTGTATTGCTATCGCTAGTCAACATCCCACCAAACATGGCCGTAAATACTATCATCTCCCCCAAATTGCCTTTCAATGGCTTCTTCATAATTTGTTTCATTATTAAAAGATTCATTTTCGGGATAACTCAACCTGTTGGGAATTTCCCTGCCATTTGGCATTTCAAGGTCATTGGGATAACCTGTCCTCCTCCACTCGCTCCAGGCCTCATACCCAAACATGAATAAGTGTACCCAACGCTGATTTGAGATTTGTTCAATACCCATATCTGCATCAAAAGAAATATCATCCTGAGCCAGAAATTCATCAACTCCATCTTCACTACCAGTCCATTGCATAATGGAATTACGTATCGCTTCATTATAATTCATTTCTGCATCTTCGTTAATCCAACCTCTAAGAGAGGCTTCTGCTTTGGCAAAAAGAACCTGTGCATAAGTAGCCAGGTAAACCGGGGAATCCTGCGCATAGATTGCTGAACCCAGCAAAGAAAATTCTTCAGTTCCAATATTGTCTTCTTCTCCAAATTTTAAACCAATAAAGTCTCCACTGGCCCTTGCAGGATTTCCGTACACTTCCAGGCGGGGATCATTCACAGGTTTCATTTCTTCCACCAAATCTTCAGTTAGCGCCCACCACTCCCTGTTACTATCTACTACCTGATCATACCAATAGCTTTGATTATTCTCTTCAGCTAAATGCTGAAAAACCAGATTATCATCATTAGATTCAAAAACCCCATCATTTAAAGCGGCTGTAAATTCCTGTTGGGCCATAGCGGGATCTACTTCAGAAAGCCGAAGCGCCATAAAAAGACGTATTGTATTGGCAAATTTTCGCCATTTTTCCATCTTCCCGCTATATATAATTTCATTTTGAATATCGCCTGAAACCATCATGGCATTAGCTTCTTTTAATTCTGAAAACAAATCTGTATAAATGAATTCCTGTGTATCATAAGCAGGTGTAAGATTGTCCGATCCCTGTAGCGCCTGAGAATAGGGTATATCTCCCCAGCGGTCTGTTAAATTCCAGAAGAAATAGGCTTTTAGAATTTTTGCGACTGCAATTTGATTTGGCACAGGACCTTCCAAAGAGCTTATATCATCAGAAATAAGCACTGTTTGCAAATTCATTAATGGCCCCTGGTAATAACTATAGAAGCTGGTGCTTTCTTCAGGATATAAAGACTGCCCTACGTATTGTGTTTCTGCAAGGTACTGTGCCATAAACTCTCCCTTTGGTGATGATGCAAGCCCTGGCAGGTATAACTCGGCATTTGCAATAAGCTGGGTTCCTGAAGCCTGGCTGGGCAGATTAGGGTTTACATTAATATCATCTTCAAATTCGCTGCAGGAAAAAAACAGGCAGCACAGTAATAAGCTGTATAGATGTAAGTTTTTCATAGTTCTTTTCTTTAAAATACCAAGTTTAGATTTATGCCGAAAGAGCGAACGGTGGCAAGCTGGCCAGATTCATACCAGCTTATATTCTGGGCTCCTGTTGAAATTGAAGAAGGATCAATCCCATCTGGAGCTTCCTGCCAGATCATTGCAGGATTTCTTGCGATCAAGGCGATATTTGCAGATTTAAAAGGTAAGTTTTTTAATACCTCTGCATTAAAAGTGTAACCCAGCCTAATTTCACTCAGCTTAATATAAGAAGCGTCAAATAACCATTCTTCATAAATGCGCCGGCCAACCACATTCCTGTAATAAGAACGTGCATCTACATACGCCTCTACGGGTTCTCCCGTGGAAGCTGAAATACCGGTAACCCTCACACCACCGCCTTCTTCAACGGGATCACGAACATTATTCCCTCTGTCATTAATGGCAGCTGTGATAGGATCCTGGCCTGTTCTCACTCCTAACTGTTTAGATCTACTGAAAAACTGCCCTCCACCCTGGAAATCGATAAGTGCCGCAAGTGAAAAATTCCTGTAGGAGATAGTGTTCTGAAAGCCTCCTGTAAAATCCGGGAGTACGGTACCAAAATCGTGGGTGGCATCTGTGTACAACGGCATATTATCGTCACCCAGTAAAATCTCTCCTGTGGCCTCATCGCGCTGATAAGCTTGCCCAACCAGACTACCAAAAGGTTTTCCTTCATAAGAATTCAAATAGGTAGTCACACTGGAATAAGTACTGGAATCATAAGGATAAACATCTGAATCTGGTGACAGTTCTACAACCTCGCTTCGGTTTCTGCTAAAATTGAAAAGAACATCCCACCTAAATTCTTCATTATAAACCGGGCAACCGGTGAGGCTTATTTCAAAACCTTTATTCTGGATAAGCCCGGCATTAATTGTACTGGAGCCATAACCGCTAGCGCCCGATACATTCAAACTAATAATCTGGCTTTTATTCTTCTGAACGTAATAAGTAAAATCTACCCCAATCCTGTTTCCGAAGAATTGAAGATCTGTCCCCACTTCATAAGAATGGGCAAAAGATGGGTCTATAAAAGGGTTATTCAGGTTATCTGGAACATAAGAAGTGTTAACGCCATCATAAACATTACCAACCTCAAAAACCTGGTTAATCTGGTAAGGACTCAAATCTGAACCTGCCTTGGCATAACTTGCTCTTAATTTTGCAAAAGAAAGTGTTTCAGAATCAAAGAACTCACTAAAAACCACACTTCCACTTACAGATGGATACCAGTATGAATTGTTATCTTCAGGTAGTGCAGAAGAAACATCATTTCTAATAGACGCATCTAAAAAGTAAGTATCCTGGTAACCCAGGGAGAGCATCGCAAAAAAGCTCCTTAATTCCTTTTCTAATTTATAGGAAGTAACATCCGGCCTGTCTATAGATGCTGCGATGTTATAGAATCCAGGTGCGGTAAGCCCCCCTACCGTAGCCATAGACAAATAAGTATAATCCCTGTTATAAATGTTCCCGCCCAGAGTCCCATCCAGGGAGAAATCTTCAAATTTTTTGCTGTATCTTCCAATCAGTTCATAGTTCATTTCCTTATTTTGATATTTTCCTATAAAATAGCCCGGGGTATCTTTCCCCCCAAAAGCCGTTCTGTCATCAATATTCTGGGTATACATGTCTGAACGCAATGCCCCGGTAATCTCAATTTCCGGAGTAAGCTGGTATGCAAGGCTCACATCGCCAAAGAACCTGTCGCGATTATCTGTAGAATAATTTTCGTAGGCTTCAAAATATGGATTATTCCAGTACAGGGGTTCAAAATCATCAATTTCACCTGTTTCACTATTTGGTGTTTCCAGGTTCCAATGAAGAAAGGTCCCATCATCATACTGGTAATCCTTCAATCTTTCCATATCAAGATTTCTCTGGAACCATTGATTTACATAGGCAACCCCAAACTCTGAGCCCTGTTGTGGCCTTATGGCACTATTTCTTGCATAGTTGATGTTGGTGGAAACCCTAAGGTTCTCAAGGATATCAAGGCTGGCGTTCAAACTAATGTTGTTTCGGTTCAAATGCGTGTTTGGTTCCACTCCCTCAATACGTGTATCATTCAGGCTAAGCCGGTAAGTTGTATTTTCACTCCCCCCGGAAACACTTATTGTATTATTAAAATTCCAGCCGGTTTCATAATAATTTTCAATATTGTCTGGATGAGGGACAAAAGGCGTTAACTGCCCATAGGTTGGATCCTGCGGATAAAAACTAAAGACCTGGCGAACGGGAGTTCCATCCATTCTTGGGCCCCAGCTTTCATCATAGTTTAATTGCACATAAGGATCCCCGTTATCTAAAGTGGGAAATTCAAGGCTGGAACCGGCGCCATATAAATTTTGCTTCGGAAGAAAATTTCCCGCAATTTCAGCGGTTGCTGAAGAATTCAATTCCACCCGAATATCCTTCATTCCCCTTTTTCCTTTTTTGGTGGTGATCATAATCACCCCGTATTGCCCTCTTATTCCATACAAAGCTGAAGCTGTTGGGCCTTTTAAAACATTTATGGTCAATATCTGATGGATTAATATCCTGCCCAAGGTTTCCATAATCTGCACCAGCGCTTCCCGCAAAGTTGGAATTGGAAATAGGCGTACCATCTACCACTATTAAAGGTTCCCCTCCGCCGGTAATAGAATTTACACCACGTATTTTGATTTTTTGAGTGCCTCCCATACTGGCACCCGAAGAACCGGTAACCTGCACCCCGGCAACGCGGCCGGAAAGTGCTCCAATTACATTTTGATTATTGGTGATATTAATATCTTCACCCTCTACCTCCTGGGTGGAATAACCCAGGGATTTTTTATCCCTGGAAATATTCAGGGCAGTCACCACCACCTCATCAAGACTTTCCAGGTCTTCACCCATGCTTACATTGATAACCGCCTGGCCATTAACTGCGATTTCCCGGGTTTCAAAACCCACTGAGGAAAAGACAAGAACAGCATCTTCATCTACCTCAATAGAATAATTTCCGTCAAAATCGGTTACGGTTCCCTGGTTCGTTCCCTGCACCATGACGGTTACCCCAGGCAAGGCTAAATTATTTTCTGCAGAGGTCACCTGGCCGGAAACAACTCTTTCCTGGCCATACATGCCCGTGATTTGAAACAAAATCAAACAGAGCAATAACGTAATTTTGTTTTTCATTGATTAAAATTTTTTGATTGATTAGTAAACCTATATTTGTAAAAACCAGTTTTATATATTGTTAATTTTTTACAAATAATAAAGCAATATACTTAAAAATACATTATTAATTTAACTTTATATTGATGTATTGCGCGTGTAATCCTAAAATTTATCTTAATAATAATTTAAAATGAGAAATTTGTTATTTTTTCAGTTATGCGAAGTGATTTTCAGAAAAATGTTGTTTTCATTGTTTCTATTTCCAATGCTGGTTTTTTGTATTTCCTGTTCTTCAGTAAAGCGATTTAACCGGAACATTGAAAAAACATTTACTACAGATCCTGTTTTTGAAAATGGTTTTGCAGGATTTGCTTTATACGATCCTGTAAAGGAAGAATTTCTTTATACCCATAACGCCGGGAAATATTTTACCCCGGCTTCCAACACCAAACTTTTCACATTTTACACCGGCCTGAAGATCTTAGGAGATTCTGTTCCGGCCCTTCAGTATACTTATAAAGGAGACAGCCTTGTTTTTACCGGCACCGGCGACCCTTCTTTCTTAAACCCGAAATTGCCAGAATCCAACGTGCTTTCATTTTTAAGAAATTCAGGTAAAAAACTATATTATCTGCCCCCGGTTTATACGGAAAAATATTTAGGGCCGGGTTGGGCCTGGGACGACTATGATGCATATTATTCGGCTGAGAGGACGGTGTTTCCGGTGTATGGAAACCTTGTAAATTTTAAATTTGGTACAAGGGACACTCTTCCTCAAATTTATCCGGAAGCATTCCGTGATTCGTTATTCATTTTAAAAAGAATACCAAAAGATGACAATATTGGCCGTAGTATAGAAAGTAACAAATTTACATATCAAAACTTTCCAAGACCTGAAGAAGACGAACAAAATGTCCCGCTGAAATTTTCTTCAGCCTTACTCGTAAACCTTCTTAGCGACACCCTGCACAAGGAGGTGAAGATTTTAAAGGCAAAGCCACAACAACTTCAGCTAAACAAAACACTTTACAGCATTCCCGCAGATAGTATGTATAAACGCATGCTGGAAGTGAGCGATAATTTTATTGCTGAACAAATCCTGCTTATGGCAGCCCATAAAATTTCAGACACTTTAAAAACTAGAATCGCAATTGATTATATGAAGGAGCATTATTTAAAGGATTTACCAGATGAACCTATGTGGTACGACGGTTCCGGCCTTTCCCGCTATAATCTTTTTACTCCCCGCACTATGGTAAAACTGCTTGAAAAAATTCTTGCTGAAGTGCCGCAGGAAAAACTTTTCAGCATGATGGCTACGGGTGGTAAATCTGGTACGCTCGAAAATTATTATAAAGCTGAAGAACCCTACCTTTTTGCGAAAACCGGAACCTTAAGAAACAATCACAGCCTTAGCGGTTATATAAAAACCGATAGCGGCAGGGTGCTAATTTTTAGCTTTATGAACAGTAATTATACCGTGCCTAGCTCCAGCCTAAAACGCGAAATGGAAGAAATCATCCAGATTGTAAAAGAGAAATATTAGAAATTAATTCTGCAAAAAGGCTCTAAAATGCCTATTTTCGGGATACACGAAGCTTGTAAAATGAAAAGAAGAAATTTTCTACGCAATATTGGAACAGCAGGAATGGCTATTCCGCTTAGTTCTTTCAGCAGCAATTTTAACTTTCACATTTCAGAAGAAATCATCCGTCCGCAGGCGCTTAAAGAAGGGGATACCATTGGCATTATTAGCCCGGCCAGCGCTATTTTTGAATCTGAGCCTTACGATATTGCCCGGGAATCTTTTGAAGCGATGGGGTTAAAAGTAAAATTCGGGCAATTTACCAGGAGCAGGTATGGCCACCTGGCAGGAACCGATGAACAACGTGCTGCTGAACTTAATGCTATGTTTGCCGATAAATCTATAAATGCTATTATTGCGCTTAGGGGCGGTTCCGGCTCTGCCCGCATCCTGGATAAACTGGATTATAACCTGATCAAAAAGAACCCGAAAATTTTTATTGGCTATAGCGATATTACTGCTTTACACCTGGCAATTTTTGAAATGACCAGATTGATAACCTTCCACGCTCCAGTAGCGGTTTCTACATGGAATTCTTTTAGCGCCACCCATCTTAAGGATATTCTTTTTAACAAAGACATGCCGGTATTAATGAATCCTTCAGAGAAAGGAGATGAATTGGTGCAAACTCAAAACCGAATTCGTACAATTACTCCAGGAACAGTAAAAGGCAGGCTGCTGGGAGGAAACCTTTCCGTATTAACCGGAATTATGGGAAGCGAATATTTTCCGACAGACTGGAAAGGGAAAATTCTGTATATAGAAGATGTGGGCGAAAAGATTTATGCGGTAGACCGTATGATGTCCCAGTTGCGCCTGGGCGGTGTGCTGAAGCAAGTAAGCGGATTCGTTTTTGGAAAATGCACCGACTGTGATCCCGGCGGCAGCGGCTACGGCTCCCTCACCCTGGAAGAAGTGCTGGATTCGTATATAAAACCTCTGGATATCCCTGCGTTCACGGGCGCAATGATTGGCCATATTGATGATAACATGACCATTCCCAATGGTATTCATGCTGAAATTAATGCTGAAAAAGGTTCCATTAAATTACTACAGCCAGCTGTGGTATAAAACTATATCCAATGAAAAATGAAAAGGATTTTATTGCCCATATTGCTAAAGCTTATCATCCAAAAGGAGATTACATCTATTTAGGTGCAGGAATGTACAATGGAAAAACGCTTCCAGAAGCCGCAGTAAAAATTCCTTTAAAAACAATGAACCGGCATGGGCTTATAGCAGGTGCCACGGGAACAGGAAAAACCAAAACCCTCCAGATCCTTGCAGAAAACCTTTCAGAAAAAGGTGTTCCCGTGCTGTTAATGGATGTAAAGGGCGATCTTAGTGGGATTGCAAAAGCGTCTGATGGCGAGGAGTTTTTATATGAACGCCATAAAAAAATAGGATTCCCCTATAAACCCAATGCCAGCCCTGTTGAGTTCTTAAGTATTTCTGAACAGAACGGGGTTAAACTTCGTGCTACTATAAGTGAGTTTGGCCCGGTTTTGCTTTCCAGGATTTTAGATGTAACTCCCACCCAGGCAGGGATTATGTCAATAATTTTTAAATATTGTGACGACCACCAACTCCCCCTGCTCGACCTTAAAGATTTAAAGAAAGTTTTGCAATATGTTACAGATGAAGGCCGTGAGGAAATTGAAAAAGATTACGGCCGTATCTCTTCTGCTTCCACCGGCGCAATTTTACGTAAAATCATTGGCCTGGAACAGCAGGGCGCAGCGCGCTTCTTTGGGGAACGTTCTTTTGAAGTAAAGGATCTAACACGTAAGGATGAAAATGGCGAAGGCTATATTAACATTATAAGACTTACCGATATACAGGATAAGCCTGCTTTATTTTCTACTTTTATGCTAAGCCTGCTGGCCGAAATCTATACTACCTTTCCCGAAAAAGGAGATAGTGATAAGCCGGAACTCGTCATGTTCATTGATGAAGCCCACCTCATATTTGACGAAGCTTCAGAAGCTTTACAAAACCAGATTGAGAGTATCATTAAACTTATACGCTCTAAAGGTGTGGGAATTTATTTTGTAACCCAAAATCCTACAGATGTTCCTGCGGAAGTCTTAGGACAGTTAGGACTAAAGATCCAGCATGCGCTACGGGCCTTTACCGCAAAAGATCGGAAAGCGATCAAACTCACAGCAGAAAATTATCCGGAATCAGAATATTACGATACAAAAAATGAGATTACAGCGTTAGGTATTGGAGAGGCCCTGGTAACAGCACTGGATGAAAAAGGCAGGCCTTCACCTCTTGCGGCAACTATGTTGAGAGCTCCCATGAGTAGAATGGATATTCTCAGCCCTTCAGAATTAGAGGAAATTGCCAGCAATTCTGCATTAACAGCTAAATACAATGAAAGCATTGACAGGGAGAGCGCTTATGAACTTCTGAATAAAAAAATAGCAGAGGCAACCAGGGAACAGGCCGTGGAAAAAGCAAAAAAAGAACGTAAAAAAGTAAGCAAAACAACAACCCATAGAAGCTCCGGAAAAACCGAAGGAGCCATTATAAAAGTGTTAACCAGCGCCACATTTATACGAGGTGTAATGGGCGTTTTAAACAAATTATTGAAATAATCTGCAATGAAAAAAAACCTGCTACTTCTACTATTATCCGGAGCGATGTTGTTTTCATGTAATAATGATGAGCATGATCCTTACCTTATCACCACCACCCAGGTAGGAAAATTAAAAAGAGAAACACAGCTTAACCAGCTGGATTCCATTTTTAAGGAAGATTCCATTATTACCCAAACCAGCGGAGCAGAACAACTAAGGTCTACAGACGAGATTCGCATTTACGAAAAAGGAGGACAGCCACTATTGTACCTGGAACCACTTCAGGAATTCGATTCTACAAGCACCATTGGATATATAAGGATTATGGACCCTCGCTATGAAACTAAAGAAGGGCTTAGTGTGGGCAGCACTTTTAAAGATATAGTAACCCATTACAATATTTCCAGGATCGAGAATACCATGACCTCTGCCGTGGTTTTTCTGGATGATATTAATGCTTATGTAACCATAGATAAAAAGGAGCTACCTTCCAGCCTCAGGTATGATACCGAAACTAAAATAAGAGCCTCACAAATTCCCGATGATGCCCGGTTTAAATACTTTATGGTCTATTGGAATTAGGAATTCCCAAAAAATGTTAAGCTCTTTAAATGGTTAAAGAGGATTCGCTAACTTTATACAATAACCAATAATTTAATATAATGATTAAGATTATAGGATTAATTATGACTATTGGAGGCGCAATTGCTCTGGTTTTTGGCGTATTAGGAATTTTTGGCAGTATTGCCTTAATGTTTAGCCCCTGGGCACTTACCATTCTTGGAGTAATTTTCTTTTTTGCCGGAATTTCCCTTATTAAAAGAAGAAGCGATAATGAAGCAGTGAATACACAAAGATAAAGGTGAATTTGGCCAGTATAAAAAAGGTTCCGGGCAATCCGGAACCTTTTTTTTTAAATTAATACAGGTGTTAATCTACATTATCATGTAGAAAAGAATTATTTTTTCTGAACTGTAGGTCGTCATTATCATCTTTCCCTAGGCTGGTCCTGGAAAGTTTCCCTTCCCCGGGCTTGGTCTGGTCAAGGTCCACCCCCTGACGCTTATAAGCAGGCTGCTTTTCTATCTCGTCAATTTGAGCGGCATTACTCCGGAATTTATAATTGAACTCCTTCATTTTTGCACGCCGTTCTGCTGCACGCTCAATAAGCATTTCTGAAATAGGATTATTAAAAGGATCTTCATCATCTGTATGCTCCCGCTTTTCTGGCTGTGGAGCCACTGTTTTCTTTTCAAAAGCTATGGTTTCATCTTTAGGCTCTTCTTTTTTTACAGGTTTTGAATTTTCAAGTTTCTGCTCGAACTCCATATAATCATCCAGGCTGTAACGCTTCACGCCTTTTGCTGAATTCTCTGTTACCGGGATAATTTCTACAGGCTCATTTACTTCTATATTCCTGGTCTCCCGGCTACTTCTTTGATCTTCCTTATTATTTTCTTCAGGTTTAGCCTGCCGCGAAGCAGCCGGTTTCACCTCTTTATTTTCTTCATTTACAGGGAAGTCGAAAGTAAACATAATTTGATCTTCATTTTCTGAAGCTTCATCTTCAGTCTCCTTCATCTCTGACTGATGAGCTTCTTCAGAAGTATCATTAATAACAAAATCTTCAGGATCAATTTCTTCATAAACCACTTCCATTTTTTTTGCAAATGGTGGGGTATAAAGGTTATTTTCCTTTTTTACTTCCTTTTTTACTTCCTGTTTAGGAGCAATATTGCCAACCTCATCCACTTCTTCAGCTTCATCATCCAGAGTGTGAACAATTTTATTTTCTTTAGGCTCCTCAGGAGTTTCCGGCTTATCTTCTAACGCAGGTGAATAATAACCAGTTTTTTTAGTGGTTAGCTCATGCTCTGCTTTTTGTTCATCTTCCAGCGTATGGATGATCTTTTTTGCTTCGGTATTTACAATATCATCCTGCTGTTCCACATTAAAACCCGTAGCGATAATGGTAACAGAGATGGCATCGTCAAGTTCTTCATCTTCTCCCACTCCCATAATGATATTGGCACTATGCCCGGCTTCTGCCTGTATATGGTCATTAATTTCCCCAATTTCATCAATAGTAATTTCTTCTGAACCAGAGACGATAAGCAGCAATACATTTTGAGCACCAGTAATTTTATTGTCATTAAGCAATGGGGAATCCAATGCCTTCTTAATGGCATCATTCGCCCTGTCTGCCCCAGAAGCACTTGCAGAACCCATTATGGCAGTACCACTATTGCTTAAAACAGTTTTGGCATCACGAAGGTCAATATTCTGGGTATAGTGATGGGTAATCACCTCTGCAATACCTCTGGAAGCCGTTGCCAGCACTTCATCGGCCTTAGAGAAACCAGCTTTAAAGCCAAGGTTCCCATACACTTCGCGAAGTTTGTTATTATTAATTACAATAAGAGAATCTACATGAGACCGGAGTTTCTCCACCCCCAGTTGAGCCTGTTCATTCCGCATTTTCCCTTCAAACTGAAAAGGGATTGTACAGATACCCACCGTGAGAATTCCCATTTCCTTCGCCTGTTTGGCAATTACCGGGGCTGCTCCAGTACCGGTACCTCCGCCCATTCCAGCGGTGATAAACACCATTTTGGTATTTACATCCAGCATTTGCTTAATCTCGTCAAAACTCTCCACTGCAGCCTGCTCCCCTACACTGGGATTTGCGCCTGCACCAAGTCCTTCAGTAAGACTTACCCCCAGCTGGATCTTATTGGGAACGGGGCTGTTTTCCAATGCCTGGGCATCGGTATTACAAACCACAAAATCCACTCCCTTAATTCCTAACTGGAACATATGGTTAATGGCATTGCTACCACCTCCTCCTACGCCAATAACTTTTATAACGTTTGACTGATTTTTGGGTAAATCGAATGAAATGTCTCCAAACTCTGTACTGCTCATATATTCAATTTTACTGGTTGTATATTTTATTCTGCGTTATCTAAAAAATCTTTAAATTTCTCTGCCCACTTATCAAAAATGCTTTTCCTGGGCTGTTTTTCGCGGTGCCCAATGTTTTCACGGGAAGCAATTTCATCTTCCGGCTCATCAGAAAGTTCCTCCCCAGGCTCGTGGGCATCATCTTCTTTTTTTAGCACCACTTCTTCCTGAAAACGGCTTTTGCTTTGTTCCAGGCTATTCATTACCAATCCTACCGCTGTAGCATATACGGGGCTGGTGGTCTCGGTATCATTTGTACCGGCAAGGTGCTCGTTAGGATAACCAATCCTGGTATCCATCCCGGTAATATATTCTGCCAGTTGCTTAAGGTGCTTTAATTGTGCGCCCCCACCCGTTAACACCATTCCTGCAATTAATTTTTTCTTTTGCTCTTCATGGCCGTAATTCTTGATCTCCAGGTAAACCTGCTCAATAATTTCCACTACACGTGCATGGATAATTTTGGAAAGGTTTTTAAGCGTAATTTCTTTGGGTTCCCTTCCGCGCAAACCTGGAATGGAAACAATCTCATTATCCTTGTTTTCTCCCGGCCAGGCAGAGCCAAATTTAATCTTGAGCAATTCAGCTTGTTTTTCAATTATTGAGCAACCTTCCTTAATGTCTTCGGTAATTACATTTCCCCCAAAAGGAATCACCGCGGTATGCCTGATAATACCATCTTTAAAAATTGCCAGATCTGTGGTACCGCCACCTATATCGATTAAAGCAACGCCGGCCTCTTTCTCTTCCTGGCTTAAAACGGCATTTGCCGAAGCCAGAGGTTCCAGCGTAATGGCTGATAACTCAAGGCCGGCACTTTTTACACATCTGCCAATATTCCTGATGGAAGACACCTGGCCCACCACCACGTGAAAATTGGCTTCCAACCTGCCGCCATACATTCCAATTGGCTCTTTAATTTCAGCCTGCCCATCTACTTTAAATTCCTGCGGAAGCACATGTATAATTTCTTCTCCCGGAAGCATTACCAGTTTGTGCACCTGGTTGCAAAGGGTATGGATATCATCATTATCTATTACCTCTTCAGGGTTTGGCCTGGTGATATAGTCGCTATGTTGAAGGCTTCTTATATGCTGCCCCGCAATACCAACCACCACATCTTCGATTTTAAGTCCGGAATCTGCTTCAGCTTCCTGTATAGCCTGCTGGATAGACTGGATGGTTTGCGTGATGTTATTTACCACCCCACGATGCACACCCAGGCTTTTAGACTTGCCAATACCAACAATTTCCACTTTGCCGTATTCGTTCTTACGCCCAATCATGGCCACAATCTTGGTGGTTCCTATATCTAATCCTACTGCTATCTCCTTATGTTCCATAAATTACTTTTTAGTGCAAACAACCTGGTTTCCAAATTGCAAGTTCACTTTCCTGTAGGCATCTAACTTATTATCCTTAAAGGCTTTCTTATAAAAGGCTTTAAAGTTGTTGAACTTCAGTTCTATATTTTCAGCATCTCCAAAGTACACCGTGAAATCCAGTTTTCTCATTTGCAGATTGAACCGGCCTTGTTTTACCCGGGTAATCCCTGTTATATGCTGTGTTAAAAACTCATCATTCCTAATATACTGCAGGAGCGGATAGGCCTCTTTCACATTTCCCCCGTTAAATCCAAACAAAAGCGGCACCCGTGCCGAATAATAGTTGGAAAGCGGCATAAGCTCTCCATTCCTGTCCAGGTAAAAGGAAGCATTGCCCACTACCCTTCCTATGGGTTTTCGCTGACTTACGTTTGCCTCAAGTTTACCATCCAGAGTTACGTAAACTTCAGCATTTTCAATCATTTCATGCTTGTTCAAAAGCTCTTCAAGCCTATTCAAATCTAAAGTTTCTTTGCCTATGCCCGAGGAAGGCACTTTATTTTGTATCAACAATTTATTAACCGCTTCCTCAGTGACATACAGATTTTCAGTATCTGTAAATTTCACTTCCACCGTACTGATTTTACGTGACTTCTGCCTTTTTTCAGCAAAACCAAAAAGGAATACCACCAGGGCGATAAGCAAAATTGCTTTTATATATCCTAAGCCCGCCTTCATTGCAATGCGATTTTCACCTTTTCAACTTCCTCTCCAATGTCTCCTGCTCCCATCATTACAACCACTTCTGGATGCGTAGATTTTATTTTTGCCGAAAGATTATCTTTCTGAACCAGTTCTTTTTCTGGATTGCTTATTTTATCCAGCAGCCATGTAGAAGTAATCCCTTCTACCGGAAGTTCTCTGGCAGGATATATATCCAGCAGCATTACCGCATCAAATTTGGTAAGGCTTTCAGCAAATTCATCAGCAAAATCTTTTGTCCTGCTGAATAAATGCGGCTGAAAAACTGCAAGCACCTTTTTGCCTGAATGCATTTCTCTTACTGCCTGGTAAACCGCTGAAATTTCTGCAGGATGGTGCGCGTAATCGTCTATCAACACCAGGTTTTCAGAATTTATCTTATAGGAAAACCTGCGCTTTACCCCCTTAAAACTAGATAAAGCCCTGGCCAGGTGGTTCGTGGGGGAACCGTATTCAACAGCCATTGCCAGGGCTGTTATAGCATTTAGCAAATTGTGTTTGCCGGGGAGATAAAATTTTAGATTGCTTATGGTTTGCCGGGGAGTCTTTAAATCGAAATGATAGGCCCCGTTTTCTATTTTTACATTTACTGCAGAATAATCTGCATTATCCTCAATTCCTATGGTTAGTCCGTCCAGTGGCAAGCCGTTTTTAATTAACAGTTTACCGGTTGCAGGCACCAGCGCGGCGAAGCTTCTGAAGGATGCCTCCAGTTGTTCCTTTTCGCCATAAATGTCTAGATGGTCGGCGTCCATAGAAGTAATAGCGGCAATATTGGGCGATAATTGTAAAAACGAGCGATCAAACTCATCTGCTTCAGCAACTATCACTTCATCGCCCTGCATGATGAGATTGCTTTGAATGTCTTCACTTATTCCTCCCAGGAAAGCCGTTACTTTTGCCCCGGTTTCTTTAAGAAGATGAGCAAGAATGGCAGTTGTGGTGGTTTTACCATGAGTGCCGGCCACAGCCAGAGTTAGTTTGTTCCTGGTAACCAGCCCCAGCACTACTGCTCTTTTTTTAAGTTCATAACTCTCTTTTAGGAAGTAATTGTACTGCTCGTGGCCGCCGGGAATTGCCGGGGTATACACCACAAGCGTATTTTTATCTTCTAAAATAGGCTGCGGAATCTGCGTGATTTCGTCTTTATAAACAACAACAATTCCTTCTTCCTCCAGTTTTTTACTTAGCAGAGTTGAAGTTTTATCGTAGCCGGAAACATTTTTGCCCTTCGCGTGAAAATATCTCGCCAGCGCACTCATGCCTATCCCGCCAATGCCGATAAAATAAAAGTTTTGTATGTTATCTAATTCGTTCAAATCTTCTTTCTATTAAACCTGACAGGTTTTGGCAACCTTTCAGATTTGGTGTGATTCCTTTTTCAGACCTACAAGGTTTTGAAAACCTTGCAGGATTTCGGTTTATCAGACCCCATAGTTTTCAAAAACCTGTGAGGTCTTATCATGTTCATTTCCCTGCCAGTTTTTCCACCTCGTCTACAATTTTTGCGGTGGCATCTGGCAGGGCCATTTTTTTAATATTTTGACTCAGTTCTTTTTGTTTTACTTCGGAATTCACCAAACCAAAAAACTCTTCTTCAAAATTTTGTTCCAGCTGCTCCTCGGTAAGCGTGAGTGCCGCTTCATTTTTAGTTAGCGACATGGCATTTTTGGCCTGATGGTCTTCCGCCACATTTGGTGACGGAATAAACAGCACCGGCTTGCCAACCACGCATAATTCTGAAACGCTGCCCGCACCCGCCCTGCTAATTATAATATCTGCCGCGCCATAGGCCCAGTCCATCCTGTTCAAAAATTCGTACGTCTGAACCAGATCACTATTATATTTTTTATATTCATCGTAATAAAGCCTTCCGGTTTGCCAGATTAACTGAATATCTTCTTTTTCAAATTTTGGTACCCAGTTTTCAATGAGCTCATTTATTCTTCTTGCCCCTAGACTTCCGCCAAGAACCAACAGGGTTTTTTTCCTTTTATCCAGGTGGAAAAACCGCTGCGCCTCTTCACGTTTTTCATTCACCTTCAGCAAATCCAAACGAACAGGGTTACCGGTAATGACCGTCTTTTCTTTCGGAAAAAACCGGAACACTTCTTCATAAGCCGCACAAATTTTATCTGCCTGTTTAGCCAATATGCGGTTTGTAATTCCCGGATAAGAATTTTGTTCCTGGATAAGCGTGGGGATCTTTTGGGAAACCGCCACTCTTAACAAGGGGCCACTTGCAAAACCTCCTGTACCTATCACTACATCAGGCTGAAATTTTCTTATTATTTTCCGGCTTTTGCTAAGGCTGCTCATCAGCTTAAATGGAAACATCAGGTTTTTAAGGGATATCTTTCGCTGTAACCCGCTAATCCATAAACCTTCAATATCATATCCTGCCTGCGGCACCTTTTCCATTTCCATGCGATCCCTGGCGCCCACAAACAATACTTCAGCTTTTGGCTGCCTTCGTCGGATCTCATCGGCAATAGCTATGGCCGGGTAGATATGACCACCGGTTCCTCCTCCAGATAATATTATCTTTAAATTCTCCTTCACCTAAATTGCTTCACTTAAAATATCTAACGGATTCTCTTCATCATTTCCATGTTCATGAGCTTCCGCTTCTTTAATCTCTTCTCTTTTGGCACTTACACTTAAAATTATTCCCAGTGCCATACAGGTCATCCAAATAGAAGTTCCCCCACTGCTTATAAGAGGAAGGGTTTGCCCTGTTACCGGAAATAATTCCACCGCCACAGCCATATTTACCAGAGCCTGGAAAACAATGGGCATTCCCACACCCATCACCACCAGTTTCCCAAAAACGGTATTCGCCTTTGTTGCTACAATTACAATCCTAAAAAGCAGCAGGAGATAAGCAAACATTACTCCAAAAGCCCCAATTAATCCCATCTCTTCCACAATTATCGCGTAGATAAAATCTGAGGAAGATTGTGGCAGGAAGTTTCTTTGAACAGATTTTCCTATGCCTGTACCGGCAATTCCACCACGGGCAATGGCAATTTTAGCTTTTTCTATCTGGTAATCGGCTTCGGTATCTTCATCACTTGTAAAACTGTCTATCCTGCTGGCCCAGGTATCTACCCTGCTGGGCAGAACTCCAGGAAAAGCTTTTGCAGTAAGGATAAACATCGTCAACATTAAAAAGCCGGCGGCCATAATTGCAGCCAGATATTTCACGGGATAGCCGCCTATAAACATCAACACCAGCGTCATTGCAAAAATGATGGCCGCGGTAGAGAAATTTGCAGGTAAAATGAGTGCTAAAATTAAAAATACCGGCAACCATAAAGGCAAGATGGTTTCTTTAAAGGTCACTGTTTTCTCAGTAATTTTAGATAAGTATCTTGCTACATAGACCATTAATACCACAGCTGCCAGCGTAGAGGTTTGGAAGGTCACTCCAAGTACCGGGATTTGCACCCATCTGCTGGCGTACGCTCCTCCAATAATGGTTCCCTGTGCCACCGTATATACCAGCAGCACAATAATTACCGGTAAAAGCAGAATAGAGAGCCCTCTGAAATAATTGTAAGGCACGCGATGCACCGCAAAGAGCAGACAGAATCCCAGGAGCAAGTGGAAAAAATGCACCACCAGGTAATGGAAGGTCCCTCCATCTCCATGCAGGTAAGCAAGGTTGCTACTGGCACTATACACCGGCAGGAACGAAAAAATTGCCAATAATCCCGCGGTGGCCCAGATGACCTTGTCTCCTTTAAGATTTGAAAAAATACTGCTCATTCCTTATTTATTCTTCTTTTTCTTCAGACTTCGCAGGTTTTAAGACCTGCCAGTTCATTTTTGACTTTTTCAGACCTACAAGGTTTTGAAAACCTTGTAGGTACCGTCTGTGAGACCGATATTTTATAAATTTCTCACGGCTTCTTTAAACTGCCTTCCCCTGTCTTCATAGTTTTCGAACAAATCAAAACTCGCACAGGCGGGAGAGAGCAAAACAGTTTCGTTTTTTTCAGCAATTTTATAAGCGATCTTCACCGCCTCTTCCATAGACTGGGTTTCCACCATCACATCTACACAATTCCCAAAAGCGTTTATAATCTTGCCATTATCAACCCCAAGGCAGATGATGGCCTTCACCTTCTCATTGACCAAAGGCAGCAAATCGCTGTACACGTTGCCTTTATCCACCCCGCCAACAATCCACACCGTAGCGCTTTCCATACTTTCAAGAGCGTAATAAGTGGCATTTACATTAGTTGCCTTGGAATCATTAATGTAAAGCACATTATTGATCTTAAGCACTTTTTCAAGACGATGCTCCACTCCCTGAAAATTTTCCATACTTTCACGAATTGTTTGTTTCCTGATACGTAAAAGTTGCGCCACCGTAGCGGCCGCCATCGCGTTTTTAGTATTGTGCTTGCCCTGAAGGCTAAGATCTGTTGTTGGCATATTAAACGTTGTATTATTTATTTTTATAATTATTTGGTCATTTTCCAGATATGCGCCGTTTTCAAATTTCTTTTCTAATGAAAATGGCAGTTTTTGAGCTTTAATGGGATTCTTTTCTAACCAGCCTGCAATATTTTCATCATCGGCATCGTAGATAAAGTAATCGTCTTCCGTCTGGTTCATGGTAATCCTGAATTTGGAAGCTATATAGTTCTCCAGCTTGTATGCATACCGGTCCAGATGGTCTGGGGTGATGTTGGTTAAAACAGCAATTTTCGGCCTGAAATCCACAATACCATCCAATTGAAAACTGCTTAATTCCAGCACGTACCAGTCAAATTTTTTTTCAGCAACCTGTTTGGCAAAACTATCCCCCACATTGCCCGCCATTCCTGCGGAAATATTCCCGGCCTTCAGGATGTGGTAGGCAAATTTTGTAGTGGTGGTTTTCCCGTTGCTTCCTGTAATCCCAATTATTTCTGCGGAAGTAAATTCTGAAGCGAATTCAATTTCAGAAATCACCGGAAGGTTTCTCTCCTTCAGCTTTAAAACCAAAGGAGCGTTTTCCGGAATTCCGGGGCTTTTCATCACTACATCCGCATTTAAGATTTTCTCTTCAGAATGCTGCAATTCTTCCCATTTAATCTCAAGATGTTCAAGAACTTCTTTGTATTTATCTTTAATCTTCCCTTTATCGGAAAGAAAAATTTCAAAACCTTCTCTTTTGGCCAGAATCGCGGTACCCACACCGCTTTCTCCTCCTCCCAGGATTACAATTTTCTTCGCCATAATTACCTCAACTTCAGCGTTACCACCGTTACTATGGCAAGAAAAATTCCCACAATCCAGAACCTCACTACAATTTTACTTTCATGATGCCCCTTCTTCTGATAATGATGATGCAATGGCGACATCAGGAAAATCCTCCTGCCTTCTCCATACCTGCGTTTGGTAAATTTGAACCAGGACACCTGCATGACCACAGACAGGTTTTCCATCAGAAAAATTCCGCAGAGAATAGGAATCAGCAATTCCTTTCTGGTGGCAACCGCCAAAACAGCAATTATTCCACCTATAGTCAAACTTCCCGTATCTCCCATAAAAACCTGTGCGGGATAGGTGTTGTACCATAAAAACCCGACCAGTGCTCCTGCAAAAGCGGTGATATAAATGGTCATTTCGCCCGATTTTGGGATGTACATGATGTTGAGATAATCTGAAAAAATAATGTTACCCGAAACCCAGGCGAAAATTCCCAGCGTAAGCACAATTATTGCTGAAGAACCCGCGGCAAGTCCGTCTATCCCATCGGTTAAATTGGCACCGTTGGATACTGCCGTAACGATAAAAATTACAATCGGGATAAAAATGATCCAGGCATATTTTTCATAATCCTTATTAATCCAGGTGATAAGGCTGGCATAATCAAACTCGTTGTTTTTCACAAAAGGAATGGTGGTGGTGGTGCTTTTTTCTTCCGGGCCCATTTCACGTATATCTCCCACTTCACTTAATTCCCGGGCGGGAACTGCATTATTGGCTTCTTCCTTTACGGTGATGCCGGGGTGAAAATACATGGTGGCCCCAATAATTAACCCAAGCCCAACCTGTCCAACTACTTTAAAAATCCCCTTGAGTCCTTCTTTATCCTTTTTGAAAATTTTAATGTAATCGTCTATAAAGCCTATTGTCCCCATCCAGACAGTGGTGACCATAAGCATAATCACATAGATGTTTTCCAGCCTGGCAAACAGCAGCACCGGGATAAGTGTGGCAATTATAATAATAACCCCTCCCATTGTGGGTGTTCCTGCTTTTTCGCTCTGGCCTTTCAGGCCGAGTTCCCGCACGCTTTCCCCAACTTGCTTGGTAAGCAGGTAATTGATGATTTTTTTACCGTAAATGGTGGAAATAGCCAGAGACAGGATAATGGCCATTGCCGAGCGGAAGGAGAGATACTGAAACAACTGCGCCCCCGGCAGCTGGTATTCAGATTCTAAATATTGAAATAAATAGTATAACATGCGCTACTTATAAAATTTCCGCTGAAGGAATTACTTTTTTACCTGTTCTGTTCTTTCAAAAAATCATTAACGATCTTGAAATCATCAAAATCGAAACGCTCCCCGTTCACTTCCTGATAAGTTTCATGGCCTTTCCCGGCTATAAGGATAATATCATTTTTCCTGGCCAGCTGGCAGGCGGTTTTAATTGCCTGCCTGCGATTGGTGATGGACATGGTCTTTTTAAAATTTTGGGGCTCCACTCCGGCCTCTACCTCTTCAATAATTTTCTCAGGATCCTCTGTTCTTGGATTATCACTGGTAAAGATCACTTTAGTGCTTAATGCTGAAGCAATATGCCCCATCTTAGGGCGTTTGGTGGTATCCCTGTCTCCGCCACAGCCAACCACTGTAATTAATTCCTCATTTTTGGTGCGAATGGCGTTAATGGTTTCCAGCACATTTTTAAGCGCATCTGGGGTATGGGCATAATCCACAATGGCGGTAATTTTATCCCTGGGAGAAATCACGTACTGAAACCTGCCGTTTACGGAATTCAGCTCACTTATAATCTTCAGGCTTTCCAGGGTTTCCAAACCAAGCAGTTCTGAAGCGGCATAAATTGCCAGTACATTGTAGGCGTTAAAATTGCCAATTAACTTAGACCATACTTCCTGGTCGTTCACCTTCAGCAGTAAACCTGTGAACTGATTTTCCAGGATCTGGGCCTGATAGTCTGCATAAGATTTTAAGGCGTAAGTATATTTTTTCGCTTTGGTATTCTGAAGCATTACCGGGCCATTTTTATCATCTGCATTTACCAGGGCAAAAGCGGAAGCCGGTAATTCATCAAAAAAACGTTTTTTAACATCACGATATTCCGCGAAACTTTTATGATAATCCAGGTGATCGTGAGACAAGTTGGTAAATATTCCACCCGCAAATTCCAGGGCAGTGGTCCTGTGCTGTGCAATACCATGCGAACTCACTTCCATAAAGCAGAATTCCACCCCTTCATCATTCATTTGCTTTAAGTAAGAGTTAATGGTAATAGAATCTGGCGTAGTACGGATTGCTGAAAATTGCTTTTCTGCCACCATAACTTTTACGGTGGAAAGCAGGCCAACTTTAAAACCGGCTTTGGTAAAAAGATCATAAAGCAGCGTGGCAATGGTAGTTTTACCGTTGGTACCGGTTACTCCAACAAGCCTTAACTTTCCAGAAGGATCTCCGTAATAATTGGAAGCCATATAGGCCAGTGCCATTTTTGAATCCTCCACCTGAACATAGGTAACCCCGTTAACGATATCTTTTGGCAACTCCTCACAAACCACTACAAGGGCACCTTTATTTACGGCCATTTTAATATAATTGTGACCATCAGAAAGAGTGCCTCTAATAGCAATAAACGCATCGTTTAATTCCACTTTTCTGGAATCAAAATGCAGGTTATTAATGGCTACCCCGGTGTTTCCCACTACGGCTTCCATGCCCACGCGATACAAGATGTCTCTTAATATTATCAACTTAAATTCAGTTTTACTTTTAGTTCCTGATTTAATTTTAGTTCTCTTCCTGCCGCGACAGACTGAGACCTTACCTTACCTTTACCACTTAAATCCACCCGGAAACCCAGGTTTTCCAACAAGGATACTGCGTCCATGGCCGGCATACCTGTTACATCCGGCATCAAAATTTTCTCATTCTGAACTTTGCTGTAATATTTCTGAAAATCCTTTTCTACATTTTCATTTTTAATATCCAAGCCTTCCAATTCATCCATAATGGGAGTATCAGTATATATTTTTTGAGCAATACTCTTAAATACGGGGGCCGCCACTATATTCCCATAATACCCTTTACTCCGCTTTGGCTTATGGATGACCACTATACAGGAGTATTTTGGATGATCTGCCGGAAAATATCCAGCAAAAGAAGCTATATATCTTCCGGGTTCTATCCAGTATTCGGTCTGGCAGGTTCCTGTTTTTCCTGCCATAGAAAAATTAGGAGTATATATGTTAGCCGCGGTTCCACGCAAGACTACATTCTCCATCATCTTCCTTACTTTTTTTGCGGTTTGCGGAGAACAAACCTCAGGATTTATAATTTCCTTGTCCACCTTTACAATGGTTTTATCCCATTCCTTTACCTCTTTTACAAAATGAGGTTTTACCATCACCCCGTTATTGGCAACAGCATTGTAAAAAGTAAGGATCTGCAAGGGGGTTAGGGAAACTCCATAACCAAAAGCCATCCACGGCAAACTTAATCCGCTCCAGTTTTTATCATCAGGATGCGGAATTCTGGGCTGACCTTCCCCGTTAATATCCAGGCCAATTTTTTTGTTCAGCCCCATATCGTAAAGCCGGTCTACAAATTTTGCCGGATCATTTTTATACCCTTCAGTAATAAGTTTGGTAAAAGCGGTATTCGAAGAAAGTTCGAAAGCCCGTGCGGCGGTAATTTTCCCGTAGCCGCCATGGTGGGAATCCCTCACGGCACGGCCATAGAAGCGCACCACTCCATTTTCTGTATCCACAACCTGGGAAGTATCAATCACTTTATCTTCCAGAGCGGCCACCATTGCCATTAACTTAAAGGTAGAGCCCGGCTCATGGGATTCATAAACCGCGTAGTTTCTTTTTTCGAAATAATTTCCTTCTGAAGTGCGGCCAAGATTGGCCATTGCTTTTATATCCCCAGTAGCGGTCTCCATCACTACCACCGTACCATGATCGGCTTCAAAATACTGTAGCTGCTTCAATAAAGCGTGATGGGCAATGTCCTGAATATTTACATCTATGGTAGAAATTACATCGTAGCCATCTTTAGGCTCCACTTCGTTATTATCACTGATAGGCTTCCACTGGCCCTGGGAAATTTTCTGCTTTAATCGCCGCCCGTCTGTACCCCGAAGGTAATTTCCAAAAGCGCCCTCCAGGCCAACCCGGGTAAAATAGCCTTCTTCATCTTTACGCTCATAGCCAACCGTACGCTCTCCCATTTTTCCCAGCGGATGTTCCCTTACGGTCCTTTGCTCTACAATAAGGCCGCCCTTATATGCCCCAAGCTCGAACATTGGAAAACTTTTAAATTTTAAATAATCTGAATATCCAAGATTTTGAGCAATAAGAAGATAACGCTGATGATTTGCCCTGGCCGTACGCAGTTTCTGCGAATAATAGGAAGAGGACTTACCAAAATACCTTCCCAGTTCTTCTGAAAGCGGGCCTATGTTTTTTTCGAAATTCTTATCAGAAACAGTAACCGCATCAAACCTGATATCATATTTAGGAACTGATGTGGCCAGTAAGCTGCCGTTGGCATCATAAAGATTCCCACGGTTGGCCGGAATTTTAAAATTCCGATAAGTACGTTCCTCTGCCAGCTCCTTATAGTAATCGCCATCTACAAACTGAATATCCATCAACTTAAACCCCACAGCCATCGCAAAAAGGAAAAGACATCCCGCAACAAAGTAAAGTCGGTTTAATATGTTTTTTTCAGTAGTTGCCATTAAGCTTACTCCTTTATATTTACTTTAATCTTAAAAGGCGGCGTTTCTGAAGGTGCTATCCCAGTACCGCTTAACTGATTGATAATGGTAGATTCCATTTTAATTCTCATTAGTGCCGACCTCCGGTCTACAAACTCACTCCTTAATTCGCGCACTTCATTATTGAGGCGTGCAATTTGATGCACTTTGCGCTCTGCACTATGAGAACTCGCTATCATAATAATTGCGAGGAGGGTACAAAAAACGATAAAGCGCCAGTTGTTAACGGCATCGCTGTTAATAAGAAAATTTGCTTTTAGTATGTTATAAATTCCCTGCTTCATTCTTATAACATTTTAAATCAACAGCCTATTGGGGAGAAGGCTATTGATATAATTTTTCGGCAATCCGAAGTTTCGCGCTCCTGGCGCGGTTGTTTTCTGAAATTTCCTTTTTTGTAGGAATTATTAAACCTTCCACTTTTTTAAAAGGCACAGAAATGTTTCCGTAAAAATCTTTTTCAGGCTCACCTTCAAAAAGCCCGCTCCTTATATACCTTTTTACCAGGCGGTCTTCCAGGGAGTGGTACGAAATTAAACTCAGCCTTCCGCCGGCATTCAACATGTCTTCTGTTTGCAAAAGAAATTCCTTGAGTGCCTCTATTTCCTGGTTCACTTCTATACGAATTGCCTGATAGATCTGCGCCAGAATTTTATTTTCCTTTCCTTTAAAAAGGGCTGGCTTTAATAGATCATTAAGCTGCTCACTGCTTACAATTGGCCTTTTTTCCCGCTCTTCCACGATCATTCTTGCCAGTTTGGGAGCATTTTTTAAATCGGCATACTCAAAAAATAGCGCTTTCAACTGCTCTTCCTCATAAATATTTATTACCTCATAAGCACTTAATTTGCTATCCTGGTTCATCCTCATATCAAGCCTGGCGTCGAAACGGGTGGAAAAGCCACGTTCCGCTTTATTAAACTGATGAGACGAAACACCAAAATCTCCTAAAATCCCATCTACTTTTTTTATTCCGTAAAACCTTAAAAAGCGCTTCAGGAAGCGAAAGTTTTCGTTAATGAGCGTAAAGCGGCTGTCATCAATTTTATTTTCCAGCGCATCCTTATCCTGATCAAAAGCGTAGAGCTTCCCTTCCGGGCCCAGGTGTTTCAAAATTTCCCGGGAATGGCCGCCACCTCCAAAGGTCACATCCACATACACCCCCTCTGGCTTTATATTTAGCCCGCGCACACTCTCTTCAAGTAATACAGGATTATGATATTCCATCAAAATCGTCATTTCCCATTACTTCCTCCGCCAGATCTGCGAAATCATCTGAAGCGGCTTCAATGGCATTTTCATATTTTTCCTTATCCCAAATTTCCATGATGTTGATGGCAGAAGAAAGCACAATCTCCTTCTCTATTCCTGCAAACCCCACCAGGTCTTTTGGAATTAACAACCTCCCGTTAGTATCTACTTCTACGGTTTTAACGCCTGCGGTAAACCTGCGGATAAAGTCATTATTTTTCTTTTTAAAGCGGTTTAGCTTATTAATTTTCTGCATCATTTCATTCCATTGCTCCATGGGATACAATTCCAGGCAAGGCTGAAAAACCGCACGTTTTAAAACAAAACCATCCTGCAACATTGGGGCAAGTTGTTTTTTTAAGGCTGAAGGAACCATTAAACGGCCCTTCGCATCCACCTTGCATTCATATGTTCCAATAAGATTTACCACTCCAATGTTTGTAGATTCAAATATATTGAAAAAAAATCCACTTTTTACCACTTTATACCACTTTGTTAATAAGTTTTACCACCGTATTCACTTGAAAACCTTTTAAATAGCTGTATTTCCTTAGGTTTCAGAAGGTTGGTACAGGTGGGAAATTTTGGAGTAAAAAAAGGGAAAAGGTAGCCTTATTGCGGGAGGAAAGCTTTGTCCAAAAAGCCTTTGCCTTTAGTCAAAAATGATTATACTTGTATTGAATTCGCTATATTTGCGATTGCAAACTGCAAAGGGCATCAATGAAAAATCACTTAAAGCAAGAAGGAAAGTTCACATATCTGGAAGAAGGAGAAGGCACTCCAATAGTTATTTTACACGGCTTAATGGGCGGACTAAGTAATTTTGACGGAGTAGTGGAATATTTTCCTGCAAACGGGTATAAAGTGTTAATTCCCGAACTGCCCTTATACTCTATGTCCTTACTTAAAACCAGCGTGGCTACCTTCGCAAAATACTTAAAGGAGTTTATTGAAATGAAGGGGTTTAGGGAGGTGATTTTACTTGGAAATTCCCTTGGCGGCCATATTGCCCTTGTGGCCACCAAACTTTACCCTCAATTGGTAAAAGCTCTTGTAATCACAGGAAGTTCCGGCTTATATGAAAATGCCATGGGAGAAAGCTATCCCCGCCGCGGCGATTATGAGTTTATCAAGAAAAAAGCACAAAATGTTTTTTATGACCCTGAAGTAGCTACAAAAGAAATTGTGGATGAAGTTTATGAAACCGTGGGAGACCGCAATAAACTCGTAAAAACCCTGGCTATTGCCAAAAGCGCCATTCGTCACAATATGGCTAAAGATCTTCCTAAGATGCTTACTCCCACCTGCATTATCTGGGGCAAAAACGATAATGTAACTCCTCCTGAAGTCGCAGAGGATTTTGACCGTCTCCTGCCGGATTCTGATCTTTACTGGATAGATAAATGCGGCCATGCAGCTATGATGGAGCATCCGGAGCTTTTCAATGAATTACTGCATTGCTGGCTCAGGAAAAGAGATCTTTAATCCCTGTTAAACGCAAGAATTATGGAAATTAAAATTGCTGAATTTGTGGTTAGCAACAGCAGTGTTGACCAATGTCCAAAAACCCAACTTCCTGAATACGCTTTTATAGGCAGAAGTAACGTAGGCAAATCTTCCTTAATTAATATGCTCACCGGCAGAAAATCCCTGGCCAAGACCTCTTCAACCCCGGGAAAAACACAACTAATCAATCATTTCCTTATCAACCAAAACTGGCATTTGGTAGATTTGCCGGGTTATGGTTACGCCAAGGTTTCAAAATCTACCAAAAACACCTTTCAGAAATTTATAACAGCTTATTTTGAAAAACGGGAACAAATGCTTTGCGCTTTTGTGCTTATTGATTCCCGCCATAGTCCCCAGAAGATAGATAAGGAATTTATGCAGTGGCTGGGAGAGCATCAAATCCCATTTTGCATCATTTTCACCAAAGCCGATAAGCTAAAGCCGAAAGAATTGCAACGCAATCTTGAAGTTTATGAAGGGGAAATGCTGCAAACCTGGGTGGAAATGCCACAATACTTTGTGACTTCAGCAAACTCGGGACTGGGAAAAGATGAAGTACTGGATTATATAGAAGAAACAAATAAAGCGCTTGCCAAAAAACTTTAATCCCTTACATCCTTTCCCTTACTAATGCTATTAATTCTTTTTCTGAAGAAATTTGCGTTAATTCCTTTCCTGATATAAAGATTTCAAACCCGTTAGCTCCTTCTGTGAGAACTACAGGAAATTCAAATTTATGCCCGAATTTGGAAGCGTATTGTTTCTTAAATTCATCCACATGAAGAAATTCCATTTCGGCATCAGAAGTTTTACGAAATTTCTTCCAGGCTTTTTTCTCACCTAAAACCCCATGCGTGATTTTACACAGGCTGCAGTTATAGGTTTCAGGTTTAAAAATCTTATGAAGCGAATCAAGTATTCCATTTACAGCACCAGCCCTGGCATTGTAGACAAAAATGAGCTTTTGCAACAAGATTACTCCTTCTTAAGGTTCATTTTTTCAGCAAAATAGTCACAAAAGTCCTGCATGGTGGCAGTCATTTTTTCGTCCTGCGTGGCCCGGTTGAAAGTATGGCTCATAGCCACAAGCGTTTGGTGAAAAAATTTCTTCATCTCGTCTACAGGCATGTCCTTTGTCCAGAGGTCTATCCTCAATGTTTCCTGTGCTTTGCTATCCCACACAGAAAGCATCAGGGCTTTGGCCTGTTCGTTATACACGTTCCCGTCTTCCGCAGACCATGCGATCTCTTCGGGCACATGGTTTTCATCGGTTACCACTTCTATATTAATATTGGATTTCTTGTACTCGGCCATTTCAACTTTTTTTAATTATAATTTTTAAAATTATCAGGAGCGTTTTTGAGGTTTATAGTTTGCTTCATTAAAGATTTTTTCAGCACCGGCATTCAACATTTCCTGAACGCTCACCTCGTTTTTCTCCATGTATTGTTTTATGATCTGCCAGCCAATATACTGCCCCATCCTGTCTGGCGATTCGCTGTCCAGCAATAAAAAGAATTTTGAAAAAGGAGCAGGATATAGAAACCGGCTGTACAGTTCAGAATCGGTATCAAAAATTACTTCATTTTCAACAAAAAACCGCCATGCCTGTGCTTCATTATTCCTTGCCCATTCCAGCTCATCTTCAGTATAACCTATTATTTCTGCCTTGGGTTCTTCGGGTAGCCATATCTCTTTAAGGTACAATAACTTACCATAATATAACATGTGGGATAAAAACGTACGGGAAGCAGGCCCGGGAACAAAATTCTCTGCAATTGCATTGGCGGCATCCGGAAGTATTTGCTCTTTTTTAAAATTCTTTTTTAGGAATTCCTGCAGGCTGATGTAAAAATGGTGATTTTCTCCCAGATAAGTATCCAGGGAAATAAACAATTTATCACCGGTGTAAATTACCTTGTTTTTATAATCTACTTCTGAAGTCACCGTGTAAACATCAGGAGCCTTAAAAGCGGGAAAATAGTATTTTATATGCTGAAAAAGCTGGTAAAGCGCATCTGTTTCTTCTGAAAATTGAGGAAACACTTTAGCCACCTCATTATCTATCTCCTGTTGTATGGTATCAGAAAGTTTATTTACCCAAACACTATCAGGATATTGTGAAGGAAAGAAAAAGGGATATTCTGCTTTAAGGGCGTCAAGGTTTTGAGGCGTTGCCCTGGCAAATTCCTGATCAAATCTCACCAAATTAAATTCAACTTCAATATTTTCAATTTCCTTTTCTTTGTCAGATTTTTCCTCGCATGCAAAAAACGCAAAAACACACAGAATAAGAATAAATTTCCTCACCACTCCCCTTAATTATGAAGGCTTTAACGCGGGCCCCTTTTATAAATTACGTTTATATAGTAGATTTGTGGACAAAGGTATCATTTACAAATCAAATCACCCAACAATATGCAAACGGAAAAGGTATCAAATCATATAATAGAATGGCTAAAAGACTATGCCACAAAGGCCAATATGAAAGGTTTTGTAGTAGGGATAAGCGGCGGCATAGACTCTGCGGTAACCTCTACATTATGTGCTAAAACAGGCCTGCGGACCCTTTGTGTGGAGATGCCTATACACCAGAATCCAGATCATGTGAGCCGGGCACAAAAACATATTGAAGCTTTAAAGCATAATTTTGCCAATGTTACCAGTGTAAATGCAGATCTCACCTCTGTTTTTGAACAATTCCGGGAGGTGTTGCCAGACAGCCAGAACAGCCGGTTGCTGGACCTTAGCCTTGCCAACTCCCGGGCCCGGTTAAGAATGACCACCCTCTATTATTTTGCCGGACTGCATCTGTACCTGGTGGCAGGCACAGGAAATAAGGTAGAAGATTTTGGTGTGGGCTTTTACACTAAATATGGCGATGGCGGGGTAGATTTGAGTCCAATTGCCGATCTTCTTAAAAGCGAGGTTTACGAAATGGGGAGATACCTGCAGATTTCCGAAGATATTTTAAATGCACCTCCAAGTGATGGCCTTTTTGGGGACAGTCGTAGTGATGAGGAGCAATTAGGAGCTACTTATGACGAGCTGGAGTGGGCTATGAAAATGCAGGAAGAAGGAAAAACCAATGCCGATTTCTCCGGCAGGGAAGCCAAAGTTTCCAGGCTTTATGAAATCCTGAATACCAAGAATAGCCATAAAATGAAACCTATACCGGTATGTGAAATCCCACTTCATCTAAAGAAGTAATCCTTTCATCGAAAAGATATCATAGGTTACTGATTTATAAGCATTATCTATTATTTTTAGGTTAACATGTATCCAGAACATCCCCCGGTGTGATACATATCAATTTCAGCCTAAAATTATGTATAAAGTATTAGTTGCAGACCATCATCCAGTGATCAGCCGAGGGATTGGTTGTATCCTGAAAAATAATCCTGCGCTGGAAATTATTGGAAATATCACCAGTGGGGACGAATTATTTAAATTTCTGGAAAAAGGGGTTCCGGATGTGCTCATTATTGAACTAGATTTACCGCAGATAAACGGGATCAATGCACTTAGAAAAATTAAACAGGAATACCCGGGAACAAGGATGCTCATTTTTAGCACCCATCCTGAAGAAATGTATGCTTTAAGCACTATAAAAGCAGGAGCAGCAGGTTACATTTCAAAAACCACTGATCCTGAAACATTAGAAAAAGCAATCTACCAGGTAGCAAGGGGAGGGATTTACCTCAACAAAAAAATTACGGAACGGCTTAATTCGGGGATTTCACAAGGCAAAGGTCTTGTGGCTAAGTTCAAACGCCTTTCTACCCGGGAAACAGAGGTATTAAACCTGCTTTCTTCAGGGAAACGAAATAAAGATATTGCGGAAGCTCTGGATATCAACGAAAAAACAGTAAGCACTTATAAGACGCGGTTATTGAAAAAACTGAAAGTAGACAATGTGGCTGATCTTATCACTCAGTCCAGGCTACTACAGCTAAATATTACATAACGCGGTTAAGCTTGTTGGACAGGACTTTATTGAGGCTAAGATAATCCATCACATCCTGAAGTGTAGCGGAGTTATCTTCCTGTGCTTTTTCCTTTATTTTTTGCTTGAGTTCTTCAATTTTCTGAGAAACCAGGTGACGCCGGAGGTTTAGAATGGTTTCGCTTACCATCCTGGAAATCCCTTCTTTTTTATCTTTTACAAAAATATCATTACGTTCCCAGTTATGTAGGTAATACTGCTCCTCCTCCATTAGAATATCAGTAATTTCTGAAGCTTCTTCAGGCTGCACTTCATTAATAAAACTTTCTACGGCAAATTCTTCTTCACTGTTAAGTTTCTGGATTAATAGATTATAAATTTCCCTGAAATTAGGATTGGCAAAGGCAATTTCATCTTCCTGAAGATCAAGGAAAATCTTCTCAAAAACCTTTGCCTGCTGCTTTTCGGGTTCCAGGCTTAGTTCTCCCGTCTGGGTTTGCTTAAGCACAAGGTCTTCAAATTCTTCTTCCTGCTTCCCGTAGAGAAGCAAGAGACTTATAATTTTCTTCTCCAGCTCATAAAGCTCGTCTACTTTCACTTTAGGTGCCGCCCCTGCCTCTTCCCGCACCACGTCCATAGACTTTTTTTGCCGCTTTTTGTCCGTTGCCTTTCCATCACCTTTAGATTGTAACTGGGCGAGAGTGGTAAATAAAACATCTTCAGAAATGTCCATCAGGCGGGAACATTCCTGCACATATATTTCCTGCTGAATATTGTCTGGGATCTTCGCAATACTGCCAACCATATCCCGGATAACTTCCGCTTTTTTAACTGGGTCATTTTTCGCCTCATTTACCAGTAAAGAAGCTTTATAAGTAATAAAATCCCTGGAATTTTCGGCTAAAAAAAGCTTTAGTTCCTCTTCGTTATACTTTTTTGCAAAACTATCCGGATCTTCTCCTTCGGGGAAGGTACAAATCTTTACATTCATTCCCTGTTCCAGGATAAGGTCAATTCCGCGTAAAGAAGCACGGGTGCCGGCGGCATCTCCGTCAAAAAGAACGGTAATATTACGTGTAAGCCTGTTAATTAGCCGTATTTGTTCTGAAGTTAAAGCCGTTCCCGAAGAGGAAACCACGTTTTCTATCCCGGTTTGGTTAAACTGTATCACATCGGTATATCCTTCTACCAGGTAACAATTGTCCTCTTTGGCTATGGCCTGCTTGGCGTAATAGATCCCGTAAAGCACCTTGCTTTTATGATAGATCTCACTTTCTGGAGAGTTAAGATATTTTGCCGCTTTCTTATCGCTGGTAAGAATACGCCCCCCAAAACCCAGTATGCGGCCGCTCATGGAATGGATGGGAAACATCACGCGGCCTTTAAACCTGTCAAATTGTTTTTCTCCCTTTACAATACTAAGGCCGGTTTTTTCCAGGTAATCCAGTTTATAGCCATTGCCTAAAGCTTCTTTGGTAAAAGCATCCCACTCGTCCAGGCAATAGCCCAATTCAAACTTCTTAATAGTTTCTGCCGTAAAGCCGCGCTCTTTAAAATAACTCAGGCCAATGGCATTACCGGGATCGGTTTTATGTAGTGTTTTCTGAAAATATTTATTCGCAAATTCAGATACCAGATACATGCTTTCCTTTTTATCTGCCTGCTGCTTCTGCTCATCAGTCTGCTCGGTTTCCTCAATTTCTATCCCGTACTTTTTCGCAAGGTATTTAATGGCCTCAGGATAAGTGAAATGCTCATGCTCCATTAGGAAAGCGATAACATTCCCGCCTTTTCCGCTGGAAAAATCTTTCCAGATTTGTTTAACCGGCGAGACCATAAAGCTGGGCGTGCGTTCATCAGAAAATGGACTAAGGCCTTTGAGGTTGCTACCCGATTTTTTAAGCTGAACAAAATCTCCAATCACCTCCTCTACACGGGAAGTTTCAAACACATTGTCTATGGTGGTTTTGGAAATCATATTCTGGAAATAATTTCTGAAATGTAATAAAAATAAAAGGCTTCAAAAATATAAAATATTAATGAAGCCCGGCAAGTTTAAAATCTTAATTGAATTAATCAAGGTCAAAACGCAAGCCCAGAGAAACATTATTTAATTCCGGATTGGGATCTGAAAATATCGGGTTAAGGTCATATTTGGCATAAAGGGAAGTATTCCCAATACCTATGTAAGCACTTAGCCCGTATATAAAATCATTAGTATTGTAATCGTCTTTAAGCTTTTCCTTTCTATCATCCCCATTTAACTCATATTTCAGCTTTTGACGCTCTCCAATATTGAAGCCGGCATAGCCTCCAAGGCCAAGTTTAAACATCTTATCAGTAGAGAATTTCACTCCTCTGTACGATTCATATTTTTTTGAAGGGCCAAATTCAAAATGCACAGGAACAACCAAATTATCCATTCTAAATTTAGATTTCTTGAGGTCCTGCTCAAATTCAGCCAGGTAAGTTTCATCCTCATCCTCTACATAATACCGATTATCTGTAGGTTTTAGACCATTAAATTGAAAGGAGACCCCATACTTAAACCTAAGCCAGTTGCTTTTCTCAAAAACCCTGGTTTTCCAGGCCCAGCCAATTTCAAAAAACCTGCTTCCGCCAATTTTAAAATCAGAATCTTCGATGGACTGGCCTTCCATCAGCGCGTTGTTCAGGCCGGCGGCAACCACCAGTTCAGAAACCGTCCTGCTATAGTAGTGGTCGTCATCATTCTCATTGCTGTCCTCATCTTTATCTGACCCCCAGGTGAATGTCCAGGTTTTATGATTATTATCTTCTTCAAAAGCGGTATTTTCTTCGTTACGGGTTAGCAGTGAAATCTTATTATCAATAATGGCTATCCTGTTTTCAATATTTAAGGCATGCTTTTTTGCTGCTTCCTTTTTTAATTCTTCTGCCTCGTCCCAGCTAATTTCACCACTTTCTGCCTTTGAATTAATTTTTTCAACTTCCTTTTTTAAAGCAGCTTTTTCTTCAGTAACAATTTCCTCTTTCTGCTTTTCCAGGCGTTCAATTTTTTTTGAATTTTCTCCATCCAGTCCATTTGAAGATTGAGCGTCGCAAACTGCTAAATTGAAAATGCTAAATACTAGGTAAAAAATAATTGTTCTCATGATGTTTGGTTTTAAAATGAAGCATACATGCTTCTATTGATTAATGAATGACCCTTTTCCAGGGATGTGATGATTAAATTGTTAATTATTTCTGGTTGCAACTGCTGTTCTGGCCTTTATAACCCCGTCCTTCAGCATTTCAAAAACTTTTTGCCTGAAAGATTCGTCCACCTCTGCTTCTACATCTTCCAGTAAAGCATTTGCATCTACAAGGCCTGCCGAATATTCTGCTCTAGAATTGCGGCTTATCTCTTTTGCTGCCTCGGCCAGGAGGGCGTTTACTTCAGTATCGGTAATTTCTCCTTCTTCTGTTTCTGCGGAATTCACCTTTGCAATGACCTCTTCCAGTTTGCTTCTAAAAACAGCTTCTTCAGGTTTATGCTGATTTTCAGGATTAATCGAAACGGAATCTGCTGCTACACTCTCTTCTGCGGAATTTTCCTTTTCCGTTGCTGCTATCTCGCTCTCGCGACCTTCTGCAGGCCTTTGAAAAGCGGGAGCTTTTCCTGAATTTCTCCTCTCCTTAGGCTCCTCTTCAACCTCTTCTGAAGCGATACCAGTCTCGGGTGGTGTTGCTTCTTTAACTGAAGGAACAGCAGTTTTTTCTACCGGCTGCTCTACAATTTGCGGAGTAGTAACGGGATCTTTTGCTGTAAAAACAAAACCTGCAATTACTAATGCTGCCACTACAGCTGCCGCTACCCCAATCCACCATCTGGAGTTCCCGCCACTTTTGCCTTTGGTGGCATCTAATCGTGCTTCCAGTTTATTCCAGCCGGATTCTGAAGGTTTAATTTGCCTTTTTTCGAGCTGCTCTTTTATATGTTCTTCAAATTTAATTGGTGCCATTACCTGTTTCGTTTTGTGATTTTAGCTGCTCCTGCAACATCTTTCTCGCTTTAAATAATTGTGATTTTGAAGTGCCTTCAGAAATATTCAGCATATTGGCAATTTCGCTGTGTTTATATCCTTCTACGGCATACATTACAAAAACTACTTTATAACCTTCAGGAAGCTGATCTATCATCCGCTGAATATGGGCGACTTCGAATTCAGAGTTAATATTGTTCCCACTTTCAGAGAAATTTATCATTTCCTCCTGCTGAAATTCCATTTTCTTATTTGCCCTTAAAAAAGAAATCGCCTCCCTTACCATAATTTTTCTTATCCAGCCTTCAAAACTACCTTCCCCCCTAAAGGAACCGATATTTGTAAAAACCTTAAAAAAACCATTCAGCATCACTTCTTCCGCATGGTGAAGGTCCTTTATATATTGCCGGCACACACTTAACATTTTTGCCGAGTGAAGCTCATATAAACACTGCTGTGCCTCCCGGTTGTTTTTGGCCGCCCGCTTTATTAATTGCGCTTCGTTTTTAAAAAGTTGAATTACTTTCACCTGTTTCAGTTATTAAAAGGCCTTCTATTTACATAGACGGGCAAAAGTTACAAAAGGTTGCCTGACCCGATTATTTTTTACTGAATTTTCTTATTCTATTAATTTCAACCTGCAGGGTATGGTTTAAAAGTTGGCCGCGCCGCCCTGCTCCTGCAGATTTTAAAACTTGTATCTTTGCAGAAGAATTCCTTTTTATGTCTGAACAACATCTTACGCGTATAAATAAGTTTTTAAGTGAAGTGGGCTTCTGTTCCCGCCGGGAGGCAGATAAATTAATCGACCAGGGCCGGATTACCTTAAACGGAAAAGTTCCTGAAATGGGCACCAAAATTGCCCCGGGAGATGAAGTTCGCGTTGACGGGAAGCTGGTTTCAAAACAGGAACTAAAAGAGCCAAATATTTACCTTGCCTTTAACAAACCGGTTGGGATTGTATGCACTACCGATACCCGGGTGGAAAAAGACAATATTATTGATTATATCAATTACCCAAAACGGATATTTCCCATAGGACGCCTGGATAAACCCAGTGAAGGCCTTATTTTCCTTACCAATGATGGCGATATTGTGAATAAAATCCTGCGCGCCCGTAACAATCACGAAAAGGAATATATTGTTAGCGTGAATAAACCTGTTACCCCTGAATTTATTAAAAGAATGGGCTCCGGAATTCCAATTTTAAACACGATAACCCGCAAATGCGAGGTGGAACAGCTGGGGAAATATGAATTCAGGATTGTACTTACCCAGGGCCTCAACAGGCAAATCAGGAGGATGTGTGAATTTCTGGGCTACGAGGTAACTTCTCTTAAACGCATAAGGATCATGAATGTTAGCCTGGACATTCCCGTGGGAAAATGGCGGGATTTGACTGCTGAAGAACTAAAAACCATTAACCAAATGGTTGATGATTCTTTAAAAACAGAAGAAGCCTCTATGCTTCAGGATAAAACAAAAAACAATTCCTCTAAAGCTTCTGAAAAAAAGAATTTCAGAAAAAGAAGGCCGCGCAAAGGCAAATCTTAACACATTATTAGCTGCCGGGGAAGGCCGGATGTAAAGTTATCTCACTATTTTTAAAAAAATTGAAATTATTCTTATTTTCAGGGAAAGACTAGTTTCAATTTTATAAAAACAAGCCAACCATGAAGATACAACCTTTCCATCTTGCCATTCCTGTTTCTAACCTGGAGAAATGCCGTAAATTTTATAAAGAGACCCTGGGGTGCGGCGAAGGCAGAAGCAGTGACCACTGGGTAGATTTTAATTTTTTCGGCCACCAGCTGGTTATTCATTACAAACCTGCTGAAGAAACTGCTGCCGCACATTCCAATCCTGTAGATGGCAAAGATGTACCGATACCACATTTTGGGGTGGTGCTGCAATGGGAGGTGTTCCAGGAATTTTCAAAATTGCTTAAAGCCAAAGAAATCGATTTTGTAATTGAACCTTACATCCGCTTTAAAGGTCAGGCAGGAGAACAGGCTACCATGTTTTTTAAAGACCCTTGTGGAAACGCACTGGAATTTAAAGCATTTAAAAATATAGACCAGCTTTTTGCAACCTAACCACAACTAACCAATCCTGTTTATATGAACACCTTAAAACCGGCTCTGGTACGGCAAATATTCGTACTCCTGCTAATTTTATTCTTAACGGTTTTAATATTCAGGGAAATAGTACCATATCTCTCCGGAGTGTTGGGAGCCATCACCCTATATGCGCTTTTAATAAACTGGATGAGAAAATTACTGGCCCGGGGCTGGAAACCGCCTGTGGCAGCAGCCTTGCTAATGACTGGATCTTTTGTGGGCATACTTGTGCCAATTACCCTTATAGTCTTAATGCTCTCTTCTAAAATTGGCAAAGCCGTGGCAAATTCAGAAAGAGTGATAAGCGCGGTAAAAGAGCAAACCAATCATCTGGAAGAGTACGTTGGATATGATGTGAGCAGTACTATAGATACCTCCTCGGTTACCGGCTGGGTATCTTCTAATTTACAAAGCCTTGCAGGGGGGACTTTTGATGTTTTTATAGCTATTGGGATTATGTACTTTATGTTATATTACATGTTAATTAATCGCAATGCGCTTCGGGATTCCCTGATAACTTATATTCCTTTAGGCAAAGAGAACTTAACCATTATTGGCGATGAAAGCAATCAGCTGGTAAAATCCAACGCCCTGGGAATCCCGCTGGTAGCTCTTTGCCAGGGAATTATTGCGCTTATAGGGTTTTTAATAGTGGGAGTGCCAGATCCTTTTTTCTGGTTTGTAATTACTGCGGTGGGTTCTATGATCCCTTTTATTGGAACCGCCATAGGTATTCTGCCTGTAACCATCCTTCTGTTAGCCCAGGGGCAAAACTGGCAGGCCATTGCCATTCTTATCTATGGCTTTGTAGTTGTGGGAGCTACAGATAATATCATCAGGCTATACGTCCTGGAAAGGCTGGCCAGTGTTCACCCCTTAATCACCCTTTTTGGAGTGGTGGTGGGAGTACCTTTATTTGGATTTATAGGACTTATATTCGGGCCAATTCTAATCTCCCTTTTCCTCTTAATACTGAAGATTTACCGGAAAGAATACGGGAATTCCCATGACAGATTATAATTATTAACTTAAACAATACGATTATGTTCAAGAAGAAAATGAATGAAATTGATGAAGAATATGTAAAAAGCGGTGTTGCCCAGATTAAAGACGGAGATGTGGAAGTTGCCGCCAACAGTCAGAAAGAGGTTTCTGAAAAGATCCTGAATTCTGGCATGCTCAAAAAATATTCTGAAATTGTAAAGCTTATGTTCGGGATGCTCCAGGATTATCGAAAAGGAGTTTATAGTGGGGTGCCATGGTTTACCATTGCCGCAATTTCCTTTGCCGTACTTTATATCCTGAATCCTATGGATATTGTGCCAGACTTTATTCCCGGTTTGGGATATGTAGACGATTTTGCTGTTATGACCATAGGCCTCAGGTTTATAGAATCTGACCTGCATAAGTACCTTGACTGGAAACTGGCTGAAGAATAGAAATATTTTATAAAAAAGAAATCAGGCCTGTTCCTTTTTCATTGCCCTGTGACGCTCTCTGGCAAGCAGGGTATTTTTCAATAACATAGAGACCGTCATTGGGCCAACACCTCCGGGAACAGGAGTAATATAAGATGCGCGTTTGCTAACATTCTCAAAATCCACATCCCCTTTAATTATATAGCCACGTTTGGCATTTTCATCGGGCACCCGGGTAATGCCTACATCAATAATTACGGCATCGTCTTTTATCATTTCCCCCTTAAGGAAATTTGGAATTCCTACGGCAATAATAATGATATCTGCCTGAGAAGTTATTTGGGTAATATTCTTGGTAAACTCGTGGGTTAAGGTAACTGTTGAATTGCCGGGAAAACCGCTTCTACCCATCAAAATACTCATCGGCCTGCCCACAATATAGCTGCGCCCGATTACCACAGTATGTTTTCCTTTAGTAGGAATATCGTAACGTTCAAGCAGTTCTAAAATCCCGAAAGGAGTAGCGGGGATAAAAGAGGTCATATCAAACGCCATTTTTCCAAAGTTTGTGGGATGAAATCCATCCACATCTTTATCTGGGTCTACGGCTAAAAGAACTTTCTGGGTATCAATCTGCTTCGGCAAAGGCAGCTGAACAATGAACCCATCTATATCCTCATTCTGGTTGAGTTCTTCAATTTTATCAAGTAACTCCAGTTCGCTTATGGTAGAAGACATTCTGTAAAGCGAAGATTCAAATCCCACCTCTTTGCAGGACTTTACTTTACTGTTTACATACGTCATACTGGCGCCATCATTCCCTACAATAATTGCAGCCAAATGCGGCACTTTCTCTCCGCGCTTTTTAATTTTAGAAACTTCTTCAGCAATCTCCCTCTTTATATCGTTGCTGACTTTTTTTCCGTCCAGTATTGTCATAATCAGTTAGCAGTATTCAGTCCCAGTCTGCAGTCATTCTTTACTTACTCTAAACTTGACTGGATTGTTTATGATATAGTTTAGTAGCTTTCCAACTTCTAAACTTTTTTGGTTTAGTTCTTCTTTGGTATTTTTATTAATATACTCACAAGCATAAGCCAACTCTAACCAGCTTTGTGTTTCAGGATTTTCAGCATCACTATCACTTAATTTGCCTATAAAATGATTTGGATACCGCCGCTTTCGATAAGCTTCCGCAACATTTGTCCACAGCGAACGCGAACTTCTTCTGATCTGGTCTGTTAAAGAATATTTTTCTTCCTTTTGAAATTCTTTGTCAGATTAAAAATATCCATAGCAGGGCCAAAACTAATTTTCATAGACTTTTAAAGATCTAAAATCCATTAACTACTGCCTATTGCCCCGAACTGCTCACTACTTCATCCCCTTCATCATGTTCATCATCTGCCGGCCACCGCCACCCTGCATCATTTTCATCATTTTTCCCATCTGGTTAAATTGCTTTAACAGCTGGTTTACTTCCTGTACAGAAGTACCGGAACCTTTCCCAATTCTTTTCTTTCTGCTCGAATTAATGATTTTTGGGTTGCTCCTTTCTTCAGGTGTCATGGAATAAATAATCGCTTCGATTCCTTTAAAGGCGTCGTCATCAATATCTACATCTTTCAGCATTTTTCCCGCTCCGGGAATCATTCCGAGGAGATCCTTCATAGATCCCATTTTCTTTATCTGGTGAAGCTGATTCAGAAAATCGTCAAATCCAAACTTATTTTTGGCAATCTTCTTCTGAAGTTTTCTTGCTTCCTCTTCATCATACTGCTCCTGGGCACGTTCCACAAGGGAAACCACGTCCCCCATCCCTAAAATTCTATCTGCCATACGGGAAGGATAGAACACATCTATAGCCTCCATTTTCTCCCCTGTACCAATAAATTTTATGGGTTTATTTACAACAGATTTAATTGAAATGGCCGCACCCCCACGGGTATCACCATCGAGTTTTGTAAGGATTACCCCGTCAAAATTAAGGCGTTCATTAAAGGCTTTGGCTGTATTCACCGCATCCTGCCCGGTCATGGAATCTACCACGAACAGGGTTTCATGCGGCTCTATAGCCTGATGAATATTGGCAATTTCAGTCATCATGGCTTCATCTATAGCCAAACGACCGGCGGTATCTATAATTACCACATTATGCCCGTTTTGTTTCGCATGGGCAATAGCCGCTTTGGAAATAGCCACGGGATCCTGGTTTCCTTCTTCAGAATAAACCTCAACGCCAACCTGTTCTCCAACAACGTGCAACTGGTTAATCGCCGCCGGCCTGTAAACATCACAGGCAACCAAAAGCGGCTTTTTTGTTTTTTTATTTTTAAGATAATTGGCAAGCTTACCAGAAAAAGTGGTTTTACCACTTCCCTGTAAACCGGACATCAATATTACCGAAGGATTGCCGCTAAGGTTCACCCCGGCAGCTTCTCCCCCCATCAAATCTGTAAGCTCGTCTTTAACAAGCTTCACCATCATCTGGCCAGGCTTTAAAGCAGTAAGAACATTTTGTCCCAGCGCTTTTTCTTTAACCGTGTTGGTAAACTCTTTGGCAATTTTATAGTTAACATCGGCATCTACCAAAGCACGCCTTACCTCTTTAAGAGTTTCGGCAACGTTTATTTCGGTGATCTGGCCGTGACCTTTTAAAACATGAAAGGCATTATCTAACTTATCGCTTAAATTATCGAACATAATCTTGCTACGTTTTTAAGAATTGCAAAGATAGGGATTGGTTGATTAGTTACAAAGACGGTCAGAAAGAAAGATTTAGGTAGATTTAACTAGCAGCTCAAGAATTTGGTCGTGTGGAAGTTGCAGGCCTTTATGCAATATCTATAGTTGTTGTGGGTATCGCTTGTGTTACCAGCATGAACCACCCAGTGTCATGGTAACTTACATTACAACACCTAGCTCTACACGCTTAACTTTTCACTAACCGCATTTTACTTAGTTCCTCCTTCTGTTAAATCCGCTTCTGGTTTTTGACGAAGCACTTTTGCGACCGCCACCTCTATGCTGTGCCTTATTATCGGCTTTTTTTTGAAGTACTTCCTGAAGATTTTCAGTTGGTTCAAAACCATCCAGAATTTCTTTTTCCAATGATTCTCCCAATAACTTTTCAATACCTCTTACATGCTCATTCTCATCCACGCTCACCAACGAAATAGCCTGTCCGCTTGCCCCGGCCCGGCCTGTACGGCCAATGCGGTGAACATAATCTTCTGGTACATTTGGCAATTCATAATTAATTACATGGGGCAAAAGCGGAATATCCAGTCCGCGTGCAGCAATATCTGTAGCCACCAACACCCTCAGGTTTCCCTTTTTAAAACCCGCAAGCGCTTTTGTCCTGGCACCCTGGCTTTTATTTCCATGGATTGCCGCGGAAGTAATCCCGCTTTTTTCCAGCTTCTGGCTTAGCCGGTTTGCGCCATGTTTTGTCCTGGTAAAAACCAGTACCTGTTCCCAATTGCCATCTGAAATAAGCTTGGTGATTAAAGCTGTTTTTTTAGATTTATTGGTTTTATAAACCTTCTGGTCTACTTTCTCTGCCGCGGTGTTTTGCGGTGCGGCTTCTACCATTACCGGATGTTTTAAAAAGGTGTTTGCAAACTGCTTTATATCTTTTGAAAAAGTTGCTGAAAACAGCAAGTTCTGCCGTTGTGCCGGCATTAAAGCGAGAATTTTTTTAATATCCCGCAGGAATCCCATATCCAGCATCCTGTCTGCCTCATCCAAAACAAGAATTTCAATATTGGCAAGGGAAAATGCTTTTTGCTGATGTAAATCCAGCAGTCTTCCCGGGGTGGCCACAAGAATATCCACGCCCTGCCTTAAAGCCCTTATTTGGGGGGCAGCGTTTACGCCGCCAAAAATAACGTGAGACCTTAGATCCAGAAAAGAACTATAGTCCTTTACTTCTTCCATTACCTGCGCGGCGAGTTCTCTTGTAGGGGTTAAGATCAGTGCGCGGACCGGCCGTTTTCTTAAAGTTTCTCCTCCAGATAAAACTTGCAGCATTGGCAGTGCAAAAGCGGCAGTTTTACCTGTTCCCGTCTGAGCCGATGCCAAAATATCTTTTCCTTCTAATATAAATGGAATTGCCTTTTCCTGAATAGTTGAAGGCGTAGTGTGTCCTTTTTTGCTGATTGCTTTCAGCAGGGGTTCAGACAAACCCAATGATTTAAATGACATAAAAATTGTTTAAAAAATGACAATTATGTGCTATGTCATTTTTATATAAGCGGCAAAGGTACAGTTAATTCCCGAGGTAATCTATTTTTAACTTTTTTTGACTCCCTATCTGGCTATGGGTTATTATTTGCCGTAGACTGATTGTTCTTTTACAAAAAATTCCTGGATTCTTTTGTTACAAATCAACTTCAAAATAGCAACAAACCTGTATTTCTTGTCACAAATAACAAACAATTCTTTATGCTCTCCGCACTTCGCCATTTTCTCTACTCTTTCCTCTCTCCTCTAAAAAATCAAGTCTAAAAAATGGCAGTTTTGGCACAAGAGAATTGGCCCTCCAGGCCGTGTACCTTTAATTTTTTCCTTCAAAATCACATTCGCTCCGGCACCTGGATTCCCAACAGAGCGAAGGAAGATTTGATAACATTGCCCACCGCCTGTGATAATTGCACCCTGAAAATTTTCTGCTGAATTTCATCTGTTCCCAAAATGGTGATATTCTGGTAGAAAGAATTAAATTCTTTTACAAGCTCGTAAGTGTAATTGGCAATTAACGCAGGGCTATGATTTTCAGCCGCCAGCTGAACAGTTTCGGGGTATAGCTGAAGCTGCTTTATAAGTTCTTTTTCTTTTTCATGCAGCTCGTAGCCCGTAGGGATTTCTTTACTGTAATCAAAATCGGCTTTTCTAAGGATAGACTGTATCCTGGCGTAAGTATATTGAATAAACGGCCCGGTATTTCCCTGGAAATCCACAGATTCTTTGGGATCAAACAAAATCCTCTTTTTAGGATCCACCTTCAGAATATAATATTTCAAGGCACCCAGGCCAATTATACGATAAAGCTCTTCTTTTTCCTCTTCAGAATAACCATCTAATTTCCCTAATTCTTCTGAAATGGCACGGGCGGTTTCCTTCATTTCTTCAATAAGATCATCGGCATCTACCACTGTTCCTTCCCGGCTCTTCATTTTTCCGCTGGGCAAATCCACCATTCCGTAGCTTAAGTGATAGAGATAATCTGCCCAGTCAAAGCCCAGTTTTTTCAGGATTAGAAACAGCACTTTAAAATGATAATCCTGCTCATTGCCCACGGTGTAGACCATCCCGTTAATATCAAAATCCTTGACCCGCTGTATGGCAGTACCAATATCCTGGGTCATATAAACTGCGGTCCCGTCACTTCTAAGCACGATCTTTTCATCCAGGCCTTCCCCGGTAAGATCTATCCATACGCTGCCATCTTCTTTCTTAAAAAACACCCCTTTTTCAAGCCCCTGTGCCACCACATCTTTTCCTAAAAGATAAGTATTGCTTTCATAATAGTTCTTATCGAAATCTACGCCCAGCGCATCATAGGTTTTTTCGAAGCCATTGTACACCCACTGGTTCATTTTTTCCCAAAGGGCCACCACTTCTGGATCCCCGGCTTCCCATTTTAGCAACATCTGCTTGGCTTCCACTAGAATGGGCGCTTCGGCTTTCGCAGCTTCTTCAGAAAGCCCCTGCTCCTTCATCTCTGTAACCTGCTTTTTGTATTCCAGGTCAAATTTTACATAGTAATTACCCACCAGCTTATCACCTTTTATTCCGGCAGATTCCGGCGTTTCTCCATTCCCAAAGCGTTGCCAGGCCAGCATGGATTTGCAGATATGGATTCCGCGGTCATTGATAATTTGTGTTTTATAAACTTTATTTCCGGCGGCTTTAAGAATTTCAGAAACCGAATAACCTAAAAGATTATTCCTGATATGGCCTAGATGCAGTGGTTTATTGGTGTTGGGCGAAGAATACTCCACCATAATTCCCTGTGCATTGGAAGCTGGCGGAATAATTCCAAAATCTTCGTTGCTTTTTATGCTTCCGAAGAAATTTAAATAATAAGAATTGCTTAGCACGATATTTAGAAATCCCTGCACTACATTAAAATGGGAAACTTCAGCAACATTTTCCTGCAGATACTGACCAATTTCCTGCCCAAGCTTTGCCGGATTTGTTTTTACCTGACGCAGCATGGGAAAAGTAACCAGCGTAACATCCCCTTCAAAATCTTTGCGGGTGGGCTGAAATTCTACTTGATCTATCTCAACATCATGAATCTTTTTTACAGCTTCTTTTACATGTGTAGCAAGAATACTCTGAATTGCCATTTTTCCTAATTTATCAGGTTAAAGAGCTGCAAAGATAAGAGAAATTAGAAGTTTGCCCATGCTTTAAAGGCAAATAGGTATCTTAGGGAAGGTATTGCTGAATACCGCTTAAATTATGTAAGGACATTAATATTTTATCCTCTAAATATACAGGTAGCACCAAAAACTTCAATTCTAACAAACTAAAAAATATGCTGCAAAATATTTCTTATAACCGCCCGGCCATAAAAAGAAAGATTGATGCTGAAGTAGGCAAAACCTTCACCCTGCTGGAACGGATGAAACTAAACGGCACCGGCTCCCCCAAACTCCACATTACTGCAGCCAGTATTGATATTCATAATTTGCTGATTCTGGACAAATACACAAACACCTGCAATGTAGAAATGCGGCCTAACGGAATAATTGTGATGTTCCGGAGCATACTGGAAACCTATGCGCTTATTATTCCTTATCATAAACTTACGCTCTACAAAGGAAAAGCTGAGGAATATTCTATTTACCGGGACCATTACTTTATTAAAGTTAAGGCTGACAAAGCTTCAATTCACAAGTTTTTTAGAAAAGTAATTGATTATAAAGCAGATAACGCGCCTACTCAAATTGACGATCTTTAGCGGTGATTTTTTTCAGGAAAAGATGGAAGTTAGATAGCTGAGAAAGGGGAAACTGAAATTTTAAACTATTTTAATATCTACATATGCTTCCAACCTAAGGCTTAAAGCTAATACTTTGACAAAAATTTGAGATTCAACATTAAAAATAAACCTTGTATTATTGGGCAAAGAGTATAGGTATCCCACGCTGATTATCTTCTGCGGAACGCCAGCCCTGCAATAAGTGCTAATACCCCAAAGCCAATCATGGCGTAAGATTGGGTATTATCCTCATGCGCTTCTACTTTTAACGGACCTGCATTTATGGCAAATTCTGGTGTAATCACAGCATACAGGCCATAGGCTATAAGCCCCACACCAACAAGCAGCAGCACTATTTTCAGCACGTTATTCATTTTATAAAATTTTACTAATCAAAGGTGAAAGTACTAATTTAATTCCTATTTTATCCTCTAAACCTCTCCACATGCGAATACTGCTTACAGGTGCAAACGGCTATATTGGAATGCGCCTGCTCCCGGAACTTCTGGAGCAGGGGCATGAAGTGATTTGCGCGGTAAGAAATAAGAACCGTTTTTCTTCATCTAAAGAATTACGGGAACAGGTGGAACTTGTTGAGATCGATTTTCTTGAAGATAAAGAAGCCCCGGCAAAAATTAAACATATTGATGTTGCCTATTATTTAATTCATTCCATGTCTGCTTCCACCAAAGATTTTGATGAGCATGAGATGAAGGCCGCAAAGAATTTTAACCAGATGATGGCGGAAACAAGCGTAAATCAGGTAATTTACTTAAGTGGAATAATAAATGAAGAAAAACTCTCTAAACACCTGGCTTCCCGTAAAAAGGTAGAAGAAATTTTATATGAAGGAGACTTTCACACCACGGTTTTAAGAGCAGCCATAATAATAGGTTCCGGCAGCTCTTCTTTTGAAATCCTAAGGGATTTATGCGAGAAACTTCCGGTGATGATTACCCCGCAATGGGTAAGAACAAAATGCCAGCCCCTGGCAATAAGGGACGTAATCCAGTTCCTTACGGGAGTGATTGGAAGAAAAGAGTGCTATAACGAATCTTTTGATGTTGGAGGGCCGGATGTTTTAAGTTACCAGGAAATGATGGAGCAATACGCAAAGGTACGCGGGCTAAAATTATGGATATGGAGTGTGCCGGTAATGTCGCCAAACCTCTCTTCTTACTGGCTTTATTTTATTACATCAACATCCTATAAACTTGCCCGTAACCTTGTGGACAGTATGAAAGTTGAAGTGGTTACCAGGGATACGCGCCTCCAGGAATTGTTAGACATTAAGCCCCTGCACTATACTGAAGCCATAAAACTGGCTTTTTACAAGATTGAACAAAACCAGGTGGTCTCCAGCTGGAAAGATTCCCTTAGCAGCGGCCGCTTCAAAAAAGAACTCAACAAACATATACAGGTACCTAAATATGGCTGCCTAAGGGACGTCCAGAGCGCAAAAGTTGAAAATCCGGAAGAAGTCTTAGACCGCATATGGTCTATAGGTGGATTAAACGGCTGGTATTATGGCAACTGGTTGTGGAAATTTAGGGGTTACTTAGACAAGTTATTTGGCGGGGTTGGCCTGCGCAGAGGCAGGACCCATCCTCACATGCTGGCCAGCGGGGATTCGCTCGATTTCTGGCGGGTTTTGCTGGCAGACAGAGAAGAGAAACGCCTGTTGCTGTTCGCAGAAATGAAGGTTCCCGGAGAAGCATGGCTGGAATTTAAAATTGATGAAGAAAATGTACTACATCAAACCGCCACCTTCAGGCCTAAAGGCCTCTGGGGAAGATTGTACTGGTACTCTATGTATCCATTCCATTATTTTATTTTTGAAGGAATGCTGAATAAAATCGCTAAGGGAGAACCTCAAAAAAGCATCGCCTGATCTTTGAAAAACTTCAGAAAAAATATAGCTAAAAATCCTCTTTTTTACCTATCTACACTCATCCTCATTGTTTTTTCCCTCTTTATCTTTTTATTTACAGAACTTTTCTACGAATTAATTGAAGATGGATCTGTATGGGTCCGGGAAATTTTTGGGGGATTTTATCTCTGGCTGGGGCTAATTTGCGTACTCTTTCTTTTATTTATTGCATTTTCAAAATTTGGAAAAATACGATTGGGAAATTCTCCTCCGGAATTTAACCGTCTCTCCTGGATTGCCATGCTGTACAGTGCAGGAATGGGAGCGGGAATATTATTGCGTGCAGTCCAGGAGCCGGTATTCATGTACCTTAACCCTCCTATTGTGACCTCAAATTCCAACGAGGTAATTGCTCTGGAATATACTTTTTATCAATGGGGTTTTACTGCATGGGCTTTCTACGGGATTTTTGCCATTGTTATAGGTTATTCCATATTTGTGGAAAAAGAAGGCATCCGTTTAAGTTCCGGACTGGGAAGATTTAAGAAGATCCGTTTTCTTCCTGAAGCTACAGATTTACTAACCATTTTAACAACGGTTTTTGGGCTGGTAGCCGCTATAGGCCTTGGCACCACCCAAATTGAAGGAGGGATAAGTCACTTAACCGGCTCTTTACCCGGTTCCCTTGCTCCTGTAATGATAATGGTGTTTATAATATGCCTGCTGGCATTTCTTTCAGCATACGCTGGGGTACAAAAAGGAATCAGGGTCATATCCAACTGGAATATTTATATTACGCTATTCCTTATGTTGTTTGTACTGTTCCTGGGAGACCTGCAGGGAATTATCACCAATTTCCTGGAGGCGCTTTATTACTATATCCTGGAATTTATTCCTCTAAGCCTTGCCTGGGGAAGCTACGATCCCGGAAAACATTTTTTAACGGACTGGACTTACTATTATTGGGCGTTCTGGCTGGCATGGGCCCCCTTTACCGGTATTTTTATTGCAAGGATTTCCAAAGGAAGAAGTTTAAGAGAAATGATCCTGGGGGTGCTCCTAATTCCCTCTTTAGGTAGTTTTTTTTGGTTTAGTGTTTTTGGCACCTCTGCCTTTGATATTATTACAGAAATGCCTTCATATAATGGTGAATTTGGGAATGTGTTCACCTCTATGTTTATTTTCTTTTCCAACCTTCCTTTTTCGGGAATCACCAACGTTATAGTAGTCCTTTTACTTACCAGTTTTTTGGTTACTTCAGTAGATTCGGCAATTTTTGTATTGAGTATGTTCAGCGATAAAGGCAAAGAAGAGCCTAAAAAGAAATATCGGCTCATCTGGGCCGTCCTTATTTTTATTTTTTCAGAAGCAATTATTGTACTGGGCAATATAAGGCCTGAAAGTGATGTGCTCGCTGCCATGCAAAAATTCCTGATCATTAGCTCCCTTCCTTTTGCAATTTTTACGGCTGTAATTTTGATATTGACCCTTAGCAAATTTTTAAGAAATCGCTAACGCTTCTATCTTCAATTGTTTCTATCTTAGCACTTTCCCCCAAACATTTTTAACTAAATTTCTACTCTCTGGGCAGGCTTCAAAATACACTTATAGCATGGCTTTTATTTCTTGGCCTTCTAGTGGCGTGTAAGGATGATGATGAAAATTCTGAACACCCCCCTAATGTTTATATTCAGGAAACCGCAAAGGGTTATGAACTCATCAGAAATGGCAAACCATTTTTTATTAAAGGAGGGGCGGGAGCCGGTTTTCTAGAGCAGTTAAAAGACGCAGGTGGTAATACTATTAGAGTATATGATACCATTGGCCTGAAAGCGATTTTGGATCAAGCTGAGAATCTAGATCTGGCAGTTGTGGTAGATATCCCTTTACCCACATTTGAGGAAAATAAGAAGTACTGGAATGGGGATCTAAAAAAGGTAAAACAACGTATAAAAACTACTGTTTCAAGATATAAAGACCATCCTGCTTTGCTTTACTGGAACCTGGGAAATGAAATAGGATATCCTGAAGGATATAAAAATTCCCAATTTTTCAAAAAATTTAATGGAATAATAGAGGTTGTTCATAGCTATGATCCCAATCATCCGGTAAGCACGGCAATAGTTGCAGGAAGCAGAAAAACTATTTTAAGCATTTCTTTCCGAAGCCCCGAACTGGATTTTATATCTTTAAATGCCTTTGGAAGTCTTAGCGGGCTGGAACCAATGCTGCAATCCATTTCATTGCTATGGGATGGCCCTTATGTAATATCTGAATGGGGGCTCAACGGGCCATGGGAGGCAAAAAAGACTTCCTGGGGGGCACCCGTAGAACAAACCAGCACAAAGAAGGCAGAATTATTAAAGGGCCGATACCATTCCGGCGCAATTAACAATGAGGCCTGTCTGGGAAGCTTCTATTTTTACTGGGGGATTAAACAGGAAAGGACTATAACCTGGTTTAGTTTATTTAACCAGGACAGTTCACGCTCCCAGGTATACCATTCGCTGGAAAATTTATGGACAGATAAGCACAACAAATATCCCGGCCCAGAAATAGAATATGCTTTGCTAAATGGTGAAGGAGCCTTAAAAAGCAATATCCTTATTGCTGGTGATACTGCAAAAGCAGACCTGATTTTACAACAAAACGTAGATTCTTTAAATATACATTGGGAAATACGAAAAGAAGCCTGGAATAACATTTTTGTTCAAAGACCCGTGATTAAAAATTTAATTATGAATAAATATGGAAATAAAGCCACATTTCAGGTGCCATTTGAAGAAGGACCCTATCGCCTCTTTGTATATATAAAAGACAGGTATAACAATTTTGCCACCACTAACATCCCGTTTTATGTAGTGAGGGATGAAAAAAATGAAATTCAGCCCTAATTCTACTTTAGTGGTATGCGGTTTTTCCAGTATCTTAATGAAGATGAAAAAAATTATTCAATTAAATATAATTGCAGTACTCCTGGCAGATTTTATCTTACGCTGCAGTAGATATTTACCTCATGGAATTAAGACAGAAGCATGGGTAAATATTAATGAAGATCCATTCCATCGATCTGCCGTAATACCAAGAGCATCTGCTTTAGGGCATCAATTTAAAGCACCTCAGCAAGAGGGGCTATTTCAAAAATTGGTAATCTTTATGAATAAAGAGCGCACTTCTGCCACCACCTACATTCCTTCATATGTTTTAAATGCGGTAGATGGAAAAGATTAAAGAGCCAAATAAAAAAGAAGGGTGGATAATTAAATTTATGATTCTGCTGGGAATTACAAGTATTGTGAGTTTTATCCTGTATTTCTTCCAACCACAGTACGTAGGGAATATCTATCTCTATATTCTCCTGGCCATAACCATGATCTACAGTGCTTTTAAAAAACTCTATATATGGTACAATTATTCCAATATTTCTATCCCGGAAGAAAAAGCAATAACTGCAAACTTTAAGGTAGATATTTTAACCACATATTTCCCCGGGGAACCTTATCAAATGATCATTACCACCCTGGAAGCTATACTAAAGATTTCATATCCTCATGAAACCTATCTTTGTGATGAGGCTAATGATCCATTCCTCAAGAAATTTTGTGAAGAACATGGCATTCATCATGTAACCAGAAATAACAGGATAAATGCAAAAGCAGGAAACATTAATAATGCCCTTCATACTGTTGCTAATGGTGATATTTGTGTAATACTGGATCCAGACCATATCCCGGATCATAATTTTCTGGACCCTGTGCTCCCTCATTTTGAAAATCGAAAAATAGGGTTCGTTCAAATTGTACAGTCTTATTACAACATCAGGGAATCTTTGGTAGCAAAAGGAGCAGCCGAACAAACGTTCCAATTTTACGGCCCGGTGATGATGACATTAAATTCTTACCAAACCGTTAATGCAATAGGTGCCAATTGCGTGTTTAGAAGAGAGGCACTGGATAGTATTGGAGGCCACGCTCCGGGTTTATGTGAAGATATGCATACCGCCATGCTCATGTACTCCAAAGGATGGAAATCTGTTTACGTGCCAAAAGTACTTGCAAAAGGATTGGCTCCTTCAAATCTTACCAATTTCTTTAAACAACAGCTAAAATGGTCCAGAGGTAGTTTTGATTTACTGAGAAAAGTTTATCCCCAAATTTTTGGAGATTTGACTCCCAGGCAAAAAATCCATTTTGGCCTGCTTCCTCTTCATTATCTGGGAGGCATCATTTGCCTGATCAATTTTTTGATCCCAATTTTTTCCTTAGTTTTTTCTATTACTCCCTGGAAGGGAGACATTTTAGATTTTGCAATTGTTCTTTTACCTGTAGTAGCCAGCTCATTGCTCATACGGGTTTATATTCAAAAATGGGTAATAGAGAAGAAGGAACGCGGTTTTCACCTTGTAGGCGGTCTTTTATACATTAATACCTGGTGGATCTATATAATTGGATTAGTTTATACCCTATTGGATAAAAAAGTGCCTTACCTTCCTACTCCTAAAGAAGATGAATGGAACACCAATTTTAAAATTGTTATTCCTAACGCTGTCATAGCAGTGGTTTCATTTGGTTCTATAATTTATGGCCTTCAAAAAGATCTTACTCCATTTTCCATTATTATGGCAGGTTTCGCGCTTTTTAATTCCTGTATAATGCTTTTTGGAATTTACCTTACCATTAGAATCCAGAGCTTAAGAAATAAAAAATTTACTGCCTTTAATACAATTTCAGAAGTAATTAATAATTTAAAGGAGAAAACCTATGTTGTGGCTAATTCTATTTTCTTCTTGACCAGAAAAATAGCTTTTCCCCTTCTTCTGATGATCTTGTTACTTGCTATGAGTACTAAATATCATAAGGATAGCAGAAAATGGACGAATGTGAAAGTTACTTATATTGATAAATCAGGTAATAACTACCTTGGAATCTTTCAACCTACTTCCTTTTCGGGAATTTCAAACCTGGACACCATCAAAAGAATTGAAAAGGAATCAAACATCAACTTTGACATCATCTCTTTCTATCTGGCCTGGGGCGATAAAAGTGAGAACCAGCTTCCTGAAGCCCTCATGGATTCCATCTATAGCATTAAAGCCATTCCTATGCTAACCTGGGAACCATGGTCCTCTGAATTTTCAATCACCCAGAATAACTCCTACCTTAAACAGAATCACAAGATCTTTAAAAATATTTCTGAAGGCCAATTTGATGACTACATAAAGGATTTCGGGAAAAAACTTGCCGCATATCAACAACCGGTTTTTTTAAGGTTTGCACATGAATTTGATAACCCGCAGTATCCCTGGTCATCAAAGGGAAACAATACCCCTGAAGAATTTATAGCAGCATGGAGACATGTCTACAATCTGCTGCAATCTGTTAATGCGCAACAGGTAATGATGGTATGGAATCCCTGGCGTCCACAATTCCTGCAGAAGTACTATCCGGGCGACCGTTATGTAGATTGGATAGGAATTACTGCCCTGGATTACGGGAAATTGAATCATGATAAAAATGGATATTCCTTTGATGAACTTTACAAACCATTTCACTACCGGATTAAAAAACTTACCAATAAACCCGTAATGCTTGCAGAGTTTGGTTCTTTAAAATTGAATGAGAATCAGGAGAAATGGACAGTACAGGCAATGGAGACCATTAACCAGAAATATCCTGAAATTTCTGCTGTTGTTCTTTTTAACAGTGCCTATGATACCAATATTCCTAAGAATAACTGGTACACCAAAAAAGAGCTGGACTGGACTACTTCTTCCTTTTCTACCATAAATCAAAAATTTAAGCACCGCCACCCGCTGGAGGATAAAAGTACTCGATTAAAAACTTCCTACGCTGTTAGAAATAGTGACCAGAAACATCCTTTAATTCTTTATGATATTAAAGGAGTGCGCTATAAAAAGGGCTATAACTGGAAAGATAATTATTATGCAGCTACCCGAAAAACACTTCAACATGATTTTCAAATCCTTAAAGATGCAGGATTTAATACCCTTCAATTTAGAGGCGGAAATATTTACGATCACAACCTCCTTAGTTATGCCTTTGATTTTCAACTTCAGGTAATCTATGAGTTTGATGTTAATAACAGCCTTAATTTTATTGATGATAAAAATGAGTTGTCAAATCTTAAAGAAAAGATTCTTGATAAGGTTCGGGAATTGAAAGAAGAGAATTCCATTATTGGCTACACCTTTAGGGACGATCTTAATACCTATTTTGAAAAACCCTTATTATTCTATCAAAGAAAAGCTTATCTGGAATGGCTGATTTCCCTGGCAAAAGAGATTAAACAAATTGACCCTGGAAGATCCTTAAACCTAGATTTAGTATGGAGCAATACGGATATTCCACAAATGGAAAATCTTTATCTTAATTCTCCCTTTGATTCATTTGGTATTCAAATATACGATGCAGAAAGCCTGGAAAATTTTCAAAATTATACCAAGCAAAGTGAGGTACCTTTATATATTAGCGCTATTTCTCCGGAACTGCTTCTTGAAAATCCAGAGGTGCAGACGGATTTTGATGTTGTACTGCAAAACTATCAAAATGAAAGACGTAGCAGTTATGTAACCTTGGATGGACTCATTGACTTTGACGGCAAAAGAAAAGATATTCTAAAAAAGCTTGAAGACCATTGGAAATCCAACAAAGAGGCATCTATTACAGAACAGGCAAGAATCCTGCGTCCCTCTGAACCTCTTTTTTCCGAAAGAACTTCTGTTTATCATCCCTTGCTGTATAGAAATGGCCAATGGGTAGATGCTCCAAGCAGTTCTCAAAAATATGAGTTTGTATGGTATCTTATTAAGAATGACCGCTATGGAAACCCCATCGCTGTCAAGAAAGTAGGTAATGATGCTACCCTGAGACTTGAAATTCCGGAAAATTACAAAGAATACGAACTCCTGCTAACAGTGTATAATAAAAAAGAGAATTACAGTTTTAACTCCAGATCCCAATTGCATACGCCAGCAGGTGAAACCGCTATGCTTCCTTAGGCAAAAATACTTCTGCCATCATACAACGTGCACTGCCGCCGCCACAGGTTTCAATCATATGCAAATCACTGCTTAAGATTTCACAATGTTTTTGAATTTTTTCAATTTGATCTTTATGAAGTCCCGCATGAGCCCTGGCACTCATTACCAGGTATTTCTTCCCTCCTGCGCCCTGCACCTGCAACATATTCCCGGCAAACTCGTGCATTTGCGATTCAGAAATGGCTATTATTTCTTTCCCGTCTGCCTTCAGATGTTTTAGCACATTTTTGCGCTCTTTCCCATTATCTATGGTATCAAGACAAATCACCGCAAATTCTTCAGCAACGCACATCATTACGTTGGTATGGTAAATTGGTTTTCTTTTTCCGCCTACACTCTGGTTAGCTGTAAAAATAACCGGGGTAAACTCAAAATCTTCACAAAATTCAATTAGCAATTCTTCATCAGCTCTAGGGGAAATTGCGCAATATGCTTTTTGATTTGCCCTGTCCAGAATCATACTCCCTGTGCCTTCAAGAAAAATATCGTCCTCCTCTGCAGCGGTGTAATCTACTATATTGCGAATTTTAAAACCTTCTTCTTCCAGTTTAGCAAAATATTCAAGCCTACGTTCCTTCCTTCTGTTTGGAGCAAACATGGGATAAATCGCAATATTTCCATCTTCATGAAACGAAACCCAGTTATTTGGAAAAACAGAATCTGGCGTATCCTCTTCTAATACATCATTTACCACCACGGTTTTTATGCCCGCCGCATTTAGCTTTTTTACAAAATCATCAAACTCCTTCTGCGCCTGCTTATTTACATCGGTATTTTTTATGTCTTCCTGAAAATAGTTATTTACAGCAGTTTGCTCATTCATTCTGAAGGCTACCGGCCTTACCATTAGAAGGGTATTTGTAATCTGCTTCATTTTTTTGTCCTTTGGATTGTGTGTTGTCTGTTTAAAATTACTTTTTAATCCTTATTTACTTCGCCGTACCTAGCAGGCAAAATTATCTTAGATGATAAATTTTGAACATTTAAAAACAGAACTCATAATCGACCACTTTTTTCTTCTTCATTTGCTTTCTACTCTTCCCCTAACCTCACTGTCTCACCAGGGGCAAAGTTGAACACCTCAATAATCCTTCCTGTTTTGCAATTTCAGCATAAGGAACTTCTTCAACGGTTATACCATTTTCTCTAAGCCACTGATTAAGCCTTTTAAAATTTCTTTCTGAAATAACCACGTCTTCAGAAATGGAAAATACATTGGAAAACATGTTATACATCTCATCCCGGGTGATTTCAAACACATTTTCTTTTCCGAAGAAATTCACCAGCCACTCATATTCTTGCACGTTCAAAAAGCCGCCCTTGTAAATAATCGCTTTATCCCTACCCACCGGCTGGAAACAGCAATCCAGGTGTAAAGCGTTATCGCGCGCTTCCAGGTTGGATTTTTTTAAATTAAAAGGCACTACTTTTTTCTGCGGAAAAAGCTCTCTTAACGCCTGTACGGCTTCTTTGTTGGTCCTTGCCGTTATAAAACTTTTATAATCTTCTCCGGTATAGGTGCCTACCAGGATATAATCCCCATAAGGCATAACATCCCCACCCTCTATATGGGCATTTTCCGGAAGCTCTATAACATTTTCTGAAGGTATTTGGTTAATTACATGACGAATAGCCTCAATCTCCTGCTCCCTGTCTGGCAAAATATTAGCCATTATAAATTTATCTTCAATCACAAAAGCAATGTCCCTGGTAAAAATCTGATTGTAATTTTCTATTAATTTTGGCCTATACACTTCTACATCGTACTTCTTCAATACTTTCGCCACAGACTCAATTTCCCTTATCATATCTTCTTCCTTTGGATACGTTCCTAATTTTATATGCTCAATAGATTTTGGATCGTAGGCTTTGGTGATATCGGGGATGCCTCCTACACTCTCGGCAGTTCCAAGAACCACGGCTTTAAGGCGTGCGGTTTCATTATTGATATGCAGTTTCATCACGTTGAATTTTGGCAAATATAGAAAAAGCCTCATACCATGATGAAGCTTTTTCTAAAATTATAAATAGGTTTTTTTTATCGCTGTTCGAGAGGTTTAAAGTCTCTGTGACCTTCTCCAATATAAATTTGTCTTGGGCGCCCAATTGGCTCTTTCATTAACCTCATTTCTCTCCACTGTGCAATCCAGCCCGGTAAACGTCCAAGTGCAAACATTACCGTGAACATTTCTACCGGAATGCCAAGTGCACGATAAATAATTCCGGAATAAAAATCTACGTTTGGATAAAGTTTTCTTTTTACAAAGTAATCATCTTCCAATGCTTCTTTCTCGAGGCCTTTAGCGATATCCAGCACAGGATCGTCCACTCCTAACTGACCAAGCACTTCATCTGCAGATTTCTTAATAATTTTTGCCCGCGGATCAAAATTTTTATATACCCGATGACCAAAGCCCATAAGACGGAAAGGGTCTTCCTTATCTTTGGCTTTTTCCATAAATTTATGAGTATCTCCACCGTCTTCTTTAATTTTTTCCAGCATTTCAATAACCGCCTGGTTGGCTCCTCCATGAAGAGGGCCCCATAATGCACTAATTCCTGCTGAAATTGATGCAAAAAGGCCTGCATGGGAAGATCCCACCATTCTTACCGTTGAAGTAGAACAGTTTTGCTCATGATCTGCGTGAAGAATAAGCAATTTATCCAACGCATTGATTACGGCTTTATCTACACTATATTTCTTACCTGGCTTTTGGAACATCATTTTATGCAGATTCTCTACATAGCCAAGAGAATCATCTCCATAATTTAAAGGATCGCTCTTTTTCTTTCTTAAGGTCCAGGCGGCAAGAACAGGAAATTTCCCTAAGATCTTCACAATTGCCTTGTACATATCTGCTTCTGAAGAAACATCTACAGAAGAGGGATTGAAGGCAATAAGGGCACTGGTTAAAGAAGATAGCACTCCCATAGGGTGAGCCGACTTTGGAAAACCATCAAGGATCTTTTTCATTTCCTCATCCACTTCAGACTCTTCCTGAATATCTGCGTAAAATTTATCCAGTTGCTCTTTGGTAGGCAATTCTCCAAAAATTAGCAAATAAGCCACTTCAAGAAAATCTGCCTTTTCTGCCAGGTCTTCTATAGCATAGCCGCGATATCTTAAAATCCCTTTTTCCCCGTCTAAAAATGTAATGGCACTCTCACAACTACCGGTATTTTTATAGCCGCGGTCCAGGGTGATAAGACCAGCTTCTGAACGAAGGGTTTTAATATCTACTCCTATTTCATTTTCAGTTCCTTTTACTACAGGGAATTCATATTTTTTTCCTTGAAATTCTAATGAAGCTTTATCTGACATTTGAATATTTACGTTTTAATTGAGTATGACTGCGAATTTAAGAAAAATGGGCAAGTATATCAATTGTTAAAACTCATTTATGCTATTATTAACAGCGGTTTTCAGAACATTCTTGTAATTATACACTATTTTTCTTCTACGGTTAAAGCATAGAGAACTTTGTAATATTCATCTACAGATTTTTTCCAGGTAAATTTTTGTTTTTTGGCATTGGCAGCAATTTTTTTCCACTCTTTTTTGTCATTAAAATAAAGATCCACGGTTTCAGAAAACACCTTTACAAATTCCTTGATTTTATCTTCAATTGTGTCGCCTGTAAAGCTAAACCCTGTTTTCCGGTGAATCACGGTATCTTTTAATCCGCCGGTATTATGGACTAAGCAGGGCTGCCCATTTCTCATTGCTAACATCTGGCTAATCCCGCAAGGTTCAAAAAGGCTTGGCATAAGGTAGAGATCACACTCCTGGTAAAGCATATCTATAACACTTTCTGATTGTGCATTGATGAAAATAAAATTTTTATGCTCATAACTTGCTGCTCTAAAGATGGCTTCATATTCTGGCGCGCCGGTTCCTAACAGGATAAAAATCCCATTAGTCTCGTTAAGTTTTTTCATTAGCTTTGGCAGGAGCTCTGGATCCTGCTGAAAGAAATAAAATTTTTGCTCGGTCAAACGGGCAATACTGGTACAAATAAAATCTGGTTTGTTCTCCTGAAAGCGGGTTAGTTTTTCACCTGTATGCGCCAGGTAATGCGCCTTATAATCTTTCTTTTCTTCCTGCAGCCACCTAAACAACCTCCTTATGCATTGCCTGAACAAGATACCCTTTTCAACTTTATTAATGTTGGAATAGTTGGCACCGTTCAAAATACCGAACAAGCGACCTTCTTTATCTGCCTGTTTTAAATCGTCTTCCAGTCCTTCCCCACCAATAAATTCCGGAGGCCTGCTGGTCTTTAAAATATCTTCTTTATAAGATGGTGAGACGGTATGCACTGCATCAGCGAAGCGTATGCCAATAGCCATGAGATTAATGCAGTCCTGATATCTTGGATCCTGCAAGTCCTGGTAATGAAGATCAAGATCGGGAAACCAGTTTTCAACCGAAGAGTAACTTCCGGAAAAAGGGCGAATTCCCTGGATGGCAAGGTTATGAATGGTATAAACAAACCGTATGCCTTTAAGCTTCTGGTAAGCTGGATGAAAGCGTCTTAAGAAAAGCACCAGACTGGAATGCCAGTCATGCAGGTGAACAAAATTTACGTTGCCAAAAGCCTTATTTTTTATGGCTTCAGCAACCGCTGTACAAAAAATAAAGAATTTAACGGCATCTGTAAAATATGGTTCCGTTAAATCGTTATGGTAAATATGGGCAATATCGCCAGCCTGAATTTCCGGGTGATGAATTACATAGTGACGTATATTTTCAAATTCCTTTTTTGGTTGAACTTCATAAAGCTCTGCGGTATAGGGTTCTCCCCTTAAGCGGAAGTTTAGCGCCGTAATAAAGGTGCCTTCAGTATGAAGACGGGAGTAAGAAGGAACCACCACGTGCACCGTATCTCCCCTTTCTGCAATCTGGCGAGGCACATCCCTCACCACATCTCCCATTCCGCCCGCCTTACATCTGGCAATAGCATCATTTTCTGCAGCTACAAAAAGAAAATTGTTCATATAGAACTTAAGATTGGTTAGAAATATAAGTTAATTATTCTATTGTTAACTTTTAACTAAATCTACAGAAATAATCATAAAAAAACCCCTCTGTTTTAGAGGGGTTTCAATTTTAAGGATTAAAAACTACTTAATCTTAAATGCTTTTTCTTTTGGATAGTAAGCCACATCTCCAAGTTCTTCTTCAATTCTAAGCAACTGATTGTATTTAGCCATACGATCACTACGCGAAGCAGAACCTGTTTTAATTTGGCCGGTATTTAAAGCAACAGCCAGATCTGCAATGGTGTTATCTTCAGTTTCTCCAGAACGGTGAGACATTACTGAAGTATAACCGGCATTGTGAGCCATATTCACGGCCGCAATTGTTTCGGTTAAAGTGCCAATTTGATTAACTTTAATAAGAATAGAGTTTGCAATTCCTTCCTTAATTCCTCTTGAAAGACGTTCTACGTTGGTTACATATAAATCATCCCCAACAAGTTGTACTTTATCTCCAATTTTATCTGTTAAAGCTTTCCAGCCATCCCAGTCATTTTCATCCATCCCATCTTCAATAGAAATAATTGGATATTTAGAAGAAAGTTCGGCCAGGTATTCTGCCTGCTCCTGGCTGCTTCTTACCTTTCCTTTATCTCCTTCAAATTTGGCATAGTTATACTTCCCGTCTTCGTAGAATTCAGCTGAAGCACAATCCAAAGCGATCATCACCTCGTCACCACCTTTATAACCTGCTTTTTCTATGGCTTTCAGAATAGTATCCAGGGCATCTTCAGTTCCTTCTAAAGTTGGAGCAAAGCCACCTTCATCTCCCACAGCCGTACTAAGGCCACGATCATGCAATACTTTTTTAAGGTTATGGAAAATTTCAGTTCCCATTTTTAAAGCATGGGAGAAATTTTTAGCTTTTACAGGCATAATCATAAATTCCTGAAAAGCGATTGGCGCATCACTATGAGAGCCACCATTAATAATATTCATCATAGGAACCGGAAGCGTGTTGGCACTAACTCCACCAACGTAACGGTAAAGCGGAAGCCCAAGCTCATTTGCCGCAGCCTTTGCCGCAGCAAGGGAAACCCCAAGAATGGCATTTGCCCCAAGATTGGATTTGTTTGGCGTACCATCAAGATCTATCATGGCCTGGTCTATTAGATTTTGTTCAAATACAGAATATCCAAGCAATTTTTCAGAAATGGCTTTGTTTACATTTTCAACCGCCTGGCTAACTCCTTTTCCCATAAAATCTTTACCCCCGTCGCGAAGTTCAACTGCCTCGTGCTCTCCAGTTGAAGCCCCGGATGGAACGGCTGCCCTTCCAAGAATTCCGTTTTCTGTAATTACGTCTACTTCTACCGTTGGATTTCCTCTTGAGTCAAAAATCTGACGGGCATGAATATCTATTATCACACTCATAATTTTATTTTAAATTGGTTAATTTATTTCTTTGCAAGATACAAATTGAGTGCTAAAAATGCGAGTAAATGCCGCAGTAATAAAGAATTGGCAACATCTTTTTACTTAATCGTTTTCGGAAATAGAGACTATTAATGGGAAGGCCGGAATAGAAAATATTCCGGCCATATAAAATTTTATAGCAATAAATTCAACTCAGTTTTTCTGCAAAACTTAGTCTCTACCCAACTTGAAACCAAGTTGAATATCTATTAACGGGGCAATGTAAGAATCGTATTCATCAAAAGCATACCCCAGACCAAGATTGAGGTTAAGCTTAAAATTACTGTTATACACCCTTTGCAATCCCCAGGCAGGGCCTATAAGAACAGTATAATCGCTTAAAAGTTCCAAATCCCCAAACAGCGGATCTCCTACGGAAAGCATTCCGACACCGGCAATGTAGTTCGCGCTGTTTTCAGAAGTTTTCTTTCCCTTTCGCTGTCTTTTTTTAAAATTGTAATAATATCTATACTGGCCAGTTAACTGTGGGTAAACACCAAATTGAGCTTCATCCTGAAAACTGGAATTTCGATAAGCGAATCCAAAACCCAGCATACCATCTATCGTGGCATTATCAGATACAGAGACTTCATATTCTGCTGAAGGAATTAAAAAGTTTATCGAAAATTGATCATTTGTGGTTTGCGCCTTGGCGTTAAGCCCCAGGAAAAGGATGGTGAGAAGTAGTAGTTTTTTCATTGAATGAGATTAATTTTTAAAACGGTAAAGCTAGAATATTATGCAGGAATCACAAATATCTATTTTCGCTGAAAGCGTTAAAAAGAAAGAGCCGGAATTAAGGTAAGTTCCGGCTCTTAAATTATAATTATTACTTCTTAGGCTTTCACATGCTGCAGTCGCTGCATGAATTCATCAAATAAGTAATGTGCGTCATTTGGCCCCGGGCTTGCTTCGGGATGATATTGAACCGAAAAGCAATTCTTATTTTTCATCTTTAATCCTGCCACAGTACGATCATTTAAATGGGTGTGAGTAACTTCCACTTCAGGATGCGCTTCAGTTTCTTCCTTATTCACAGAAAACCCATGATTTTGAGAGGTTATTTCGCCTTTCCCGGTTTGCAGGTTGATTATTGGATGATTGATCCCGCGATGACCCTGGTGCATTTTATAGGTACCAATTCCATTAGCCAGCGCAATAATCTGATGCCCAAGACAAATACCAAAGAGAGGCTTATCTTCAGCCATAATATCTTTTGCCACCTGTATGGCATTTTCCAGCGGCTGCGGATCGCCCGGCCCATTGGAAAGTAAATAACCATCTGGTGCCCATTCTTTCATTTCAGCATAGGTGGCATTATAAGGAAAAACCTTGCAATATACATCCCTGTTTGCGAGATGTTTAATAATGCTTCTTTTTACCCCCACATCTAAAACAGCAACTTTGTATGAAGCATCCTCCTTTCCAAAGAAATAAGGCTCTTTTGTGGAAACTTTTGAAGCGAGTTCAAGGCCATTCATATCCGGCACTTCAGCTAACTGCTTTTTAAGGCCTTCCACATTATCCACATCTGTTGAAATGATGGCATTCATGGCCCCGTTTTCCCTGATGTATGTTACCAAAGCACGGGTATCTACATCAGAAATAGCAAAGAGATCACTCTTATCCAGAAAATCTTTTAAAGGCATATCTGCAGCAGGACGGGAATGGTAATAACTAAAGTTTTTACAAACCAGGCCAGAGATTTGTGCCGTATCGGCTTCTTCTTCGTTCTCATTGGTACCGTAATTGCCAATATGGGCATTGGTGGTTACCATGATCTGGCCAAAATAAGATGGATCTGTAAAGATTTCCTGATACCCGGTCATGCCGGTATTAAAACATACTTCACCCACCGCGCTTCCTTCTTTGTCTCCCACAGCCTTTCCATGAAATATTGTTCCGTCTGCCAGTAAAATAATCGCTTTTTTTCTTGTTTGGTACTTCATCGTTGATCCTGCTTAACTGTTTTGTTGTGTTGTTGTTTATAATTGAGCTTCGTAAAAACTAAGATACTATTATATAAAAAAAAGGATAAACTCACAGAGCTTATCCTTTTCTAAAATTATCGATGATTCAAAAGATTCATTTCTACTCCTCCTTTTTATCTTCTTTATTTTCAGACTTTTTTTCTTCAGGCTTATTGTCCTGAGGCTTTGTTTCTGCCTGTGGCGTTTCTTCTGAAGAAGAGGTGGTAACTTTCTTTCTACCTGCTCTACGAGTAGATTTCTTTTTCTCCGGCTTATCAAGGTTGTAAGTTTCATTATAATCTACAAGCTCTATCATTGCCATATCTGCATTATCCCCAAGCCTATTTCCTAGTTTGATAATCCTGGTGTAGCCGCCGGGCCGATCTCCTACCTTTGGTGCTACCTCACGAAACAATTCACTTACAGATTCTTTACTGCGAAGTTTACTAAAGACCAACCTGCGGTTGTGGGTAGTATCTTCTTTGGACTTTGTAACTAGAGGTTCCACAAATACCCTAAGCGCTTTGGCCTTAGCTACAGTGGTATTAATACGTTTATGCTCAATTAGGGAGCACGCCATATTCGCCAACATAGACTTGCGATGCGCAGTTTTTCTTCCTAAATGATTTATTTTTTTTCCGTGTCTCATTACTATTCTCTTTTAGACCTAGAATTCATAAAAAATGAACTAGTCTTTATCTAATTTATATTTTGAAAGGTCCATACCAAAATTCAATCCTTTGTTATTCACAAGTTCCTCCAGCTCGGTCAAAGACTTTTTACCGAAGTTTCTGAATTTCATAAGATCATTCTTGTTATACGAAACAAGGTCTCCAAGGGTATCTACCTCTGCCGCTTTTAAACAATTTAATGCTCTTACTGAAAGGTCCATATCTACCAGTTTGGTTTTCAATAATTGTCTCATGTGAAGGGATTCCTCATCATAAGTTTCAGTTTGAGCGATTTCATCAGCTTCCAGGGTTATGCGTTCATCAGAGAACAACATAAAGTGATGAATTAAAGTCTTGGCAGCTTCAGTTAAAGCATCTTTAGGGTGAATAGAGCCATCGCTAATAATTTCAAATACCAGCTTTTCGTAGTCGGTTTTTTGCTCTACACGATAGTTTTCAATACTATATTTTACATTTTTAATAGGAGTGTAAATAGAATCTGTAAAAATAGTACCTAAAGGCGCATTAGACTTTTTATTTTCTTCAGCCGGAACATAACCCCTACCTTTTTCGATAGTGATTTCCATATTAATGTTCACTTTTTTGTCCAGGTGACAAATTACCAGATCTGGATTAAGCACCTGGAATCCTGATATAAACTTCTGGAAATGACCGGCAGTAAGTTGATCTTCACCGGAAACAGAAATGGTAACGGCTTCGTTATCTATTTCATCAATTTGCCTCTTAAACCTGACTTGCTTCAGATTTAGTATAATTTCTGTTACATCTTCCACCACTCCCGGGATGGTAGAGAATTCGTGCTCAACACCTTCAATACGAACTGAAGTGATCGCGAATCCTTCTAATGAAGATAACAGCACTCTTCTTAAAGCGTTACCAACGGTTAATCCATAACCAGGTTCCAAAGGGCGAAATTCAAATTTCCCTTCGAAATCTGTTGAATCAATCATTATAACTTTATCGGGCTTCTGAAAATTTAGTATTGCCATATTACGACTTCTGTGAATTATTATTTCGAATATAATTCGACGATGAATTGTTCATTTATATTTTCCGGAATCTGGACCCTACCTGGTACAGACACGAAAGTTCCTTCTTTGGTCTCATTATTCCAGGTAATCCATTCGTAAACACTGCTGGAGTTAGCAAGTGAATCTTGAATTGCCTGAAGCGATTTAGACTTTTCTCTTACGCTTACAACATCTCCCGCCTTCAATTGGTAAGAAGGAATATTAACTAATTCCCCATTTACGGTAATGTGCCTGTGAGACACTAATTGTCTTGCAGCCCTTCTGGAAGGCGCAACACCCATTCTAAATACCACGTTATCCAAACGTGATTCACATAATTGTAAAAGCACTTCCCCGGTAATTCCCGTAGATCTTGTTGCTTTTTCAAACATGTTTCTGAACTGGCGTTCAAGAATACCATAGGTATACTTGGCTTTTTGCTTCTCCATAAGCTGGATAGCATATTCAGATTTTTTCCCGCGACGACGGTTGTTACCGTGCTGTCCAGGAGGATAATTTCTTTTTTCAAAAGATTTGTCATCTCCGAAAATAGCTTCACCGAATTTCCGGGCTATTTTAGTCTTTGGACCAGTATATCTTGCCATTAAAATTGTAATTTATAAGAAAGGGATTATGAATTAAGGTCGCTTTCCTTCGATAATCGTAATATCCTTCCCTGTTATTTATACTAATTAATTAAACTCTACGTCTTTTAGGAGGACGACATCCATTATGTGGAAGTGGAGTAACATCTACGATCTCGGTTACTTCAATTCCGCTGTTATGAATTGAACGGATAGCAGATTCTCTGCCGTTTCCAGGTCCTTTCACATATACTTTTACTTTACGTAAACCAGCCTCGTGAGCCACTTTAGAAGCATCTTCTGCCGCTAATTGTGCTGCGTAAGGAGTATTTTTTTTAGAACCCCTGAAGCCCATTTTTCCAGCTGAAGACCAGGACACCACATCTCCTTTTTTATTTGTTAAAGAAATGATGATGTTATTGAAAGAAGCAGTAACATGAGCCTCTCCATTAGCCTCAACGTTAACTTTACGTTTCTTCTGAACAGTTTTTTTAGTTGCCTTTGCCATATTACTTACTATTTAGTTGCTTTTTTCTTATTAGCAACTGTTTTTCTTCTACCTTTTCTGGTTCTTGAGTTGTTTTTGGTTCTTTGACCTCTTAAAGGCAAACCAGATCTATGCCTGATGCCTCTGTAACATCCAATATCCATTAGACGTTTGATACTCAATTGAACCTCAGTACGTAATTCTCCTTCGATTGTATAATTACCTACAGCTTCACGAATACGGCCAATTTCATCATCGTCCCAATCGGAAACCTTTTTACTCTCATCTACTTTGGCGTCTTTCAGGATGCTTTGAGCCCTGCTTTTGCCAATTCCGAAGATATAGGTCAATGCTATAACTCCTCGCTTTTGTTTAGGTATATCAACCCCTGCAATTCTTGCCATAATTAGCCTTGTCTTTGTTTAAATCTAGGATTCTTTTTGTTAATTACGTAAAGGCGCCCTTTTCTGCGTACAATCTTGCAGTCGGCACTTCTCTTTTTTATTGATGCTCTAACTTTCATCTCTTCAGTTTTTTATGTTTACCGGACATAAAATCGAAACTCTATATCCAATATGTTCGGCTACATAATTTTTTTCAGGTTGCAAAAGTACTGAAAATTTATTAAATAGCTAAAAAATTTGAGTTTAGTATCTGTAGGTTATTCGAGCCTTAGTTAAATCATAAGGGCTCATTTCCAGTTTTACCTTATCTCCGGGCAGTAATTTAATGTAATGCATACGCATTTTCCCAGAGATATGTGCAGTCACCACGTGACCATTTTCTAATTCTACCCGGAACATCGCATTGGATAATGCTTCAATTATAGTTCCATCCTGTTCAATTGCCGGTTGTTTTGCCATATTTGGTTTCTAGTTTATAGTTGTTAGTTCGTAGTTTTAGATCTTCATTATCCGCATCACATCAAATGCACTTCTAATGACTAAATACTAACTACTACTCTCTAATTTAAGCTACTGCTTTTCTGTTTTTACCCGATTTCATCAATCCGTCATAATGCCTGTTAAGCAAATATGAGTTCACCTGTTGCATAGTATCTATTGCAACGCCAACCATAATTAAAAGCGAGGTACCTCCAAAAAACAATGCCCATCCCTGTTGCACACCCAACAGAGAAACCACAATTGCCGGGAATACGGCAATTAGTGCCAGAAATATGGATCCAGGTAATGTAATTTGAGACATCACTCTATCAAGGAATTCAGACGTTTCGGTACCTGGACGAATACCAGGAATAAAACCTCCGCTCCTTTTTAGATCATCAGCCATTTTATTGGTAGGTACTGTAATTGCCGTATAGAAATAGGTAAAAACAATAATCAATAACGCGAATACAAGATTATACCAGAACCCAAAAATATCACTAAAGGCGGTTGCTATTCCCTGGGCGGTATCCGAATCTGAAAGACCTACCACGGCCATAGGAATAAACATAATAGCCTGGGCAAAAATAATGGGCATTACCCCAGAAGCATTTAGCTTAAGGGGAATGTATTGCCGAGAACCAAATACATTTTTCTCGTATCCTCCAGAGGCACTTCTCCTTGCATATTGCACGGGAATTTGTCTTACAGCCATTACCAGCATCACTGCCGCCATAATTATCGCGAACCAAATCACAAGTTCAATAAGGATCATGATAAGCCCCCCATTAGACTCAAATACTCTGGAAGCGAATTCCTGTACAAAGGCCAAAGGCAGTCTTGCAATAATTCCCACCATAATCAATAATGAAATACCATTTCCAATACCTTTATCTGTAATTTTCTCCCCCAGCCACATCGCAAAAATGGTACCTGTGGTTAGAATAATCACAGATGAAGCCACAAACGTTATTGTATCTCCTAAAAGGAAAGCCCCCTGAGGCAGTGTAGCAAAAAGGTTATAGATATATCCAGGCCCCTGGACCAAAGTAATGGCAATGGTTAACCAGCGGGTTATTTGATTTATCTTCCTTCTACCACTTTCCCCTTCTTTTTGCAGTTTCTGAAGATAAGGAATAGCGATCCCCATCAATTGCACTACAATAGAAGCCGAAATGTAAGGCATAATCCCCAGTGCGAAAACAGAAGCGTTGGAAAAGGCTCCTCCCGTAAACGCATTAAGAAGCCCTAATAACCCACTATCTGTTTGACTTGCAAGATTAGACAACTGAGCTGCGTCTATTCCGGGAAGTACAATTTGTGCTCCAAAACGATATACAAGGAGTAAACCGAGGGTTACTAAAATCCTACTTTTTAGCTCCTCGATTTTCCAGATATTCTTTATAGTATTGATGAATTTCATTTGATTATCTATTATAAAGTAACAACTTCACCTCCGGCAGCTTCTATAGCTTCTTTTGCTGAGGCCGTAAATTTATGAACAGATATCTTCAACTTTGCCTTTAATTCACCTCTACCCAATATCTTAACAAGCTCGTTCTTTCCAGCAAGACCATTTTCCACAAGTACATCCATATCTACAGTATCCTTAATCTTACCTTCATCTACAAGAGACTGAAGAGTGTCAAGGTTAATTCCCTGGTATACTTTGCGATTTCTGTTATTAAATCCAAATTTAGGAACACGTCGCTGAAGCGGCATTTGACCACCTTCAAATCCTATTTTTTTAGAGTAACCCGAACGGGACTTGGCTCCCTTATGGCCTCTGGTAGAGGTACCACCTTTTCCAGAACCTTCTCCACGGCCTACACGCTTACTGTTACTTTTAACTGAACCTTCTGCAGGTCTTAAGTTACTTAAATCCATGTGTATTATTATTTTGTTTCTTCTACAGAAACTAAATGTTTAACTTTATTTATCATACCAAGGATGTTTGGCGTGTTCTGGTGCTCTACCGTTTGACCCATCTTCTTAAGTCCTAAAGACTCAAGAACAAGTTTTTGGTTTTTAGTACGGTTAATAGCACTTTTTACTTTTGTAACTTTAATCTTTCCCATCTCTGTCCTTGATTTATCCTTTAAAAACTTTATCTAAGGAAATTCCTCTTTGCTTGGCAACGGTCTCCGCACTACGCAGTTGCAATAAAGCATCAAATGTTGCCTTAACCACGTTATGAGGGTTGGAAGATCCCTGGTTCTTAGAAAGCACATCATGTACTCCCACAGATTCCAATACGGCACGAATTGCACCACCGGCTATAATACCGGTACCGGTAGCAGCAGGAAGCAACAACACACGAGCCCCACCATATTTTCCTTTTTGCTCATGAGGCAGAGTACCTTTATTTAAAGGGATACGTACCAAATTCTTTTTAGCATCTTCCACGGCTTTGGATATAGCATCTGCAACTTCCTTAGATTTACCCAAACCTTGTCCCACAACACCATTTTCATCTCCAACTACCACAATAGCAGAGAAACCAAATGCTCTACCACCTTTTGTTACCTTTGTAACACGTTGCACTCCAACAAGACGATCTTTAAGTTCGAGGCCTCCTGGCTTTACGTGTTCTACGTTTTTATAATCTTGATACATAATTTCTTAGAATTTTAGTCCTCCTTCACGAGCACCTTCTGCCAATGATTTAACTCTACCGTGATATAAATATCCACCTCTATCAAAAGAAATGGTTTCTATCCCGGCCTGCTTAGCTTTCTCTGCAATGGTTTTGCCTACCAAAGTAGCCTGTTCCATCTTGCTGTTAGCCGCATCTGAGATTTCCTTATCTCTGGAAGAAGCTGCTGCCAGAGTTTTACCGGCTACGTCATCTATAATTTGAGCATAAATTTCCTTATTGCTCCTAAAAACAGATAATCTGGGACGGCTTTCAGTTCCGCTGATATCCCTGCGGATACGCTTCTTTATTTTTTGTCTTCTCTTTTCTTTTGAAAATGCCATATCTAAACTTTATTAAGCTGATTTACCTGCTTTTCTTCTTAATTGCTCTCCAACAAACTTGATTCCCTTACCTTTATATGGTTCTGGACTTCTGAAGGAACGGATTTTTGCTGCTACCTGCCCAACCAATTGCTTATCATAAGAGGTTAGTTTTACCACAGGATTTTTCCCTTTCTCAGAAACTGTTTCCACTTTAATTTCAGGCGCCAAATCTAGCACAATATTATGGGAATACCCAACGGCCAAATCCAATTTCTGCCCCTGGTTAGATGCTCTGTAACCAACACCTACAAGTTCCAGTTGTTTAGTATATCCTTCAGTGACACCGGTAATCATATTGTTTACCAAAGCACGGTATAACCCGTGTTTTGCTTTCTGGTCACTCTTTTCAGAAGAACGTTCAAAATAAATGATTCCATCTTCAATCTTGAAATCGATATCATTTATTTCCTGCTTAAGTTCCCCTAATTTTCCTTTTACCGTGATTACATTTCCCTCGGCTTTTACATCAACACCTTCTGGAATTGTAATTGGGCTTTTACCTATTCTTGACATTGTTTAAGTCTTTTTAAGTATTAGTAAACGTAACACAATACTTCACCACCAACTTTTTCAGCCTGCGCCTGCTTTCCTGTCATCACTCCATGAGAAGTAGACACGATTGCAATTCCCAAACCATTAAGAATTCTTGGTAATTCGGTGGCACCGGCATACTTACGTAAACCAGGTCTACTTATTCTTTGTATATCTTTAATTACGGAGTCTTTAGTAGTTTTATCATACTTAAGCGCAATTTTGATAGTTCCCTGAGCGGTACTGTCATCAAATTTGTAACTAAGGATATATCCCTGATCAAATAATATTTTTGTAATCTCCTTCTTAAGATTAGAAGCCGGGATCTCAACCACCCTGTGGTTAGCCGCTACAGCATTTCTAATCCTTGTAAGGTAATCTGCAATTGGATCTGTATTCATTTCTATTTATTTGCGGAAGTGGTTTTCAATTTATTTGAACCTTCCTCCAGTTTATATTTTTACCAACTGGCTTTTCTAACGCCCGGGATTAATCCATTATTAGCCATTTCCCTGAACATTACGCGGGAAAGACCAAATTGTCTCATATATCCTTTAGGCCTACCAGTTAGCTTACATCTGTTATGCAAACGTACAGGTGAAGAGTTTTTTGGTAATTTTTGAAGTGCTTCCCAGTCTCCTGCTTCTTTAAGAGCAGCACGCTTTTCAGCATACTTCTTTACCAGTTTTTGTCTCTTTACCTCACGGGCTTTCATTGATTCTTTAGCCATAATTAACTCTTTTTAAATGGTAATCCTAGTTCGGTTAATAATGATTTTGCTTCTTTATCTGTAGCTGCAGTGGTAACAAAAGTGATATCCATCCCGGCAATCCTGTTTACCGCATCAATATCTATCTCAGGAAATATGATTTGTTCAGTAATCCCAAGGTTGTAATTACCTCTACCATCAAAACCGTTCGCCTTAATACCATTAAAATCACGTACACGAGGTAGTGCTGTGGTAATAAGCCTGTCCAGGAATTCATACATTTTATATCCACGTAAAGTAACTTTAGCGCCAATTGGCATTCCTTTACGTAATTTAAATGAAGCAACATCCTTTTTTGAAATGGTAGAAACAGCTTTTTGACCGCTAATTGCCGTTAATTCATCCACAGCATGGTCAATAAGTTTTTTATCTGCTACAGCTCCACCAACTCCACGGCTTATAACGATCTTCTCAAGCTTTGGCACTTCCATTACATTGGAATAGCTGAATTCTTCTGTAAGAGCAGACTTTACTCTGTCATTATACTCTTGTCTAAGTCTTGGTACGTATGCCATAACTATATTACTTCATTAGATTTTTTGGAAAATCTTACTTTTTTTCCATCCTCCATTCGGTATCCAACCCTGGTAGTCTTACCATTTTTATCGATAAGAGAAAGGTTTGAAATATGAATAGGAGCTTCTTTCTTTTTAATACCGCCTTGTGGATTGGCGGCGCTGGGTTTCTCATGCTTAGAGATCTCATTTACACCTTCCACAATAGCTTTATTTTTGTCAAGGAGTACTTTCTGTACTTTACCTTCCTGTCCTTTATGCTCTCCGGCAATAACGCGAACGGTATCTCCTGATTTAATTTTAAGCTTTGTCATTTTGTTAATGTATTAAAGCACTTCTGGTGCCAATGATACAATTTTCATGAATTGCTTATCACGAAGTTCTCTCGCTACCGGTCCAAAAACACGTGTTCCACGCATTTCTCCGGTGGGGTTTAAAAGAACACAGGCATTATCATCAAAACGGATATAAGATCCGTCAGGCCTGCGTACTTCTTTCCTGGTACGCACAACAACTGCTGTTGAAACCGCACCCTTCTTAATGTTTCCGTTAGGTGTAGCTTCTTTAACGCTGACAACTATTTTGTCTCCAACAGAAGCGTATCTTTTCTTTGTACCTCCTAATACACGAATTGCTAAAACTTCTTTAGCGCCGGTATTATCTGCTACTTTTAGTCTGGACTCTTGTTGTACCATGGTTTACTTCGCTCTTTCAATTATTTCTACTAATCTCCAACATTTAGATTTACTTAAAGGACGTGTTTCCATAATCCTTACTGTATCTCCCTCGTTGCAGTCGTTTGTCTCGTCGTGTGCTACATATTTCTTAGTTTTTAATACAAACTTTCCATACATAGGGTGTTTTACTTTCTTAACTTCAGAAACCACTATAGATTTCTGCATTTTATTACTGGTAACTACACCTATACGCTCTTTTCTTAAATTTCTTTTTTCCATCTTTCAGCAGAATAACAATTATTGTTGTTCTCTTTTAGTTAACTCTGTAGCAAGTCTCGCTATATCTCTTCGCACAGTTCTTAGCTGTATCGGGTTTTCTAATGGCGAAACTGCGTGAGCCATTTTTAAATCTGAATATGCCTTTCTAGATTTTCCAAGCTCTTCCTGTAATTCTGCCACAGACAGTTCTTTTACTTCTGATTGTTTCATAAAATTATATATTAAGCCTGATAATCTCTAGCTACAACAAATTTGGTTCTAACAGGAAGTTTTTGTGCGGCCAGGCGTAGAGCCTCTTTAGCCACATCCATTGGCACACCGCCAATTTCAAACATTATTCTTCCTGGTTTTACAACAGCTGCCCAATATTCAACGGCACCTTTACCTTTACCCATACGTACTTCCAGAGGCTTCTTAGTAATTGGTTTATCTGGAAATATTTTAATCCAGATGGACCCTTCTCTTTTCATAAAACGGGTAGCAGCAATACGTGCAGCCTCTATTTGGCGCGAGGTAATGAAACTGGAATCAAGAGACTTGATACCGAAAGTTCCATTAGAAAGTCTATGCCCTCTCCCGGCATTTCCTTTCATGCGGCCCTTTTGTTGCTTACGATATTTTGTTCTTTTAGGTTGTAACATTTTTCTTTACTTTAAAAAATTACTTTCTACGACGTGATTTATTACCACCTCGTCCGGATCCTCCTTTACCTCCTTGTTTCTTTGCAAGACCAACAAGTGGGGAAAGTTCTCTTTTTCCGTACACTTCGCCTTTCATGATCCACACTTTAACACCCAACCTACCATAAGTAGTATGAGCTTCTACTAAAGCATAATCAATATCAGCCCTAAAAGTCGACAAAGGAATTCTTCCATCCTTGTAGGATTCATTACGTGCCATCTCAGCACCATTTAAACGTCCAGAGATTTGTATTTTAATCCCTTCCGCATTCATCCTCATTGCAGCCGCAATAGCCATTTTAATTGCACGACGGTAAGAAATACGATTTTCAATTTGTCTTGCAACACTGGATGCCACTAAATGAGCATCTAGTTCTGGCCTTTTAATTTCAAAGATGTTAATTTGAACCTCTTTATCGGTAATCTTCTTAAGCTCTTCTTTCAGCTTGTCTACCTCCTGGCCGCCTTTCCCAATAATAATTCCGGGACGGGCAGTGGTGATAGTAACGGTTACAAGCTTAAGGGTACGCTCAATAATCACCCTGGATACACTCGCTTTCGAGAGGCGAGCATGGATATACTTTCTAATCTTATCGTCTTCGGCTAATTTATCGCCGTAGTCATTTCCTCCATACCAGTTGGATTCCCATCCTCTGATAATACCAAGGCGATTCCCGATTGGATTTGTTTTTTGTCCCATACTCTTCTTAGCTTTGTGTATTATTGTTTGCTCCAAGCACTAATGTAACGTGGTTGGATCTTTTTCTAATTCGGTGTGCACGACCCTGTGGAGCAGGACGAAGCCTTTTTAACATGCTTCCCCCATCTACACGAATCTCTTTCACAAATAATTCAGCTTCTTCAAGATTTGCATCCTCATTCTTCGCCTGCCAGTTAGCTATTGCTGAAAGCAACAACTTCTCTACTCTTCCTGATGCCTCTTTCTGGCTAAATTTTAATATCTGAAGCGCTTTTTCTACTTTCTCTCCACGAACAAGATCTGCAATAAGGCGCATCTTCCGTGGGGAAGTAGGGCAGTTATTTAACTTTGCAAAAGCTACCTGTTTCCTGGCTTCTTTTAATTGCTCTGCTCTTTCTCTTTTACGAACTCCCATAGCTTCAATTATCTTTTACCTTTATTTTTTGCACCCGCATGACCTCTAAAAGATCTTGTAGGTGAAAATTCTCCTAATTTATGACCTACCATGTTCTCAGTAACATAAACAGGAACAAACTGCTTCCCGTTATGAACCGCGATAGTTTGCCCAACGAAATCTGGAGTTATCATGGAAGCGCGTGACCAGGTTTTGATTACCGCTTTCTTCCCAGATTCAACGTTTTCTGTAACTTTCTTATCTAACTTATAGTGAACGTAAGGTCCCTTTTTTAATGAACGTGCCATATCTTATTATTTCTTTCTACGTTCTACAATATATTTATTACTCGCTTTAGTTTTAGAACGGGTTTTAAAACCTTTTGCAGGTAAACCTTTCCTAGAACGTGGGTGACCTCCTGAAGCTCTACCTTCACCACCACCCATTGGGTGATCCACAGGGTTCATTACCACTGGTCTTGTTCTAGGCCTTCTGCCCAACCAGCGCTTTCTACCTGCCTTACCAGAAATTTGCAACTGGTGATCACTATTGGAAACAGCTCCAATAGTTGCCATACATGTAGAAAGTATTCTTCTAATTTCTCCTGAAGGAAGTTTAATGGTCGCGTATTTACCTTCCCTTGCCAACAGTTGAGCAAAAGCTCCGGCACCACGTGCCATTACAGCTCCCTGTCCAGCTCTTAGTTCAATACAAGAAATTACAGTACCCAGCGGAATATTAGCCAAAGGCATTGCGTTTCCAATTTCAGGCGCCGCAGCATCATTACTGGAAACAATATTTTGACCTACTTCCAGACCATTTTGAGCAATAATATACCTTTTATCTCCATCCTGATAATTCAATAATGCGATAAAGGCAGTTCTGTTTGGATCGTATTCTATACTTGCAACGGTAGCAGGAATTCCATGCTTATCACGTTTAAAGTCTACAATTCTGTACCGTCTTTTATGACCACCACCTTTGTAGCGCATGGTCATTTTTCCCTGACTGTTTCTACCACCTGATTTTTTTATCGGCGCCAAAAGGCTTTTCTCCGGCTTATCAGTAGTAACGGCGTCAAACCCGTTAACTACTCTAAAACGCTGACCAGGGGTGATTGGTTTTAATTTTCTAACTGACATTTTTTAATCTTAAAGATTACTGTATAAATCAATAGTTTCACCTTCCGCCACCTGTACTAATGCTTTTTTATACGCAGAAGTTTTACCAGTGATCATACCAGATTTTGTATATCTGGTTTTGCGATCCGGGCGGACATTCATTGTGCGAACTTTAGTAACTGAAACGCCATAAGCAGACTCAACCGCGTCTTTAATTTCAATCTTATTCGCCTTATTATTTACTACAAAAGAATAGCAGTTATTCAACTCACTATCGGCCGTAGCTTTTTCTGTAATAATAGGTTTTATTAAGATACTCATATCGCTTATTTACTTAAATTCGACTCAATTCCTTCCAGAGAACCCTCTAAAAACACAATATTATTTGCATTCAGTATTTTGTAAGTGCTTAATTCCAAGACGTTTACAACTTCGGAGGTCTCCAAATTTCGTGATGACAAATATACGTTTTTATTTGATTCACCCAACACTATAAGGGATTTTTTGCTCTGAATACCAAGGGCTTTCAAAACATCCTTGAAATTTTTAGTCTTTGGAGCATCAAATTGAAAATCTTCCACAACCATTATAGCATTATCATTTGCTTTAATAGATAAAGCAGATCTTCTTGCCAAACGCTTAAGATTTTTGTTCAATTTAAATCCATAATTTCTAGGTCTCGGACCAAAAACACGCCCACCTCCTCTAAAAATAGGGGATTTAATACTCCCGGCACGTGCCGTACCAGTTCCTTTTTGTTTTTTAATTTTACGGGTGCTTCCGGAAATTTCTGCACGCTCTTTAGCCGAATGAGTTCCTTGGCGCTGATTTGCCAGGTACTGTTTAACATCAAGATAAACAGCATGGTCATTGGGCTCTATAGCAAAAACAGCGTCTGAAAGGTTAGCCTTTCTTCCTGTTTCTTTTCCTTTTATATCTAAAACTGCTACTTCCATTACTTGCTAATGATTACGTATGAGTTCTTATGGCCTGGCACACATCCTTTTATCACTAAAAGATTCTTGTCTGCCACCACCTTTAAAACTCTCAGGTTTTCAACTTTTACTTTTTCTCCACCCATTCGGCCGGCCATCTTCATTCCTTTGAAAACTCTCGCAGGATAAGATGCAGCCCCAATAGAACCAGGAGCTCTTAAACGGTTATGCTGGCCGTGTGTGGATTGACCAACACCACCAAAACCGTGTCTCTTTACAACTCCCTGAAAGCCCTTTCCTTTAGAGGTACCTGCGATATCCACAAATTCACCTTCTTTGAAATGCTCTACAGTTACAGAGTCACCTAATTTAAAATCGCCTTCAAATCCCTGGAATTCAACAACTTTGCGCATTGGAGCGACTCCTGCTTTTTTAGCATGCCCTGTAGCAGCTTTGTTTGCAGTCTTTGCGTCATCGAAACCAAGTTGAAGCGCTTCGTACCCGTCAACCTCATTGGTTCTGACTTGGGTAATTACACATGGACCTGCCTCAATCACGGTACAAGGGATATTTTTCCCGTTCTCGTCAAAAATGCTGGTCATGCCAATTTTCTTTCCTATTAACCCAGACATAATTATTATTTATTATTAATTGTTTACTTAAAAAAAAACAGGGCAGAAAAATACTACCGCCCTGATTGTATTTTTCACCGTTTTTCCCTCGCTCGCAGCTCAGGACATGTTTAGTCAATTCAAAATTCTGAATTCAAAATTTTGAATTATTTTATCACACCTTAATTTCTACTTCAACTCCGCTAGGCAGTTCCAGTTTCATCAAAGCATCAATAGTTTTTGATGAAGAACTGTAGATATCAAGAAGTCTTTTATAGGAGCTTAACTGAAACTGCTCCCGGGACTTCTTGTTTACGTGAGGAGAACGTAACACAGTAAAGATTTTTTTATGCGTGGGTAGCGGAATTGGTCCGGTAACCACAGCACCCGTAGTTTTTACGGTTTTTACGATCTTTTCAGCAGATTTGTCTACAAGATTATGATCGTAAGACTTTAATTTTATTCTGATTTTCTGACTCATTTTCCTAAAATTATTCGTTAGCTGCTCCTTTTGCTGCTTTCATTACCTCTTCTGAAATATTCGAAGGAGTTTCAGCATAGTGAGAGAATTCCATAGTTGAAGTTGCCCTACCTGAAGAAAGTGTTCTTAAAGTAGTAACGTAACCAAACATTTCTGAAAGCGGCACTTCAGCTTTAATAACTTTAGCCCCAGACCTGTCTGACATATTGTTTACCTGACCTCTTCTTCTGTTAAGGTCACCAACAATATCTCCCATATTTTCTTCAGGAGTAACCACTTCCACTTTCATTATTGGCTCAAGAATCACCGCTCCGGCTTTCTTAGCAGCCGCTCTGTATCCCATTTTAGCAGCCAATTCAAAAGAAAGCTGATCGGAATCCACAGGGTGGAAGGATCCATCCTTAAGAACAACTTTTAAGGAATCCATTGTGAATCCTGCAAGAGGACCATTTCTCATCGCCTCCTGGAATCCTTTCTGAACAGAAGGCACAAATTCCTTAGGAATACGTCCACCTTTAATTTCATCTACAAACTGAAGTCCATCTCCTTCAAAATCTTCATCTACAGGACCCAATTCAAAAATAATATCGGCAAATTTACCACGACCACCAGATTGTTTTTTGTAAACTTCTCTATGATCTGCACTTCTGGTAACAGTTTCTTTATACTCTACCTGAGGCTCACCAACATTAACTTCAACCTTAAATTCTCGCTTCATACGATCGATAATGATCTCCAGGTGAAGTTCACCCATACCACTAATAATCGTCTGACCTGAATTTTCGTCAGTTTTAACAGTAAAAGTTGGATCCTCTTCAGCAAGTTTTCCAAGAGCCATTCCCATTTTCTCTACATCGGCCTTGGTCTTAGGTTCCACTGCAATACCAATTACCGGCGCAGGGAAACTCATGGATTCAAGGACGATAGGATGATTTAAATCTGTAAGGGTATCACCGGTTTTAATATCTTTAAAACCTACTGCAGCACCAATATCTCCAGCCTCAATCTTATCTATAGGCTCTTGCTTGTTGGAGTGCATTTGATAAATCCTTGAAATACGCTCTTTTTTACCCGAGCGAACATTTAATACATAAGAACCTGCTTCAAGAGTTCCTGAGTATGCACGGAAAAAGGCAAGACGCCCAACAAAAGGATCGGTTGCAATTTTAAAGGCAAGCGCAGAAAATGGGGAATCCACATTTGGTTTACGTTTTTCTTCTTCTCCTGTTTCAGGATTTGTTCCCTGAATGGCTTCAACATCAACAGGAGATGGCAAGTAACGCATGACGGCATCAAGCATTGCCTGAACTCCTTTATTTTTAAACGCTGAACCACACATCATAGGAATAATGGACATATCTATAGTTGCAGCTCGAAGCGCAGCGATAATCTCATCTTCGGTAATGGAGTTTTCATCTTCGAAGAATTTCTCCATCAAAGCTTCATCATATTCAGCAACAGCTTCTACAAGCTCCGCACGATATTTATCAACATCTGCCTGAAGTTCTTCCGGAATATCGATAGTATCATAGGTCATCCCCATGTCTTCATCATTCCAGATAATTGCTTTTTTGGAAATAAGATCAACCACACCTTTAAAATCAGATTCATCTCCGATAGGCACCTGAAGAGGCACCGGATTACCTCCAAGCATTTCTCTTACCTGGCGGCATACATTAAAGAAATCTGCTCCCTGACGGTCCATTTTATTAACAAAACCAAGGCGCGGTACGCGATATTTATCGGCCTGTCTCCAAACGGTTTCAGACTGAGGTTCCACCCCGTCTACCGCAGAGAACAAAGCCACCACTCCATCTAGCACACGCAAAGAACGCTCCACCTCTACGGTAAAGTCTACGTGACCGGGAGTATCGATTATATTAACAATATATTCGTGATCTCTGTAAGGCCAGGTACAATGAGTAGCTGCAGAGGTAATGGTAATTCCACGCTCCTGCTCCTGCTCCATCCAGTCCATAGTAGCCGCACCATCGTGCACCTCCCCAATTTTATGACTGATCCCTGTATAATATAGGATACGCTCTGTAGTGGTGGTTTTACCAGCATCAATATGAGCCGCAATACCTATATTTCTAGTAAATTTTAAATCTCTTTGTGCCATGTTGTTTTTTTAGAATCTAAAGTGAGAGAATGCTTTATTAGCTTCCGCCATCTTATGAGTATCTACCCGTTTCTTCACCGCAGCACCTTCTTCCTTAGCCGCAGCAAGAATTTCTGAAGCTAATTTTTGAGCCATGGATTTCTCATTCCTTTTACGGGCAAAGCTTATCAACCATTTCATAGCAGTTGATACTTTACGATCTGGCCTGATTTGCATAGGGATTTGAAAGGTAGCCCCTCCAACTCTCCTACTTCTCACTTCTACGTGAGGCATCACATTAGAAAGAGCGTCTTTCCATAATTCCAAACCAGTTTTTTCTTCGTCCTGTTTCTTCTGTTCCACAACGTCTATTGCGTCATAGAAAATTTTAAAGGCAACCGATTTTTTACCATCCCACATCATCATATTAACGAAACGTGTTACCAACTGGTCGTTAAATTTTGGATCTGGCAAAAGAGGTCTTTTTTTAGCCTGTCTTTTTCTCATTTCTTCTTTTTGAGTTAATTGTTAATGTTTAATCGTTAGCAGCGCTTCTCACTGATAACTTTCAACTTTTAACCGATTTTACTTCTTAGGGCGTTTAGCACCGTATTTAGATCTACGTTGTGTCCTACCTTCAACACCAGCGGTATCGAGGGCACCACGAACAATGTGATATCTAACTCCCGGCAAATCTTTCACCCTTCCGCCTCTAACCAATACTATCGAGTGCTCTTGTAAATTGTGACCCTCTCCCGGAATGTAGGCATTCACCTCTTTTCCGTTAGTTAACCTCACCCTGGCTACTTTCCTCATAGCGGAGTTTGGTTTTTTAGGAGTAGTGGTATACACTCTTGTGCAAACACCTCTCCTTTGAGGGCACGAATCCAAAGCAGCCGATTTACTCTTCTTGGCGATTTTGGCTCTTCCTTTTCGTACTAATTGTGAAATTGTTGGCATAATTTCTCTTACCTAATTATTGATTAAATTTTACCTCCCTTTTTTAAGGGTTTGCAAAGGTAAAAATAAAACTGAATTATTCAAATCTTAAATAATTAATTTTCAAGCAGCTATTCACACTAATAATTAAAAAATAGAATCAGGACAGCAAACTATTTTATTTTTTTTCTACCACTAAGGACCTTTATGTTATTTTTCTTCAACAATTTTCTATAAATCCCTCTTTTTTGTCATCTAAAACCTTCTTTTTATTACTTTCAAAAGAATATTAACAAAATAACTTGTTGCGCTTATTTGCTATAGCCTAAGGAAATACAAGTAAAAATTAACATTTTATTAATACTAGTAAAAGAAATTGAAACCATTTGCTTGTTTAATTAACCATTTATTATCACTTTTGGCGTTGGCTAATTCAAATAAATTTAAAAATGAAAACAAAGTTTAGTAGTATTTTGACGCTATTACTGGCGTTTGTTGTGCAACTTACGTTTGCGCAAGAAAGGACTATTACCGGGACGGTCACAGACGAAGGTGGTCTTCCCCTTCCCGGAGTTAACGTCCTTATTAAAGGAACCAGCACGGGAGTGCAAACCGATTTTGATGGAAATTATTCTATCGTAGCCTCTCAAGGTGATGTTCTGGTTTTCTCCTTTGTAGGATTGGAAACAGCAGAATACGCCGTTACCAATGTGGATAATATTGATGTTACTCTCGCACAGGATGCCGCTCAACTGGATGAAGTGGTGGTAACAGCCCTGGGTATTGAGCGGGAAAAGAAATCATTAGGATATGCAACACAGGAAGTGGATGGATCTGAAGTTTCTGACGTGCCTACCCAGAACTTCGTGAACTCCCTTTCAGGAAAAGTGGCAGGGCTTAAAGTCAATGCAACTGGTACAATGGGAGGTTCTTCCAACGTAATTATCCGTGGGAATTCTTCTTTAACCGGTAACAACCAGGCACTTTTTGTAATTGATGGTACCCCGGTAAGCAACGCCAATAATAACTCCGTTGACCAACAGAGAGGTGCTGGAGGATACGATTACGGTAATGCCGCATCAGACATTAACCCTAATGACATTGCCAGTATTAACGTACTTAAAGGTGCAGCTGCTACCGCACTTTATGGCGCAAGAGCTGCCAATGGAGCGATTATTATTGAAACAAAGAAAGGCAGCAAGAAAAAAGGCATTGGAGTAGCTATAAACTCGACTCTTATGGTAACCAGTGTTAACGATCAAACTTTACCTAAATATCAGGATCAGTATGGTGCAGGTTACGGACCTTATTATCAGACCGGTTATTTTAACCTTTACGATGTAGATGGAGATGGAAATCTGGATCGGGTAACTCCTTATACTGAAGATGCGTCTTATGGAGCTGCTTTTGACGGACAGCCAATCTACCAGTGGAACTCCATATATCCACAATTAGACACCTACCAGCAGGCAACTCCGTGGGCAGCAGGACAAAACAACCCAAACAGTATATGGGAAACAGGTTATACAGCAATAAATTCTGTCGCTTTAGATGGAGGTACAGATAAAAGTTCTTTCCGAGTAAGTGCGACTAATTTTAACCAACAAGGGAACTTACCTAACAGTGAAATTAAAAGAAATACGATTAAATTTAGTGGAACACACGATTTCACAGACAGATTTAGTGCCCAGACTAACGTCACCTTTACTAAAACAGATGGAAAAGGGCGTTATGGTACAGGATACAGCTCCTTGAATATTATGCAACAATTCAGGCAGTGGTTTCAAACTAATGTGGATTTGAGAGAGCAGCGAGATGCTTATTTCTCTACAGGCGAAAATATTACGTGGAACCCGAACAGTCCTGAAAATCTTTCTCCTATATATTCTGATAACCCATACTGGACCTTATATGAAAATTATCAGACAGATACCCGAAACAGGTACTTTGGTAATATCAACCTGAACTATGAAATTAGTGATGTCTTCAGTTTATTAGGAAGATTTACTTTTGACACATATGATGAACTACAGGAAGAAAGAATTAATGTTGGAAGCGCAGATGTATCTGAATACAGCCGTTACAATAACAGGGCTGCGGAATACAATTATGACCTTATTCTAAATTTCAATAAAGATATTACGGAGGATCTTAATCTGGACGGAAACCTTGGTATGAATTTACGCAGAAACGAGAGAAGTTATATTGATGCCGCTACAAACGGAGGATTAAATGCTCCTGGCTTTTATGCGTTAACAAACTCCGTTAGCCCATTAAATCCACCTACCGAGTATGAAATGGTAAGAATGCTTGATGGTGTATATGCCCGGGCTGGAGTTGGCTATCTGGGTACTTACTACCTTGAAGGAACTATTAGGAGAGACCGGTCTTCTACCCTTCCTGCCGAAAACAATACTTTCTGGTATCCATCTATTTCAACAAGTGTACTTCTTTCAAACATGATAGAAGCTGACTGGCTTGATTTTGCAAAATTAAGAGCTAATTACGCGGAAGTAGGTAACGATACAGATCCTTATAATGTCTTCAACACTTATCTTCTGGCAAGCCAGGCTGCAGGATCTGAGTTTTCAGCTTTCGGAAATGCGGGTTGGGCGACAAATAGTTCATCTTTAAACAACCTGGAGTTGAAACCGGAACGTATGAAGTCTTATGAATTTGGTCTTGAAGCAAATTTCTTCAACCGTTTGATTGGATTTGACGTTTCTTACTACAATTCCCAAACGGAAGATCAGATTACACCTGTTAGAACATCAACAGCAACCGGTTTCAGCTCTAAACTATTAAATGCCGGAACCATAGAAAATAAAGGTGTTGAAGCCTCTTTAACTCTAAACCCAATAAGAACTGAAGACTTCAGATGGACCATGAATATAAACTGGGCTAAAAATAAAAGTGAAGTTCTTGAACTGGCAGAAGGAATTGATAACCTGCAATTAGATAATGGTCTTCAAGGAGGTGTTTCCATAAACGCTGCCCCTGGAGAACCTTATGGTGCAATTAAAGGAACCTCATATGTGTATGACCAGGATGGAAATAGAGTGATTAACCCAAGTGGATATTACGAAGTTACTCCAAACTCCAACTACATTATTGGAAATGTTCAGCCAGATTGGACAGGAGGTGTATCAAACACATTCGAATACAAAAACCTGCTTTTAAGTTTTCTTGTGGATGTTCAAAAGGGCGGGGATATTTTTACTCTAGATACCTGGTATGGAACTGCCACCGGCCTTTATGAAGCTAGTGTAGGTACAAACGATCTCGAAAACCCATTACGAAACACCATCTCAAATGGTGGAGGTGTAGTGCTAGAAGGAGTACAGGGAGATGTTGAATATAATAACAATGGAGAGTATACCGTTACTAACACTTCTCCAAATGCAACACGTGCAAGAACAGATTATTATGGTAACCCGTTTGGATATGCAAGAGCTGCAAACGAAGAGCACGTGTATGACGCTTCTTTTGTAAAACTAAGAGAAGTAAATTTAACTTATAACTTTGGCGATAAAGTTCTTGATGCCATTCCTTTTACCAGGGCTTCTATTTCTGTAATAGGAAGAAACCTATGGATAATCCATAAAAACCTTCCATTTTCTGACCCTGAAGCCGGATTAAGTTCAGGAAATGTTCAGGGATATCAGTCAGGTGCTTACCCTTCTGTTAGAGAAATAGGAGCAAGCCTTAAGTTTAACTTTTAATAAAAAACTATGAAAAAATATATTGTAGCTATAACAGCACTCTTAGCCTTATGGTCCTGCCAGACCGATGAGGAATATGAGGATCTAAACAGGGATCCAAAGAACCCCACCGAAGTAGCTTCAGACTTTTTATTTACTGCAGCTACTGTAAGTTTATCAGACAATATGGCTAGCCCTAACGTAAATGATGGCCTATACAGGTTCCTTGCTCAATATTGGACCACCACCACATATCTTGATGAACCCAATTACAATTTATCTTCAAGACAAAATCCAGACATTGTTTGGTCTGAGATTTATCGAGATGTACTTTATGACCTTAAAGATGCACGTAGCATCGTAATGGAAAATGAAGAATTGAGCCAGGAGGAAAAAGACGCTAGATTAGGACAAATTGAAGTTATTCAGGTTTATGCATGGCAGGTGTTAGTAGACACTTTTGGAGATATTCCTTATTCAGAAGCTTTGCAACCAGATAATTCCTTACCCGTATATGATGATGACCAGGCCATTTACGAAGACCTTATAAGCAGATTGGAATCAGTAGATGAACTTCTTTCAGCTGGACAGGGGTATGTTACAGCCGACGTTGTTTATGGAGGTGATATGGATAAATGGGTGAAATTTGCTAATTCCTTAAGTTTGAGATTAGGTATGAGGATATCACAATCTAACCCTGAACTTTCAAAATCTACCGTAGAAAGTGCAGTCTCAGATGGAGTCTTTACTTCAAATGCTGATAACGCCACTGTAGAATATCTTGGAACCTTCCCAAATACTAATCCATTATGGGAAGACCTTGTACAGAGTGGCCGTTCAGATTTTCTTGCATCTGCAACCATTGTAGATTATATGAATGAACTTAACGACCCAAGACGTATGCCTTATTTTGACGAAAATATTGATGGCAGGTACTTAGGTGGTGTTTATGGGGGCAGTAATAACTATTCATCCTACACACATATTGGTGATCCATTTCTAGATCCCACCAGAGAAGGCATATTTATTGACTATGCTGAAGTTGAATTTAATCTTTCAAGAGCGGCTGAAATTGGTTATTCAGCAGGAGGTGATGCAGAAACACATTATGAAAATGCCATCACTGCATCCATTATGTATTGGGGTGGAACTGAAGCCGAAGTTACGGCATACCTTGCACAACCTGCAGTATCTTATGACGGATCTGTGGAGCAATTTGCTTTACAATACTGGATTGCCATGTTTGACAATCCTTTTCAGGGATGGTCCGTATGGAGAAAGTATGATGCACCGGAATTAGTATTACCAGAAGAATTTGGTACTCCGGTACCTTTAAGATTCACCTACCCTGTAGATGAACAAAATTTGAATAACGACAATTATGTAGATGCTTCTGACGCAATTGGTGGAGATGATCAGCAAACACCGGTTTTCTGGGATGTGGATACTGAATAATTGCCTTAAATAATATAAAATGCAAAAGATGAAAAATTTAAAATTCTGGGGCCTATGCTTATTTATTGCCATAGGCCTGGCTTCATGCGAAAATGAAGACGATTATCTAGAAGACCATTATAAATATATTGGTGGTTATGCTAAATTAACAGATCGCAGTCTTAGCCGATTTGATACAGACGAAGACCTCAATATCGATTTTATCACTGCGGAAGGTGTTACAGCTGAATCTGTAGAAATTCTTCAGGATGGAGAGGTTATAGGTACTGCAACAGTATCCGGAGAAAGTGCTACTTTTAATTCTTCTATCTTAGGAAACTACGAGTTTCCTGATGATGACGGTGTAGATGAAGAAGAAGGTGAGTACGACATCAGAATAAGGACTACCTATTCTAATGGAAATTTCTCAGAAGATCCATTTACGGTATCTGTAGGCAAAGTTGTTTCTCTTGGAAACGCAGGAGATGAATATAGCAATCCTACTGAAACAACAATGGACAGCCTTTCTTCTGTGGAGTTGGCTTATGAAGTTTATACTCTTTCAGCTCCTGTAGATGAGGTAACCCTAATGTTTAAAAAGAATGCAGATGGCACCTACACTAATAGTGGGGTAGATCTTTCTGCTGAAGGTGGATATATCAAGTTATCGGAAACCGATTATGAGGATCTCAATTTAATGGTTAACGATACTTTATATTATAAAGTTACTGCCACCAGTGGAAGTATGACAGACGTAGTTGAATCTATGGTAGCCATTACTCCTAAAGCATTCAGTACAACAAATTCTGTTACTCTTACTGACGATCCGCTTCTTAATCAGTTGAACCTTTCTACAGGAGAGATTTCCGCAGAGAGCAATGAAGAGGGAGAAATAAGATATATGGATCCTGTTGGATTTGAAGTGGTGAATGATGCTGATATTTCTTTTGTGGAAGTAGAGAGTGATTTCTTTGACGATGCCGATGTGTTGAGCGCAAGAGCAGCTTTTGAAGCCGGCACTCCTGTTACCTCTGTTACAAACCTTGAAAGCGGCGATGTATATGTTTACAAAACCACAAGGGATGTTGAAGACGAAGATGAAAATGTAGAAACTTATAACTTCTACGGTGTTTTAAGAATAAGCAATGTGACCTCTGTTGACGGTGAAGTAGTAAGCTACGACATTGAATACGGGGAAGGTTACTAAAAACAACCTTTTCATGCCAATAAAAACCACCCAACCCGGGTGGTTTTTTTATTACCTGCTTTTGAAAATCAATTTTAATCCTAACTTTGCCGCATGAACGATTCAACAAGAATATTTGGAATAAGAGCGGTTATAGAAGCTATAGATAGCGGAAAAACCATTGATAAAATATATCTGCAGAAAGATCTTTCCGGCAGCCTTATAAAAGAACTGGAGCAAAAAATAAAAAAAGAGGAATATAATATTTCCTATGTTCCTGTTGAAAAACTCAATAAGTTAAGTAAAGGCAATCACCAGGGAGTAGTTGCCACCATTTCCCCCATCGCATTTAAAACACTGGAAGAAGTAGTTGAAAATGCCTTCAGCCTCACATCCACTCCATTATTCCTACTCCTGGACCAGCTTACCGATGTTCGCAATTTTGGCGCCATTATAAGAACTGCAGAATGTTGCGGAGTGAATGGCATCGTTATTCCCGAGAAAGGAGGCGCACCGCTTAATGCAGATGCTGTAAAAACATCTGCCGGAGCTGCCTTTAGTATTCCCATTTGTAAAGTGAGTCATATCAAGGATGCTCTATTTTATCTTCAGGCTTCCCAGGTTCAGCTTATTGCCGCAACTGAAAAAACCAATACCAGCATTTATGAATTAGATCTAAAAGTACCAACTGGCATAGTTATGGGAAATGAAGCAAAGGGAGTTAGTAACTCTATCCTCAAAACGGTAGATTATAAAGCAAAACTCCCGCTAATGGGTAAAATTGAATCCCTTAATGTTTCTGTGGCTTGTGGTGCCATTTTGTATGAAGCGGTACGACAAAGAATTGCACATACCTCCGCTTAAAATCTAAATTTGTTTTAGAAGGGCATTTAAAAATGAGGTTCTTAACCTTCTTCATCTTCGGACTTTTTATATAAGTATTTGTAGGTAATCCCGGAATCACCCTCCTGAATCTCCCCAGCATAAAAATCTTCCTCATCTTCCGTCGAAAATTCTTCTTCAGGTAATTTTTCTATAAAATTGCCGTTTTCATCAAAATGGCGCATAAATTCATCTTCTTCTTCCCGGTAACCCGGTTGTTCCCACTGGTATTTTGGAACTTTAGCAATTTTCCTTTTATATACAAGTGCCAGACAAACCCCGGTAATTAAACCCGAAAGATGACCTTCCCAGGAAATATCGGGATCTATGGGGGTTACATACCAAAGCATTCCGCCGTATAAAAACACTACAATAAGAGATAAGGCAACCAGACGGTAATGTCTGGAAAAAATTCCCTTAAAGAATAAAAAAGAAGCAAGGACATATATTAATCCGCTGGCTCCAATATGATAAGCAGACCTTCCTATAAGCCAAGTGATTAAACCTGAAAAAACAAAGCCATAAAAAAGTATTTGCCAGCTAATCTTCCGGTAGAAATAAAAAAGGCTCATGGATAGTACAAATAAGGGAATAGTATTATTAAAAAGGTGCTTTATCCCACTATGTATAAAGGGTGAAAATAAAATCCCTCTTAAGCCTTCTATTGTTCTGGGGCGCACACCATAAGCTGTAAAATCAAAACCAAACCTTATTTCAAACCAGAAGACAATCCATATCGCCAGAACAAATACAACGGGATATCCCACAACTCCCGGAGAGAACACAAAAGGATTAGTAAGATTAGGTTGATGTTTCATTCTAAACCAATATTACAAAAAACCATCCAAAACCAAACGGGATGATAATTTGTCATCATAATTACTAATTTAGCATTATGAATGAACCATTAGCAGAACGTCTACGCCCTAAAAAATTAGAGGACTATCTTAGCCAGCAACATCTTATAGGTCCAGAAGGAGCCTTGCGGCTGCAGATAAAGCGGGGACTTATTCCCTCCATGATCTTTTGGGGTCCTCCGGGAGTAGGAAAAACTACCCTGGCTAACATAATTGCTGCAGAATCTGAGAGGCCTTTTTTCACCCTTAGCGCTATTAGCAGTGGAGTAAAAGATGTGCGTGAAATTATTGAAAAAGCAAAGAAAAGTGATGGACTATTCACTACCAAAAGCCCTATTCTGTTTATTGATGAAATTCATCGCTTTAGCAAATCGCAGCAGGATTCTTTGCTTGGTGCGGTGGAAAAAGGCTGGGTTACGTTAATTGGAGCAACTACCGAAAACCCAAGTTTTGAGGTAATTTCTGCCCTTTTATCCCGTTGCCAGGTGTATGTCCTAAAGCCATTCACCAAAGAAGATCTTATAGCTCTGCTGGAAAGGGCAATGATAGAGGATAGTATCATCGCTTCAAAAAAGGTTGACCTGAAAGAAACAGAGGCTTTATTAAGATTAAGCGGAGGAGATGCCCGTAAACTTTTGAATATTTTCGAACTGCTGGTAACTTCTTCTGAAGAAGGCGTGCAAATCACCAATGAGATGGTTTTTAAAAAAGTGCAGCAAAACACTGTTCTTTATGACAAAACCGGAGAACAACATTATGATATCATTTCGGCATTTATAAAATCCATACGTGGTAGCGACCCCAATGGGGCGGTTTACTGGCTGGCAAGGATGATAGAAGGAGGTGAAGATGTAAAATTTATTGCCCGCAGGTTACTTATCCTGGCCAGTGAAGACATTGGAAATGCAAATCCCACAGCCCTGGTGATCGCCAACAATACTTTCCAGGCGGTTACCACCATTGGTTATCCTGAAGCACGCATTATTTTAAGCCAGTGTGCCACCTACCTGGCAACATCTCCAAAAAGTAATGCATCTTATATGGCCATTAACAATGCGGTAAGCCTGGTTAAAAAAACCGGCAATCTCCCTGTGCCCCTTGCAATCCGGAATGCGCCCACAAAATTAATGAAAGACCTCGGCTATGGGAATAACTATAAATATGCCCATAATTATGAAGGCAATTTTGCCCAGGAAGAGTTTTTACCTGAGGAGATAAAAAACACTATTCTTTATAATCCTGGCCAAAACCAACGCGAAAATGCACAACGGGAATTTTTAAAAAACCGCTGGAAGAATAAATATCCCTATTGATTTTCATGAAATAGCAGCTTTCAAATTTCAAATAATAGTCTCAAGGAAATAATTTTTTCTTCTGAAGAAAATTAATCCTGAAGCGTATATATAGTTTTAACTGTTTTGTTCTGATTTCGATCAAAAACCTCTACTACTAAATTTCCATTTTCATCAAAATAGGCCAGGCCCTGTTTATTTATTGAAGAATAAATAAAAGAATTTTCTTTTTCAGATTTCAGGAGTGCTGCAAAAGGTTCGGCCATTCCTTTTTGATAAAATGCATATCCTTCCCCTGTAGGCTTTAGATAATATTCAGCATTATTAAGAATAAAGAGATCCTTGGAAGAATTTGAAGTAGATGGCTCCTCCAATTTCTCCACAACTTCTACCGCTTCATCTTCCTGGCCTTTTGGTAATTCTTTTTGCTCTTTTGCAGTAGTTTCTGCAGCCACTTCTCCATTTACGGCCACCGGATTTGCCGGTATAACCTCACTGCTATATTTATACCCTTGTTCTTCCAGAGAATTAAAGGCGTCCCGAAGTGCCTCCTGATAGGCGGTTTTAAAATCTTTTTCGCGGCTGGTACCTTGAGCAGACTGGAATACTACTTTGTCATAACAATCCCTTAGAACCAGCGTTAACTTGGTTACAAACCACCCGGAGTCATTAAGAACATCAGCATATAAAGCATTACAGGGATTTCCTTTTATGGCAGCAGGCTTTTCTGCAGATTTCATTACGGCTTCAAATCCATATTTTTCAAGCAGAAATTTTGTTAAGGCATTAAGCTGGTATTCATTCCTGCCATCAGAAAACTCAAAGGATTCCGGTACAATTACATATTTATAATCATTCAGGCTTTGCGCATTCCCTGCGGTAAAACAAAGCACTATTAATAGGGTAAATAAGAGGTTTTTCATTTTTTGCAATTTAGCAGGCAGCAAGTAAAGCAGCCGCCGGGTGTATATAAATTAATAATGGCCTTTTCGCTTATCAAATATAAGCTGCAATCCAAATTGGATGGAGGTGCTGTTGGCCTTCGCTAAATTAACAAAAGACAGCAAATTATTCGCGGCGAGGTAAACATTAAAATTTCCAAAGGTACGGTGCAGCATCAGGCCAAGGTTGGTAAGAGAATATTCATCTACACTGTACATGGCCCTGAAGCCAAATTTTTCCTTAATAAGCTTATCGTAATATGCAGAAAAGGCGAGGGTAATGCCTCGTGGACGATTTACGCCCGAAAACAGTATCCCAACAGAATTCATATACCTTACTTCTTCGCGAATACGGTAATTACAAGGCACAAAAGCGCGGCCAAAACCAAATTCCATAGAAGTATTAAACTTTACAGGCCTCCAGGTGGTGTAAGGTTCATAGAGGGTTTCTTCCTGCAGGTTCTCATCTACTTCATCTTCAAAAAGATCCCAGTAAGGAATGGCTTCTTCATTGTTTTCCAGCTCAGGAAACAAAGGCTCAAGTCCCTGGGTTTGGTAATCTCCGTAATAATGGTAATTTTCCACATCACTTCGCTGGAACATCACTCCTATATCCCTCACCGCTGCGGTTACCTGGAACTGTTCAGTAAAATTATAAGTGGCGCCAAGGTCCAGTCCCAGGCCAATATTCCCGCCTAGGAGAGAACGCTTCAGCAAATCTGCAGCAGCGTTTTCTACCGTATTATTTTCTTCATTATTTAAGGAAGCAAAGCCCGAAGTTTTCACCATAACATCTATTAGGGACGCATTTTGCGTGTAAATACCACTTCCATTTTGGTTAAGTGTGGTTATAAAAATCCCCTGGTTATCTGTACTTTCCACATTGAAAATACCAGAGTATAACTTTGCTCTTGCGCCAACGGTTAGTTTATCGTTTATCTGCCGGTTGTAACCCACGTGATAAACCGCAAGCATTTCAGCAGTAAAAGAGGCCTGGGAAAAATCAAAGGGCTGGTTGATATATTTACTATTCCCTTCATTTACCAAAATTGCGAGATCTTTGGGGAAATAAATAAACGCATCGGATTCCTGGTAAAGCCCCACCGATAAATAATCGCTTCTATTCAGCTTCCAGCCCAGGGAGAGAATTTCCCACTGTTCATTAACCGAAAAATAATCCTGTGGAGTAAGGTTACGTATCGCATTCCTCACCCTTAGGTTCACATTTGGATTGGAATCATCAAAAATATCGAATAAAGTCACTCCTGTGGAACCCGCAGAAACATGAATTTGTGAAAAAAAAGGAATTCCAATATGGCCCCGAAAATTTATTTCGGCCCCGGGATTGCTCATTAGCGTTTGCGGAAGAGCATCTACATTATATAACAGAGGTTTGTTCTGAGAAAAGGATAAAGTGGAGAAAAATAAAAAAAAAACAACAAGAAGTCGCCGCATATCTAAAACTCAAACTTGAAAAGTCCTTTTGAAGCAAATTCAAGATCGCCTTTAAAATCTTCTTGATTTGGCTGGACTTCAAGTTCTACAACCATAAAAATTGAATTCTTCACCTGCGCAATTCGCTCCTCTCCCATTACTTCAACTCTTTCTGTGGTTACCGGATTATCTTCACTTCCTGGTGAAACGAGATAATTAATACTAAACTGTTTCCTGCCCGAGGCTGATAAAAAATATACTTTATTTGAAAAGACCTGCGGGAAGGTATTAATATTTCTGAAATAAAACTCAGCAGATTCTAAATCATTTTGAACATAATCATCATCCAGAAATTCGAGCCGCACCGTATCACGAATTACCGTGCGCATTTGATTGGTCTCCGGGTCTACAAAATCTGATTTATCTACCTGGTACAATACCAGGTTTGTCTGCAAATCTGGACTAAGCACAATATCCTGGGCCTGGGAAAGATCTACATCCTTTACACATCCCGAACACAGGGCTACTATAAGCACCAGCAGAAGATTCTTAAAGATTGTTAAACGCTTGTTCATAGAGATCTGACTTAGAGATTACTACTTGGCGGGCGAAGTTAACAAAACTTTATACTTATAAAAACTTAACTAGTTCTTTTAACGTTTTAATCTGCCTCATGGCGGAGGGATGAAGGCTTTGATAATAATCAAAATAGATTGACTGAAGACCAGCCTTCTCGGCTCCTATGATATCAGCTTCGTAATTATCTCCAATCATTACTGAATTTTCTGCAATAGCAGAACTTTTTGCAAGCGCTTTTTCGAATATTCCTGAATGCGGCTTTTTTACCCCGGCTTCTTCCGAAGTGGTGATGGTATCGAAATAATTAAAAATACCAGATGTAGTCATTTTCTTACGCTGAACTTCTTCAAAGCCATTGGTGATAATATGCATCCTGTAATTCGGCTTTAAATATTCCAGCATTTCTATGGTCCCCTGCAACAGGTGGTTATTTTTTGGCAAATGTTCTATGTAATCTTCTGCCAGGTTGTTCACCAGCTCATCGGTGGCTTCAAACTTTAGCAAATCAAAGCTGTCTTTAAGCCTTCCGTAGCGCAGGGCTTCTTTAGACACTTCATTATTGCGATATCGTTCCCAGTATTTTACATTGATACTGCTGTACACCTTTAAAAAATCTTGCACTCCAAGTCTCAGGCCCCATTTTTTAAAGATATCTCCAAAGGCAAGTTCAGAGTTTTTGTCAAAGTCCCATAACGTATGGTCTAAATCAAAAAAAACGTGTTTTATGTTATTCAACTTCATAAATCTGCTTCAAGACATTGTAATAAAGAGCAGGCCTGGAATATTCTGAAAAATCCTGGTTTTTAAAAATAGCCCTGAAGGTCCCTCCTACTTCCTTTACCTGGTTTAAAGCCTTATTCACTTCTTCATATACCTGCTCCTCGCGCACTTCCTTATAAATATGAGAATTAAAAATATAAGGATGCAGCATTAAAGGCGTGGTTACTTCCATATTAATATCATAAAAAAGAAAAGGAGTACAGGTCCCGGCCCTGAAACCTAAAGCATCGGGATACCCCATAGAAAAATCATTATGTACCTCCAGTTCCACCAGGTTATTGTAATTTTCAGGAAGTCCAAGGTCATGTCGGGAATTTAATACATGATCCAGCGAGCTGTGCACAATATTTTCCATTCGTAATTTTTCTGTTTTCAGGCTTTTCATATCCCGCACAGCATAATACCCCTGCAATAATCCTACTTTGGCATAATCTCCAACATATTTAATTACAGACCTGCCGGGGATGCGATTATAATTGATGTTACGGTCATGGATACTGAAATTGCTTAGCTGAAACATGAAAAACATCTTGAGCTTATGGGCTTTAATAAAAGCTATGAGCTCTTCAAAAATATTAAAGGGGTCTTTTTTTGCTCTGAAGGAAACTTTTATACGATCAAAGACCTTATGGAAATTAAACTGAAGAAGATCCCGGTTTAGCCCGGCGATGCTTCTAAGAACCCCTTTATTTCTATAGGCGAAAATATTTTCCACAGCCATTACCGCGCTGGCCTCAAAAACCCGGGGCTGAAATTCTATATCCGGAAATCGCTCTTCCAGCACCTTCCTGAATTTTAAAGCCCATTTATCTACCACGGGGGAAGAGAGAAAACCTTTTTGGTAAGCCAGGCTTTCGGAAACCGGGAAGCGTTCGGCTTCATCTTTTACGTGAGGCGCATATTCTTCATACCTGCTTAACAAATAAAAAGAAGCCGCAAAAATATCAAATGGAAGGGCACTTGCTTCAGGAACAGCAAAAAAACAGACACTATCTTCCCATGGCAGCACCTTTATTTCTACTTCAGAAAACCCCTGTTCTGTTAACAGATCTACCTTTTGTATAAAAAGTTCTTTTCCCAAAGCTTGTTTTCCGTAAGAAAGCTTCATGCCGTCATGAGCTATAAATTCTTCAATTTTAGTGGTGAATTTTATAGATATACCCAATATCGCCGTACACAAATGTTTAAAAATGTATATAATCCTGGGCGTAATTTTTTGAGTATAAATAAGTAACATCAGGAAAAATTAAAGAATACCTTCGTCTGCAAAGCTAAAATAAGATTTTTCAGTAACAATAATATGATCGAGCACCTTTATATCCAGGCTTTCACAAGCGGTTTTTAACTTCGCGGTAAGCTGCTTATCTGCTTCGCTTGGTTTTAGGTTTCCCGAAGGATGGTTATGGGTAAGGATGATAGCAGTGGCACCTAATTCCAGAGCCTTTTTTAGAGTAATCCTCACATCCACCAAAGTGCCTGTAATACCCCCTTTGCTTAATTGCAGCTGTTCCAGCACTTTATTGGAGTTGTTGAGATAGATTATCCAGAATTCCTCATGAGGCAGCTCTCCAATTACAGGCTGCATAAGCTCAAAAACAGAATGGCTGGAAGTAATTTTCTTTTTCTCCAGGGCCTCCTCCAGCCTCCTCCTGCGGCCAAGCTCTAATGCAGCTACAATACTCACCGCCTTAGCCTCCCCTATTCCTTTAAAATTACACAGTTGATTTACCGAAAGCCGGGACAATTCGCTCAGGTTATTCTGGGTAGAAGCCAGGATCCTTTTGCTCAATTCCACCGCACTTTCTTCCCGGTTACCAGAACCTATAAGAATAGCTATAAGTTCTGAATCACTTAGGCTAGTCCTGCCTTTTTGAAGTAACTTCTCCCTTGGGCGGTCATCCTCTGCCCAATTTTTTATGCTGAATGCTGCGCGCTCCTTCTCCATTGTGTGCTAAAGATATAAAACCTTTCATACCAAAAGCATCCCCGCACTTGAAAATGAAGCAATTATTTTAACCAGGTTTTTACTTCTTCAAAATCCAGGCCGCCGTAATTGCCGCTACTCATAAACAGTAACGCACTATGTTCCAGTTCAAGGTTCCGCAGGCTCTCATGCAATTGCTCCGGCTGGGTATATACTTTGAGATTTTCCTTTTTAAAGGCTGAAAAGATCTGGGCTTCAGAAATATTTTCAAGCTTTTTTAGCTTTACCGCTTCAGGAGAGTAAAAAACGAAAGCTTCATCAGCTTTATCCAAAGTACCTTCATATTGTTCTAAAAATTCGGCATTCAGGCTGCTGTACGTATGTAGTTCAAGGCAGGCAATCAATTTCCTGTTTTGAAACTGTTCTTTTACCGCTGCCGTGGTTGCCTTTACTTTGGAAGGGCTGTGCGCAAAATCTTTAAATATTACCGCTGAAGATGATTCGGCTACTTTTTCCAGGCGTTTGGAGGCTCCTTTAAAAGTGGCAATTGCTTCATAAAAATCATCTTCGTCTATTCCCATATGCTGGCAGATCCATTTTGCGCCGGCAAGATTGCTCAGGTTATGATGCCCAAATATTTCCAGAGGCAATTCTCCTTCAGGTGTATCCAGCAGCGTATGCTCGCCTTCCACATGATATTCCGGCGTATGGTAAGGATGTTTTCTTATGGGATTGGTGGTGGCTTCTGCTATGTTTTTAATTTCAGCATCTTCCTCATTATACACCAGAATGCCGCCGTTTACGATAGCATCCACAAAAATCCTGAATTGCTCCACATAAATTTCATAGCTAGTAAAAACGTTTATATGGTCCCAGGCAATTCCGCTTAAAAGAGCAATATTTGGCTGATATATATGAAATTTTGGCCTGCGGTCTATTGCAGAAGATAAATATTCATCTCCCTCAATTACTATAAAATCATTTTCTTCAGTTAAACGCACTGAATTGGAATAGTTTTCCAAGGCTGCTCCAACCATATAATCTACCTGTTTTTCATGATATTTCATCACGTGAAGAATCATGGAGGTAATAGTGGTTTTGCCATGTGAGCCACCAATTACCACACGGGTTTTATTTTTAGATTGCTCATAAAGAAATTCGGGGTAGGAAAAAACCGCCAATCCCAGGTGCTGCGCTTTTAAAAGTTCAGGGTTATCTGCTTTTGCATGCATCCCAAGGATCACGGCATCCAAATCTTCCGTAATTTTCTCCGGGAACCACCCCCACTCAGCAGGTAACATGTTATATTTCCTTAGTTTAGAAAGGGAAGGTTCAAAAATGGCATCATCGCTCCCGGTAATTTGATATCCTTTTTCTTTTAGGGCAATAGCAAGGGCGTGCATTGCGCTGCCGCCAATTGCTATAAAATGAAGTTTCATAAAAGCTAAATTTCAGCAAATATAATTATTTAAGACTGAAGCAAAGGAGTATTAAATCATATCCTTAAGCCGTTTTTTAAGCGCTATGGCTTCTTCAAAATCCGGCTCCATAACCAGCGCGCGGTTTACATTTTCAAGTGCTTTTTCCTGGTTTTTTTGATACAGCTGTACTTCTGCCATTTTAAGATACGCCCATTCCGGAGCCTTTAAGTCTTTATAACCGTAATTTTGGAGGTATTCCTTGAGCAGCTTTAGGGTAAATTGTGGTTTAAGTTTATATTTAACCGCTGCTTCCGCCAGTTCATAGTTCATGGTGTTGCGCACCAGCAGTTCAGGATGATGGGAAGCAAGTGCTAAAGCTTCGGCAATACTGGCACGTGCATTTTGCAGGTCTTCTTTTTCAGCAAAAATAAAAGCCTGAGCCAGGTATCCATCCAAGGCATTTATTTTCACCAGCTCTTTCTGGTATTTTCCTGCCAAGGCCTCATCGCCCCCCAAAAAGGATGGCAGCTGCATATAAAGCTCTACAAGCGCCCTCCTGGACTGTGCGTGACCAGGATCCAGCGAGGCAGCCCGGGAAAGGTATTTTTTAATATCATCCAGTAAAAACGCAGCAGTAAATTTGGAACCGTAAAAGGCTTTTAAACCCATGGCTCCTCCCAGTTTAAAATTATAACCAGCGTTCTCAGGATGATTTTTAACCAGGACTTTATATCCTGCAATTGCGTCATCCCAATCTCTCCTAAAACTGGAAATATCAGCCAGATATTCCAGGGCTTTTTCTTTGTCTTTATTCCTTTTGAATATTGCTTCAGCCTTTTCAATTTCTCCTTTTTGGAGATATTTCTCCCCCTGGATAAAATCTCCCTGGGCAGCGATATTACCGTTAAAAACAAGTAGAAACCAGATAAAAGTCAGAAAGTGCGCCTTCATTTTCTAATATTTTGTTAATTTTATTAATCCACCTGACATTTTTAATCAATAGTTATCAACAAATGTGCAGATGCCCGCAATTATTTCCCGAATAATGTTAAAGCCGTTTGCTTTTCGACCTTCCATGTTAAAAATTATTTTAATATTTGCGATACTTTTTAATAATGAGTTCAAACCTAAACTTTAAAGTTGAATTTAACACCTAGCCTATGCAAAATTTTACTTTAGGTAAAAAAGGAAAGTTTTTTTCCTTCTTTGCCTTTATTTTATTAATTGGAATTTTCCCCTCTTTTGGACAGACGGGAAATTGTCCTACAGTAGGTGACGAGGATACCACCACAGATGGTAATCAACAGTCATTTTGCTATTTATCCACGGTTGCCGATCTTGATGGAACAGCGGCAAGTGGAACTACCCTTAGATGGTACCGCTCTGCGACCGGCACCACTCCTATTCCCGCAACAGAACTTCTACAGGATGGCATATACTATGCCGGAAATACTGAAGGTACCTGCAACAGCAGACCTTCAGTAAATGTTGATGTAGATGATTATGGTGCACCTTCACCAAGTTTTGGAGTAGTATTTTCGCCATGTATGTACAGCACTACAGGCGCAAATACTGTTGCAGAACTTATTGACCTTGTGGAAGGAAATGAGGTGGAAGTATATACTCAGGAATTCAGTGGTTCCCCACTTAATCCCGGAACAACCTTAACTCCAGAAACAAGCTACTATGTAGGCCAGAGAAATCCTGTTACCAATTGCCCTACCAGCAGGGTAGCGGTAAGATACGATCCTATAGCCGTTCAGCCACCATCCGGTGAGACCGAACAAGTTTTTTGTGACGGAGCAACCGTTGCCGATTTACAGGCTACAGGAACTAACAGATGGTACAGCACCGAAGATTCCTTCCCTGCTTTAGATCCTGCCACTCCATTAATTGACGGAGAGACTTATTACGCAACTCAGATTATAAACAGGGTCAATTCTCCGGAACCTCCCTGTGAAAGTATTGCCCGCTTCCAGGTAAACGTAACTGTACTGGATGCAGGGGAAGATAATACAGATAATACCTTATGTATTTCTGAAGCTGATTCCCAGCTGAATACTGTTGCCAATGCCCGCACCTATTTTGAAAGTCTTTTGGAAGATGGTGTTCCTACCGGAGGCAGCTTTTCTCCTTCCTTGGAAAGCATTGTGAGCAGCTATAACAGTGATCCTGCGGGAACTTACCAAACCACCTACACCGCTACTTTTAGTATTGGCTGTACAGATACCGTACTTTTAGGTGTGAATGTTCAGGAAGATCCAAACGCGGGTGAAGACAGGGATGTAACTGTTTGTGAAAGCGACCTGGCACCTTTTCTTCCATTGAACACCCTTCTAATTCCGTTAGCTCAGTCGTATATTGAAGATTTTATAAATGATTCCGGCTTGGATCCAACCGGGGAGTTTTCGCCATCTATTGAGAATTTATTCGACCAGATAAACGAAGATGCGCTGAATAATGCGTTCCCTTCCACCTATACCGTCACTTATACCGTAGATAACGGTGGATGTGTGGCCTCTTCAACTTTAAATCTTACTATTGAAGATGTTGCCGATGCAGGAACAACTGTTACAGATCCTGTAGTATTTTGCGAAACAGATGTGGCAGAGGAAGGCATTTTTGCCAGCGAAGATGCATTGGAAGCTTATTACCTGGAATTGCTTGGAGCTGAAGATACAGACGGTACTTTCTCTCCCACAATTAGCAGCCTTATTGCCAATTTTAACGACGGGGATGCCGCCGGAGATTACAGTGTTACCTATACTGTAGAAAGAACCAGTTGTGGAAACGCTTCTGCCAGCGCAACCATTACCATAAACGCTGCTGTACCTGCAGAGGCAGGAACTATTACCAACAGAAGTTACTGTAGCACCAGTCCTGAAATTGGACTTGTGAGCCTGCTCGATGGTACTTCCATGCCAGGTGGAACCTTTAGCAGTACAGATATTGATGTGACTTCACAAAATTTCAATCCGGCAACTGCGGGAGAAGGATCATACGTGATTACCTATACGGTGAGCGAAGATGATGAAGCTTCTTGTTTAACCGGAACAGATTCTGAAGATTTCACTATTACAGTGGAACAAGCTCCTGATGCAGGTACCTCTGCCTCTGAAGAAATTTGTATTAATAATCTGGAAGAGGATGTTTTTGCAAGCGAAGCCAGTCTTAGAGCCTATTATATAGCATTACTTGGAGCTGAAGATACAGAGGGAACTTTCTCTCCTGCATTGAATACTCTTATTGCCAGTTACAATGATGGAATTGATGGCGCTGCTGAAGATTTTAGCACCACCTATACCGTGGCAGGTTCTGTTTGTGAAGATGCAACCGCCACCGCCAGTTTAACAATTACCGCTGCGGAAACTGCAGAGGCAGGAACAATTACCTCACCTGAACCATATTGTTCTAATGAAGGAATAATAACTCTTGCAGATTTACTGGACACCTCATCTATGGCAGGAGGAACTTTCTCCAGCGAGGATGCCGATGTTGCAGATGGTACTTTTAATCCTTCTACTGAAGGAGCCGGAGAACATTTGATTATTTACACAGTAAGTGAAGAAAATCCCGGGCTTTGCGTAGCAGGGACAGACACGGCACAATTTACCATTACAGTTAATGATACGCCTAACTCAGGACCTGGCGGAAACGTGAATTTGTGTGTTTCCCAATTGGAGGAAATTCTTTCCAGCCCGGCGGCGCAGCAGGCTTTATTAGATGAATTTGGAGGCTCTTTTGATGCCGGAGGAGAATTTACTCCAAGCCTTGCTACCCTGGCCGCGCAATTTGCAGCCACCACCACCTTCCCTGCAAGTTTTACTGTAGAATATACCGTAACCAATGCAACTTGTGACGATTCAGCCACATATGAGATTGTTGTTTCAGAGACAAGGGAAGCCAATGCAGGCAATGATGTAGAAGATATTACCTTTTGTACCACAGATGCTGAAGTTGATCTTTTCTCTCTTCTCTCTGATGATGCCGATGCCACAGGTTCTTTTGAAGGATATGAAGACGGAATTTTTGACCCATCAGTAGTTGGCGCAGGAACTTTCTCTATAGCTTATACGGTAAGCGGAGATGGAGAGTGCATTACAGGCTCTGATTCGGCAGAAATTACTATTGAAGTCTTTGAATCTCCTGATGCCGGTGCATCTGTGATTGATGTGGTTTGTATTGCAGATGTTGAAGGTATTAGCACTACCCAAGAGGCCATGGCTTTCTTTAGCGCTTATATAGACGGTAACGCAGAAATGGATGGAACCTTTGAACCATCTCTGGAAACATTAGCTGCTCAACTCCTTGCATCTCCAATAGGAACTTTTGAAACCACCTACACTGTTGCTAATGATAACTGCTCAACGAGTTCAACATTAAGCATTACTGTAAGGGACCAAATTGAAGCTAACCTGACTGAAGTAGACGATCCACCGGCTCCAATTTGCCAGAATGCCGGAATTCAGGATCTAACCAATTTTATTGGAGACAATCCTGACTTTGGAACTTTTGAAGGCTATGAAGATGGAACATTAGATCCGGGAGTATTAGCTGCAGGTGAATACGAGATCATCTACTCGCTAGACGAAGGTACAACCGAATGTGTAACAGGCTCTGATTCTATCTCCTTTACCATTACCATTGTAAACTCTGCTCTTGCAGGATTTGATGAGGACGTTGCTCTTTGTACAAATGATGAGGTTACAGATCTTTATACCTATATAGCTGATTTTGCTGATATGGATGGTGCTTTTACCTATAACGGAGAAGAACTGGAAAATGGAATGTTTGATCCTTCCATGTTCACACCCGGCACCTATGAAGTATTATATACCGTAGCGTCTGAAAATGATTGTGGAGAGGATACCGCTACTTATATCATAACAGTTTCAGAAGCTCCCGATGCGGGAATGGATGATACCCTGGAAGTTTGCCAGAATGCAGAAATGCAGGATTTATTCATATTATTAGCCGATGATATTGCCGCCACAGGAGAATTTTCTCTTGATGGTGAGCTAATTGAAGACGGCATGATGGATCCTTCAGCTTTCGAGCCAGGGACTTATAATGTGATATACACAGTATCTAACGAAAACTGTTCAGATACCGCAACATTTGCTGTTACCGTACTTGACGCTGCAAACGCAGGAGCAGATATGGAAGTAACTTATTGTATGAATGACGGCACACAGCTATTGTTTGATGAAATTTCTGCCGATGCCGATGCTAACGGAACCTTCACCCTTGATGGTGAAACACTGGCAGACGGAATGTTTGACCCTGCAGCTTATGAGGCCGGAGAATATGAAATCACCTACACCGTAGAATCTACTACAGATTGTGAGGACAGCAGCGCTACAATTACTGTTACCGTAGCCGAAACTCCTGCCGCGCCAACAGTGACAGATATGAGCTTCTGTGCTACTGAAGACGCTACAGTTGCAGATCTTATGGCAGAAGGAACTAACCTGGTATATTATGCTGATGTAGAATTAAGCCAGCCTTTAGCTATGGATGAGCCGCTTGTTAATAACACTCCGTACTACGTGACCCAGGTTGCAGATGAAGGCGGATGCGTTTCTGAAGCTGCCGTTATTATGGTTGCTATTAATGATGCGCCTACTCCTACCATTAACACTAATGATCTGGAACTATGTGTTTATGATGACAACACCCTTGAAAATTTAAGCGCTGCCATTAACGAAACAGGAACAATTACCTGGTACTCTTCAGCAGAAGGAGACAATGCATTAAGTGAAAATACAGAGCTGGAAGACGGCGTAACTTATTATGCAACTCTTTTAGATGAGGTAACAGGATGTGAAAGTTCTCAAAGACTTTCTTACACCGTAACACTTGAAGATTGTGACCTTGTGTTCCCTGAAGGAATTTCACCTAATGATGATGGCAGGAATGACACATTTGATGTTAGGAATATAGAAGAAAAATATCCTAACTATACGCTGGTGATATTTAACAGATGGGGGAATACCATTTATAAAGGGAATGCCTCTACTCCAGACTGGGACGGAACTTCCAATCAATCTGGAAGCCTTGGAGACGGCGTGTTACCGGTAGGAGTTTACTTCTATGTGATTGATTTCAATGATGGAGTAACGCCTCCTAAACAAGGTAAAATTTACCTAAGCCTATAGTCTAAAGGATAAACTAGAAAGAAATGAAAAAAACAATAACAAAATATTTACTATTTGCAGGCATTATCCTTTTTTCTCTAAAAGGAATGTCGCAACAAGACCCTTTATTCACTCAGTACATGTATAATATGAGTGTAATAAATCCTGGTTACGCCACAGACGATCCGGGAATGTTAAACCTGGGTGGAATTTATAGATCCCAGTGGCAGAATGTTGACGGTGCTCCAACCACCGCCAACTTCTTTGCCCATACTCCTATTAATGAAAGAGTAGAGCTGGGATTAACCGTTGTTCATGATGAAATAGGCGGATGGATCAAGGAAAACAACATCACTGCAGATTTCGCATATGTGCTTCCCGTTAGCAACAACAGCAAGCTTTCCTTTGGAGCCAAGGCGGGACTTACCACCTTTGATTCCAATACTTCTGGTATTATCTTAAACGAGGGAGATGATCCTGCGTTCGAGAATTTTAATGAAGTATTTCCCGTATTTGGGGTGGGTGCCTTCTGGTTTGGCGATAATTACTACCTAGGAGTATCTGCACCAAACCTATTCACCACAAAGCACCTGGACAATTTTGATGGTATACAGGCTGTGGGCGAAGAAAACATCCACTACTATTTTACCGGAGGTTATGTTTTTGACATCAGCCAGAATGTACGTTTAAAGCCTGCCTTTATGGTACGTGGGGTACAGGATGCGCCCCTTACAGTAGATGCTACGGCTAATGTACTTTTGTATGATAAATTAGAAGCCGGGATTGGCTATAGATTTAATGAAACTCTTACCGGACTGGTAAATTTCAAGATCACCCCGCAACTGCGCGTGGGCTATGCCTATGATCATTATACTTCAGATTATGCCGGATTTGATGTTGGCGGCACCCATGAGATCATGGTGTTGTTTGACATTGACCTGTTCGGCCTTACTAAAGGATATGACAAATCACCTCGATTCTTCTAAAAACTGCATAATATGAAAAATATATATAAAATACTTTTATTAACACTTGTAAGCGTTTCTGCTTTTGGACAAAGTTCCGAAATCAAAAAGGCCAATAAACTTTTTGTTCAAAGAGCTTACGTTGACGCGGCAGATGCTTACGAAGACGTGGCAGATAAGGATCAGCAGGTGCTTCAAAACCTTGGAGATTCTTACTTCTACACAAATCAGATGGAAAATGCAGCTGAAGTGTACAGGCTGCTTTTCCTTAGGCATGAGGGAAACATTGCTCCGGAATATCATTTTAGATATGCCCACGCTCTTATGGGAACAGACCAGTATGAGGAGGCAAACCAGTACTTGAGCAACGCGATGGGAAAAGATATAGATTTCTCTGAATTTGAGAAACAACTGGATACCGCGGTTCCTCACACCTACACCACAAACCAGATCATGAACAACAGTGCTTCAGCTGACTTTGGGATTTCGTTCTATGGAGACCGCATAGCGTTCGCTTCCACCAGAAACCAGGAGCGTCCAATTTATCCATGGAACAAAAAGCCTACTTTAGACCTTTACAGCGCATCTATTGATGATGAAGGGGAACTTAATGATATTGTTCTTTTTTCAGATAACATTAATACTGATGAACACGAAAGTTCAGCAACTTTTACCCAGGACGGGATGACGATGTATTTTGACCGTACCAATGAAAAAAGGGTAAAAGATACCAGCGGGCTAAGAGTTGGCCATATCAGCATCTATAAAGCGGAAATGGTAGATGGCGAATGGACCAATATCGAAAAACTCCCTTTTAGCAGCGATGATTACTCTGTAGAACATCCAAGCCTTAGCCAGGACGGGAGCAAACTTTATTTCTCCAGTGACATGCCCGGGTCTACCGGCGGTTCTTTTGACATTTATGTAGTTGATGTAAATGAAGACGGAACTTTTGGCAGCCCTGAAAATCTTGGTAGTGGCGTTAACACCGCATATCGCGAGCAGTTCCCGTTTATTAGTGATGAAGACGTGCTTTATTTCGCTTCAGACGGGCACATGGGCTTTGGTAACCTTGACATCTTTAGAAGTGAAGGGGATTTTTCTGAAGTTCAGAATTTGGGCTCTTCTATTAACAGCAACAGGGACGATTTTGCTTTTGTTATCAAAGAAGGACAGGATGAAGGCTTCTTCGCTTCCAACCGAAGAGGATCTGACAATCTTTACACCTTTGTAAGGGAAGATTATGTACCGCCTGTGGTTGATTTTGAAGACAGGGAAACCAATATTGAAACCGGCAGGCAGCAGCTACGTGATGTTGGCAATATTTACTTTGATTTTGATAAGGCTACCATTAAAGCTGAATCTGAGCCTACGCTTAATAAAGTAGTGGATATTATGAACAAATATCCAACTCTTGAAATAGAAATAGGATCCCACGCCGATGCCAGGGGAAGTGACCAATACAACATGGCTCTTTCTGAAAGACGTGCAGCTTCAACTCTGGAATATCTTGTTGAACATGGAATTTCCAGAGACAGGCTAACCTCTAAAGGTTATGGTGAAAGCATGCCATTAAACGATTGTACAAAACCTAATATGTGTACTGAAGCGCAATATGCTAAAAACCGTAGAAGTGAATTCACCATTATGAATTAATTGCAGATTGCCAGCTTACCAATCAAAATGAGAAGCCCCCGGAAATTCCGGGGGCTTTTCTATTTTTATCCTTTCAGAGAATTGCCGACTATTGCAGCACCATTTCATAACATATCATTAATGGCGAATGGCCATTTACAAATACCCTAGAATAAGAATACTAGGGTAGCTATTGTTTTTAGAAGCGGAATCTTTTATTGTTTAAAAGACCTTAGTTCTTTTTTCAATTCTTCCATAGACTGCTTTAATTGCTGAAAAAGGCCATTTTCTGAAGGATTATCCAGGTTAAAAGTCAACTTGCTGTTTACCTGCCACAACTCCTGTATCTGGTTTACTTTTACTTCTATGGGCAGGTATTCTTCATTTAAGGAGATAAGCAGCATTTTAGAAGGATCTGGTAACTTCTGTACCTTTTTTACAAGCACAGAGTCGTAAAGCACCACTACATAAACTTTATTGTTGTTCAGCTCATCTATCCCACCAATCGCTTTTCCCATCACCCATTCCCCTGGCCGGTAATTTGGCAACATGCTATCCCCTTCTATCTGGAATCCCCTGTAGGTGGCATTTCTAAACTCCGGCAGTGGGATATCAAAAGCAGGTAACTGGTTGTACCACTCCACATCCTGCACATTGTGTGGGTAACCGGCAGCTGCCTTTTGATTAACCATTACAATATTCTCATTATCTGCACTGTTCACGGTCACCACTTTAGGGCTTACATCCCCTTTGGTAATTTGCAGGTATTTCTGGCCGCTGTCCCCAAAAAGCCATAGGGGATTTATGCCAAATTGCCGCAGCAGTTCCGCCACTACTTTTCCGGAAAGTTTGGTGCGACCTCTTTCTATATCGGCCGTAGAATTTTTAACTCCAAGAACTTCCGCAAATTCGGTTTGCGTAAAGTTATTTTCTTCCCGTACTTCTTTAAAGTGTTTTATTTCTATAGATAAAGCTGTTCCCATAAGGTGCTAATTTAGGTAATATTCCAACATTAAAAAGCTTGAATGGATATATTCCTATAATATTTCACTGCAAACTTTGGGATTCAATAGATTTTTAATTAAATTTTTATATCACAAATTTTACTTTTACCGTTCTTAAAGAAAATAGTTATGAAAAAAATAAATGCCCTACTGCTAGTACTTTCCACAATCTTACTCACTTCTTGTGTAAAAGATCAGGATGATATAGACAATAATTATATCCTTCTGGAAATGCAGGCGGGAGATCAATTGCCGGCATTCCAGAATCCCAGTTTCGAGATAAGCCTTTATGGCTATAATGAAACTATTGCCGATGATGAAGCAACTTTAATAGTAAGCCAGGATTTTGGCGCCGATGATTTTCCTTTCACTTTAAGAATGGATATTCCGGCAGATCCTTATGCTGGAATTGAAAACCTCCAGGATAATACCAATGCCGCTTTTTACATAAGCATCCAATGGGATTCTGACGGGAATGGCCAAAATTGCACAGGAGATATAGACCTGGACCACAGTATACAGAATGTAGGTTTAATTAATATTAACAGAAGGGACCCGCAAACCATCTATCTTAGCACTATTCCTGAAACTACTCCCTGCAATTAATACACATAAAAAAACCCGCTTAAAATCGGGCTTTTCTGTAATATGGTTTTCTGTTCTATGCTTCCGGATCTAATCCTGCTTCTATCCTGGCGATAAGGTCCTGCCAGTGATAACGGGTAAGCGTATTTCCCGTACGGTTTTTACGCTTATTAAGGTCCGACTTCAATTTCTGAAGTTCTCCCCGCATAAGTGCCACCACATCTGTAGCCGCTATTTCTTTCTCCCCTTCAGCCTGCACCTGCTCTACATAATTTACCGCGGCATCTACATAAGCCCTTTGCAGGTTTCGGCGGTAAGCATCTACTTCTTTTGATTGGTATAACTCACTAAAAATTCCCTGGCGCAAATCCTTCATCATATTCACAGCAGAATAGGTTTCCCCGGAACTGCGCTGTTCATTTTCAAACATTCTCTTCAGCCGGTCTTCATCTAAAAGATAATCAAGCGCCCGCGTTTGCAAATTTTGCACCCTTTCAATTGCCCCGTTAGATTCAATGCGGTCAAGAATTTCATCATTCAGCAGCCATTGAGGAGTAGTAAAAGCATTTTTATTAAGGAAGGATATTGCCGCTTCCTGCTTTTCCCGGGGAACGGCTTTGTAAATCACGCCTTCCTGGTCTGCGGTTTTACGCGTTTCATAAACCCCGCCCACATTGGTGATTACATGATAAATATAGCCGCGCCACATGCCTGTAAGTTCTGAATACACCTCATCGAGTTCCTCATAACCGCTGCCCTCCTCTGAAGTCCATTCCACGAGATGAGGAACCACTTTTTTTAAATTGGCAAGGCCGTATTCACTTGCCTTCACCTGGTCTGCTCCAAGGCTTTCCCTTTGTGCCTGCGGGTCTACCCCGCCATAACCGCTTCCAAACTCATACGCGGGGTCTCCTGCTTTTTCAAAAATCCAGGCATCTAAAGTGGTTTTTTCATCTTCAGGTTTTTTAGCTTCAGGCAAATACCGGTAACCCCAGTTAATGGCATATAAATCATAAGGCCCCATCATTCTTATAAAACGTACTCCTTCATCTCCCGGTTGGGCCACATAGTTTACCCTGGCATAATCCATTATGGAAGGCGTAAGGCCATATTTTTGAGTGAAGCTGGCAGATCGCAAAGAATCGGTTGGATAGGCCGCACTGGCTTTCATGTTATGGGGCAGTCCCAGGGCATGCCCAACTTCATGGGCGATTACCATTCGCATCATTTCCCCAATTTCAGCTTCGGGGGTATTTAAAGTTCTTGCCGCGGGATTTTGTGCTCCCGCTTCTATCATAAACCTGTTTCGGTAAGAGCGTAAATGATTATGGTACCAGATAATATCACTTTCTATTATTTCCCCAGTACGCGGATCTATAACCGAAGGCCCAATGGCATTACGGGTAGTACTGGCAACATACCTCACTACAGAATATCTTACATCTTCAGGGCTAAATTCCGGGTCTTCTTCAGGAGAAGGCGGGTCTTTGGCGATAATTGCATTTTTGAAGCCTGCTTTTTCAAAAGCCACATTCCAGTCTTCAATTCCCTGTTTAAAATATGGCCTCCATTTTTTAGGTGTGGCAGGATCCAGATAATAAACGATAGGTTTTACCGGCTCCACCAGCTCACCTCTTTTATAAGCTTCCATATCTTTGGGAACAAGGCGCCACTTTCTTATAATTTCATATTCGTCAGACTTTAATTCGTCTGAATTATAATCGTATTTTTCCACTGTAAACCACCCTACGCGGTCATCAGCAAGCCTTGGCTGCATGCGGTCTTCCGGCAACAGCACCATAGACTGGTTCATAAGCATTGAAATAGTTCCTGCCTGGCCTCTTTCCGGCGGTTCTTCAGCTTCATAGGTCATCACATGCTTTATTTCAACATTCTCAGGATAAGCATTTGCCGACTCAATATAGGACCTGCTCTGGTCCAGTTTTTTTACCTTGTAACGCTTCCGCAGAGAAGAAGAAAGCCCGTCTATGGCTTCTACTTCGCTTTCAAAAAGACTGCTCACATCTACAACTACAGCAGTAGAATCTGGATTATATGCTTTAATTTTAGAACTGTAAAGAATTGGTGAAAAATTATTGGCAAGCACAGAGGTGTAAATTGGCGATTCTTCGTCGCTCTCATTTTTAAAACTTACTACTTTAACATCTATAAAATCGCCTCTTTTGGTCCACCTTACCACCTGCTCGTTCACCTTGGAACCGGCGTTCACATAACCTCCCCCAAAACCAGAAGGAACTTTTGCAATCCTGCTTACCAGGAGCATATCCTTTTCAAGCAGTTCTAAAGGAATTTCAAAATAGAGCTTATCCTCTACAAAATGCGTGGTAAACATTCCTTTATCGCTTTTAGCTTGGGGGGTAATAAGTTTATTGTACGAGGTTTTCCCGCCCTCTTCCTTTGCTGAAGCAGTCTCCGCTTTTTTTTCACCCTTTTTACCAAAAAGTTTTCCCTGGCTCTGGCACCCGGTTAACAGCATAGCCATGAGCCCTAAGGCAGTTAATTTTCTTATCATAAATATTCATATTTTTTAATGCGGCAGGTAACAAACATACTAAAATTTGGGCGGAATCCCCGGCTCATCCCGGCAACAGGAAGCCTTTTGCTAAAAATATGAGAAAGCAGGCTTAAAAAATGAAATCGGTAATTCAAAAAAGGATTTTCTGCATTTTCAAAAAAAAACAGCGCAACTAATAAGTGGTAATTATCAGCCATTTTTAAACAGCAAATAGCATGAACCTCTTTGATGGGCAGCTTCCAACCGCAAAAAGAAATTGATCAGAAAATAAATATATACTGCCATTCAATAAAAGCCGGGTACAACAACAGGAAATATTTTAGAATTTGAAGTTTCGCGTTGAATAACGGAAACTAACCATTAAATTTTTATCTCATGAAAAAGATTATTTATACCAGGATGCTTACGGCAATTTGCTGTTTAGCTTTGTTCGCCTGTTCAAAAAACACTGATGATGGCAGTAATGAAAATACAACCTTATAGGAAATAAGTGGCGACTACTACCTTACTTTTAGGGTTGACGGGGAACAAATAGTTTATAATTACAATATTGAGGCGGGCAGCGAAGTGGCTGGATTTATCAATTATTTCAACACCATGATGTATCAACATGTTGTAGACGGCATACTTAACAATTCTGAACCGAATCGTAATTTAATTATCTTCAATTTTGCCACGCAAGCACCTGTAGACGGAAATGTTACCTATACCCCATCTAATACGTTCGTTTTTATTCCCATTTACCTGGATGAAAATGGAAATCCCTTCGAGGGAATTTTAGAAGGCAACTATAACGTTAGCTCAGATAACGAATTTCGTTTTACAGAAATTACTGAAACTTATCTGGAGGGAATTTTTTCCGGCACCTTTTACCTTAGTACAGATTCCAGCCAGACTGTCTCCATTACCGATGGCGAATTTAAAGTTCCTAGAATAACTCCCGATGAAGATGATTACCAGATGGGGAGATAGCCTGCCCATCCTCCAAACTAATGCCCGTAAAAGGAACATAATACTCCCGGCAGGATTTGCAGCCCCACATGGCAGGCCTATTACATGCCGGTACAAAATCCAGGCTCCAAAGAAATTTTGGAGTATACCGGCGTCCTGAATATTCTTGGACAAAACACTAAAACTGCCACTATTTTCCCTAACTCCAGAACCCAGATGTTCCTAAAGTAATAGGACATAAAGTATAGTTAAATAATTTCCCTCACACCTTTGATTTTGTAATTTACATCTCGGCAGGTGCTCTCCCCTTACCTGCTTATCGAAATTATAAATCAAAAAACCAATCATTATGTTAGCAATGAATTTTCGCGGCCCGTTTAGAGTACGTGCCGATCATGACCAGCCCTATCCTGAAATAGAACATCCTGAAGATGCCATTGTAAGGGTACTGCGTTCCTGTATTTGCGGCTCAGATCTTCACCTATATCATGGGCTTGTACCAGATACCCGTGTGGGTTCTACCTTTGGGCATGAATTTGTAGGAGAAATTGTAGAAGTAGGATCTTCAGTTCAGAATGTAAAAGTCGGGGATAAAGTAATGGTCCCTTTTAATATTGCCTGCGGAAAATGTGCCTTTTGCAAACAGGAGCTGTATGGTAATTGTCATGAAGCCAATGCACAGTCTACGGCTGCCGGCGGAATTTTTGGATATTCCCATACTGCCGGCGGATATAACGGTGGCCAGGCCGAATATGTAAGAGTACCATATGCTGATGTTGGGCCGACTGTGATTCCTGACTGGATGGATCCCGATGATGCGGTGCTGTTAACAGATGTAGTGCCAACAGGCTACCAGGCCGCAGAAATGGGTGGCATACAGGAAGGAGATACTGTGGTGGTTTTTGGTGCAGGACCTATTGGAATTATGGCTGCCAAGTGCGCCTGGCTTTTTGGAGCAGGCCGTGTAATTGTGATAGACCAACTGGATTACCGCCTGGAATTTGCTGAAAAATATGCTCAATGTGAAGTCTACAACTTCAAAATGCTGGAAGATCCTGTGGTATTCATAAAAAAACAAACAGATTCCCTGGGTGCCGATGTTTGTATTGATGCCGTGGGTGCTGAAGCTGCCGGCAATACCATGAACACTCTTATGGGCAGAAAACTATTGTTACAGGGAGGCTCTACCACGGCATTGCACTGGGCCATCAATTCAGTTAAAAAAGGAGGGATCGTTTCTATTGTTGGGGTGTACGGACCTATAGATGCTCTGGTTCCCATTGGAAATGTCTTAAATAAAGGAATTACCATCCGGGCCAACCAGGCTTCCGTAAAAAGGCTTCTGCCAAGGCTTATAAAACATGTGGAAGATGGTATTATTAATCCAAAAGAATTAATTACGCACCGCATTCCGCTGGAAGAGGTTGCAGAAGGCTATCATATCTTTTCTAAAAAACTGGATAACTGTATTAAACCTGTTCTCATACCACCTTCAGCATAGAGAAGGTGCAGAGAAAAAACAAGTACAAATTCAAAATTTAAAGATCATGAATGAAGAAACCAATAACGAGGAATTTAAAAATAAACGCGGGGGCGACCACAGCCATATTAAAGGCTGGGGAGTAGATGCCGATCCAAAAAATGACCCCACATATCCTATTAAAAAGCGTACCGATGAAGAAATAAGAGGCTACTCCTGGGAGCGGCCTGAGCAACAGGAAACAGATATTGAAGTGCTGCATTCTATTGAGCGGCCAAATATAACTGCTGTGTTTGGTACTGCAGCACCGCCTTCCGGGCTTAGTGGAATGATTAGAAGGTATGCCTATACCAAAAGTGAATCCAGCTATGGAAGGTGGCTGCCACTGGTACTGGCAGATCGTGTGGGAATGGTGGAAGGAGTCCTGGACGATCTTAAACACGGGCATATTCCAAATATTTTTGCGGAAAGAGGATGGAAGTCTGAGTGGAAGTATAACCGCAAAAATTTTATTGCGAAAACAGCGACCACAGTAGCTTTAACCTCTGCAGTTATTCTTTTATTCGCAAGAAAATCCAAAAAGAAATCCTACTGAAAATTAACTAATGAAGAGAAACCTGAAACGGACCCCGTTTCAGGTTTTTTTTTATTTGGAACAATCACTGCCTGTTTCTTTTAAAGATATAACGGGTAATAAAAATTCCGCTGTCATCATCTTCCCCGGCATAACTCTCCACGCCACTATTTACAAAAACCAGCTCCCATCCTTCCTCGCTTAAAGAATTGATCTTTGAAGTTACTACAGCATCATTAGCAGCAATATTCTGAAACCGGATCCCTCCAAGGTTGAAGAAGTTTAGGAGTTTTGTTTCGTCAAATTTCTTCAGCCTTATTTCTCCCCTGTCAGATTTATTGCGTTCGCCATCTTCTTCAGACCTGCTGGTGGTGAATTCTTTAAAATCCCGGGCTTCCTCACTGCTTATCATCCGGGAACGGCCAATTCCTCCGGGGACTATAGATTCTATTACCGTAACAATTTTATATTCCACATTTTGTGCAAATACCGCAGCGCCAAAGCACAAAAACAGGCCTAAGCTTAAAAATATCCTTTTCATATTAATCCGCTTTAAAAACAAGCTAATTAATTTAAAAAATGAATATGCTTTAGCTTTTTAATAAATAATTAACTTTTAACGTACTGGTTTTCAGCAACTAAAATAAAATTTTTAATCCTTTGGGAATACAGGTAAAAGAACATCAAATCATGATATTGATCATTTTTTCCCCTGCACTTGTCCAGTACTTTTAAGTATAAAATAGTTCATGCCATGAAAAATATTTTAGTTGCCACCGATTTTTCCAAAGAGGCTTATTGTGCCCTGCATTATGCTACTAAACTTTATAAGAATGAAGAATGCACTTTCTTCATTACCAATTTCTATGCGAATGAAGTTGAGATATCTGTTTACAGCATGCTCAATGAAGAAGAGTTTAAAAAGTTACCCGGGCTACAGGCCGCCTCCCATAGCAAGTGTACCGAGGTGATACATCAAATTACCAGAGATAATAAGCAGACCGCGCATTTTTTTAAAATAATAACCTCAAACCGAAAACTGGTTCATGCCCTTCCGGAAATTATTCTTGAAATGCATATTGACCTGGTGGTAATGGGCACCCGCGGGCACTCCGGCACAATGACGGGTTTTATGGGCAGCAACACCAGCAGGGTAATAAAGAAAACAATTCCCTGCCCCCTGCTTGTGGTGCCTGGACAATTACCCTTTAAAGCTCCCGGTAAGATTGCCTTTGCAACTGAATTAAAACATAAATTTTCTAATGATTCTCTATATGAGCTGAAAAAAATAGCCGAAAAATCTAATTCCGGAATCAGCATTCTCTACGTGGGGGAAGAAGGCTTTTTAAATGAAAAACAGAATGAAAACTTAAATAATTTAAAGCTGCTGTTAGAAGGAAACGATTTGGAAGTCACCTTTATTTCTTCTGATGAAGAAGTTTCCAAAGCAATTTCAACCTATGTAAAACAGCATGGAATTCAGCTCTTAAGCATGATATATTATGCACATAAATTTTCACATACCATTTTCAGAGAACCCGTAATTAGAAAAATAGACGAGCATCTTTCCCTTCCATTCCTGGTACTTCCGCAGAAAAAAATAAGTATAAAAGCGTCATCCCAAAATTAAACTCCGGAATGTTCTTTTTCGCTTTTGGTTTCATGAACCTCCTGGGAGGCAACGCTGTTTGAAGGCCTTATGATCAATCTTAAATCCTGGTTACGGGTAAAATATTCTATAGACCAGTTATAGAATGTCCTTATCCTGTTGCGGTAATTTATAAGCGAAAAAAGGTGAATAAACACCCACATAAACCAGGCTATAAATCCACTAAAATGCAGTTTGGGCTTTGGAATGTCTGCCACTGCCCTGCTGCTTCCTATAATGGCCATGGACCCTTTGTCTTTATATTTAAAAGCTATCGTTTTTCTGCCCTTTTCTAAATTTCTAAAATTTTTGGCCAGGTTTTTTCCCTGTTGGATAGCCACTTGTGCTAACTGCGGGTGCCCGTCTGGAAAATCAGGATCTGTGTGTTGTATACTGCAATCTCCTATCGCAAAAATACCGTCCATACCTTCCACCTGGTTGATCTCATTTACCCTTAGCCGGTTTCCCCTCTCATAAGCTTCTGCCGGGAGCCCTTTAAAGATAATACCGGTGACCCCGGTGGCCCAGATAAGGTTTTTACTCCTTATGGTTTCTCCGTTCTTAAAGCTTACTATCTCACCATCATAATCTACAATCCGGGTATTTAAAACCACTTCAACCCCCATTTCTTTCAGGCTCTTCAGGGCGTATTCCTGACTCTTTTTACTCATAGGCGAGAGCAATTCATTCCCGCCGTTTACAATATAAATTTTTGCTCCGGAGCCTGCTAATTCAGGAAATTCCTTTCTTATAGTATTATTCCGCAATTCTGCAAACATCCCGGAAATTTCTACCCCTGTAGGGCCTCCGCCTCCAATAACCATGGTAAGCCAAGGCAGGCGTTCCTGCTTATCTTTAATTCGGGAAGCCGCTTCCAGGCGCTGCAACAGCACATTGCGCATACTTAAGGCATCCTCCAGCGTCTTCATAGGAATCGCATGCTTTTTTAGCTGCTCCAGGCCAAAGAAATTTGTTTTGGTGCCGGTGGCAATTACCAGGTAATCATAATCCAGTTCACCATTATCCAGAATGATCTTTTTTTCCTGAGGCACCACCTCCTGCAGTTCCCCCATCCAGAAATGAAAGTTTTCTTTTCCGCGAAAAAGGTTACGAATGGGATAGGTGATAGAAGAGGGATCCAGATAGCCGGTGGAAACCTGATATAGCAAAGGCGGAAAAAAATTGTAGTTGTTTTTATCTACCAGGGTCACTTGAAAATTAGCATCTCCCACCAGAGACCTCGCCAGATTTATTCCTGCAAATCCACCGCCAATGATTATTATCCTCTTTTGCATAATTTTATTCTTAAGATGGCTTTAAATTAAAGGTTTTCCATAAAAAAGTGAGCCTGGGAATTAAAAATAGCACTTCTTTAAGAAGAGTTTTAACAGCAGTTAAAGAATAGCGGCAGTTTTCTATTGTTATAGCTCCTGTTCATCCTGAAAAATATCTTCTATAGCCAAACCGAATAACTTTGAAAACCGAAAGGCCAGAGGTAAACTGGGATCAAATTTTCCCTTCTCTATTGCATTAATGGTTTGCCTGGAAACGCCGGTCTCCTCGGCAAGGCCGGCCTGCGTCATATCACGCTCGGCCCTAAGTACTTTTAACCGGTTCTTCATTTATAGCGGGAATTTAATATAAGAATAGAAAACAGGTAACAAAGCCCCATAAGAATAACCACATGAGAAATTTCAGCATCAAAAGGAATTACATTGGCAATATCCAGGTTTGAATAAGCCAGGCCAACAACCAGGGTTACGCCAAGAGTGATCCCCATTGCTTCAAGAGAAATTTTTCGCTGTAGTTCATCCAGGTTTCTCAGGTGCCTGATATTGGAAATAACCATTCCTGCTCCCAGGACCAGATTGACTAGAACGGCTATTATTGAAATTGTTTCATTATAATCCCAGAGAAAGCGGGATCCAAAATTTACCAGAGCAAAGCTCAGCATCCAGGCGCCAGTCCATGCTGCAAGACGGGTGGTAAGGCGTTTTGCCTCTAAAGAGCGGAGATTTTTTTGTGTTTCCATAGTCATGTTAATTTGATTAAATGTAAAGTTATATTTACAAATATATGCATTTTCCCAAATGTAAAGCATCCTTTACAAGAAAATTTGTTCAAAGATCTCATTGCTGCTCCTGCTGTTAAATTTTTTATAAGCAGCAGCCTTTATACTTGTCATCCGCAATTTACCTTCTAATTTTAGAGAAAATTTTTAATATCGCTTGCTATGCAGGAATGGATAAAAGCGGGACTTTGGGGTTTATTTTCCGGCAGTGCCCTTATCATAGGATCTCTTATTGGTTACTATATAAAACTATCTCAAAAAACCATTGCTATTGTTATGGGATTTGGGGCCGGTGTCCTTATCTCGGCTTTGTGTTTTGAATTAATGGAAGAAGCTTTTATACAAAGTGGATTACTTCCCGCTTCTGCAGGCTTTATTTTAGGTGCGGCTATATATTTTCTGGCCAACCTATACCTGGAGCAAAAGGGTGCGAAACACAGAAAGCGGTCCCAGGGCCAGCAACCTACTGAAGACGAAGATGAAGGCAGCGGGATGGCCATTGCCATGGGCGCTCTATTAGATGGTATCCCGGAATCCATAGCCATTGGAATAAGTTTACTGGAAGGCGGTGCCGTAAGCGCGGCCACTGTAATTGCCATTTTCCTCTCTAATTTACCCGAAGGCCTCTCCAGCGCCACAGGGATGAAAAAAGCCGGAAGGTCTAAATTGTTCATTTTTGGCGTTTGGATTTGTATCGCCATTCTATCAGGCCTGGCTTCTGTTTTTGGTTACACGGTATTCAGCCAGCTTTCTGAAGTTTATATAGGCGCGACACTGGCCATTGCCGCCGGGGCGATCTTAAACATGCTCTCTGCCACCATGATCCCCGAGGCTTTTGAAAAAGGCCATAACCTTATTGGGCTTATAACGGTATTGGGATTTTTGTCTTCTTTTTTGCTCTCACACCTCGCCTGAAACAATTAAGGCAATTTCAACAAAATTGTATTACTAAAAAAAATGAGTACTGGCAAAATAAGTTTGACAATCTCTTAATTATGAATGCCTTCCTGCACTGCCCTTTAGAACCGATAGCTGGAAAGTGGTGAAGGAAGAATAGTGGTTATCTGTTCTCTAATGTAAGTCTGTAATTTTCTCTGGCCGCTCTGCTATCCATACGCACCAGCTTATCATTTTTAAAATAGTAATAACCTATTCGGCTTTGGCTATAACCATAAGGTACTATATAAACCGTCCAGTCCTCATCCATAGAAACCAATTCCTCAAATTTAGCCAGTTCTTTAAATTCAGCCGCAGACATCCCAAGTTTCGCAGCCGGAGCTTTAGACGAGTAACAGGAAATTAAAAGTATTACCGCAACAACGGCAATCGCAGTATTTTTAATCATAACTATAAGATTTGAAGATGCCCCACAAAAAGTTAGCCAGAATACCTATAGAAGATTAAAAGCAATAGAACAAATGCTATGGAATACATTTGGAAAAACAATAGAGAAGAATAAAAAAGCCCCTGCATTGCAGAGGCTTTAAGTACTCGGGACGGGACTTGAACCCGTACGAACGTTGCTGTTCATTGGATTTTAAGTCCAACGTGTCTACCAATTCCACCACCCGAGCGAAAAACAAAACCCCGACAAACCGGGGTCTATTTTTTACTATTCAGAGCGAAAAACGGGATTCGAACCCCTGCCTACCGGCAGGCAGGCGCGACCTGTCGCTCAAATCAGTTTAAGGAGTCATTTCATACATGATCTCAACCGATGTTCCAGAGCGAAAAACGGGGTTCGAACCCCTGCCTACCGGCAGGCAGGCGCGACCTGTCGCTCACATCAGGTTTAAGGAGTCATTTCATACATGATCTCAAACGATGTTCCAGAGCGAAAAACGGGATTCGAACCCGCGACCTCCACCTTGGCAAGGTGGCGCTCTACCAACTGAGCTATTTTCGCGTTTTAATGAACTTACCCTTATATTAAAGGGCTGCAAATCTTTATTGCGGACGCAAATTTAAAACATTTTCAACAACAACAAAGAACTTTTTTAGAAAAATGCTTCTAAAAATTTTAGTCATCTTAATTAGTTGTCTGTCATAATCCCACTGGTCTCCTGTTCAGGCTTTTATATCTGAAAAACAGAAGATCCTGAAACAAGATCAGGATGACGTTCTTTTGTAAACTGCCTTGTGATACGGGGATGCAGTTGTAAATAGCCATTCCTCCATTGTCCATTATCCATTTTCAATTTAAATATTCAGGCTCTTGCTTTCTGCTTACTGCTTAACATCCGCTTGATCTCATTAAGCTTCATCAAAGCTTCCACAGGGGTAAGGGTATCAATATCTATATGCAGCAGTTCGTCCCGAAGTTCTTCCAGCAACGGGTCGTCCAGGTTAAAGAAACTTAGCTGCATCTCATCTTCGGCCGATTTCTTTAAAATTTCTCCCGAATCTTCCATGGCATGGGATTGCTCCAGTTTTTTCAGAATTTTATTGGCGCGATGCAATACCTGCTGCGGCATACCTGCCATTTTAGCCACATGAATCCCAAAACTGTGCTCGCTTCCCCCAGGCACCAGTTTCCGAAGAAAAAGAACATTATCTTTTAACTCCTTCACCGATACATTGAAATTTTTAATACGGGAAAAAGTATCGCCCATTTCATTTAGTTCATGGTAATGCGTGGCGAAAAGGGTTTTTGGGCGGGCGGGATGTTCGTGCAGGTATTCACTTATAGCCCAGGCTATGGAAATCCCATCGTAAGTACTGGTGCCACGGCCAATTTCGTCCAGCAGCACAAGGCTTCTCTTGGAAATATTATTCAGAATATTGGCAGTCTCGTTCATTTCTACCATAAAAGTAGATTCTCCCATAGAAATATTATCGCTTGCTCCCACCCTGGTAAAAATTTTATCTACCAAACCTATCCGCGCCTCTTTTGCCGGTACAAAACTTCCCATTTGGGCCATAAGCACAATAAGGGCAGTCTGCCTTAAAATAGCCGATTTACCACTCATGTTTGGCCCGGTAATCATGATAATTTGCTGGTTTTCGCGGTCCAGTTGCACCGTATTGCTTACATAAGTTTCCCCAATGGGAAGCTGTTTTTCAATCACCGGGTGCCTCCCTTCCTGAATATCCAGTTCATATTCTTCCTCCATGACCGGGCGGCAGTAATTCTCGGCTTTTGCCTGCTGTGCAAAGGAACAAAGGCAATCCAGACGGGCCACCAGTTGGGCATTTTGCTGCACCGGCTGTATATAATCGTTCATCCAGCCAACCAGTTTCGCAAAGATTTTCTGCTCCAGCTGAAGGATCTTCTCTTCGGCGCCAAGAATTTTTGCTTCATATTCCTTAAGTTCTTCAGTGATATAGCGCTCTGCATTTACCAGGGTCTGCTTCCGCGTCCAGCCTTCAGGCACCTTATTTTTATGGGTATTTCTAACTTCAATATAATAGCCATATACATTGTTGCTCCCAATCTTCAGGGAAGTTATACCAGTAGAGGCGCACTCGCGTTCCAGCATATTGTCCAGGTAATCCTTGCCGGAAAAAGCAATTTTTCGAAGTTCGTCCAGTTCCGCAGAAAAACCACTGGCGATCACATTTCCCTTCTGCACATTTACCGGCGCATCTTCGGTGAGGCTTTCCCGGATTTTATTTCTTAACAGGTCACAGCCCTGCAGGTTATCGCCTATCACTTTTAAGGCTTCATTTTTACATTCCGAAGAAATCTTTTTAATAGGAATTACCGCGTCAAGGGAATTTTTTAACTGGTTCACCTCACGCGGAGTTACTTTTCCCGTGGCTACTTTGGAAATAAGCCTTTCCAAATCACTTATCTCTTTAATTTGTTGCTGAATTTCAGCTAAAACCGAAGCATTTTCTATGAAGAATTGCACCACATCATGGCGCTTGCTTATTTTTTCGCCATTTTTAAGCGGAAGGGCCAGCCAGCGCTTCAGCAGCCTTCCTCCCATGGGAGAAATCGTTTTGTCTATCACGTCCAGCAACGTGGCTGCATTCATGGCGGTGGAATGGTATAATTCCAGGTTCCTGATGGTAAAACGGTCCATCCATACATACTCTTCTTCAGCTATGCGGCTAATTGAAGAAATATGCTGAAGTTTATGATGCCTGGTTTCAGATAAATACTGCAAAATAGCCCCCGAGGCAATGACTCCTTCCTCCAGGTGGTCTACTCCAAAACCCTTAAGAGATTTGGTTTGAAAATGAGAAGTCAGGGCCTCAAAAGCAAAATCCTGTTTAAAAACCCAGTCTTCCATATAAAAGGTATGAAAGTTCTCCCCAAAAACGGCGGCAAACTCTTTTCTAAATTTCTTCTGAATTAACACCTCACTGGGGCTAAAATTCTGAAGCAGTTTATCTATATATTCTGAAGTGCCCTGAGCGGTAAGAAATTCGCCGGTAGAGACATCCAGAAAGGCAATTCCCGTCTCCTTTTTTCCAAAATGCAAAGCACATAGGAAGTTGTTGGATTTGCTGTTAAGCACCTCATCACTCAATGCCACCCCGGGAGTCACCAGTTCTGTCACCCCGCGCTTTACGATCTTTTTAGTGAGTTTTGGATCTTCCAGCTGGTCGCATATTGCCACACGTTGTCCCGCTTTTACCAGCTTTGGCAAATAGGTATTTAAAGAATGGTGGGGAAACCCGGCAAGTTCGCTTCTTTCTCCCCCATTGTTGCGATTGGTAAGTACTATATTGAGGATACGGGCGGTTTTTACCGCATCCTCCCCAAAAGTTTCGTAAAAATCACCCACCCTGAACAACAATAAAGCATCAGGATATTTGAGCTTGATGCTGTTATATTGCTTCATTAAAGGCGTGACCTTCTGGGGTTTTTTAGCTGACAATTTTTTGGGATTTTTAATTTGGGCTAATGTAAAGAATCCCAAGTTTTAATAGAAAAGAAACTGCCCCAAGTTATTCAAATTTATCCACAGCTGCAGCCCACATAAACAAGCCTTTTTTACAGTTTTTGTCAAAACTTACCAACCAAAGAATTATAGCACATATAATAATTTTGCAACCAGAATTTTCCACATTTGAACAAACCAGCAACTTTTAGTAAAGCATGTTTCTTAAAATACGGTCCAGGTTACATTCCATCATGGTATATTTTTTATCAGATAAAAAAACCTCCTGCATCTCCTTTTGCAGCTCAAGAATTTCCTTGTAAGAAAAATGATGTACCGCCACAGTGTCCTGAATTTTCTCCAGGCTGTCTTCCTCGGTATCCCCTGCGATTTCTTTTTGCATCTTTTCAAAAGTCTCCTTATCCACTTTAGATTTAATAAGGTTTACTTCCTCCTCGGTTTGCAAAGCATCTGCATTAGCACACAAGAGCAGGATATACACCTGCAATTCCCTCTTCGTCCAGTGAATTTTTTCTTTAGTCATAACTTCCGAAATTTAAGTGTTTATAATAGTCAGCACATAATAAATTACAATTATCAGCAGAATAAAAAGTCCTATCGCTAAAAACCGCAGGGAACGGTTTACATTCATAAATTTTACACTGGCAATTTTGGAGTTTATATATACCTGTTGGCCTAAATGATCAAAAAGCTGGTCTTCATCAAGGCTGATGTTATAGAAGGTCCTGGAAAAGTTTTTAATATCCCCAAATTTACTGATGACATCCCGGAAGAAGAAAATATTCTTATCGTACCTGCCCTCAATACGGGGCATGAAACAACGAATACTGTAGTAGATGGAAATTACCATGGAAAGAAACCACAGGCCCAGCAAAAAGTAAATGGCAATTTCATTTTTGCTCACAAAATGGGACAGGACCACATCTATGTTCTGAAAAATAAAATTAAACAGGATCCCGTAAAACGATAGAATTAGCCCTGCTTTAAGCTCTGAAGCTTTAATAAGAGAGGCAACATAGGTAATGCTTCCCCAGTAATGGTCTATAAGATCATCTGTATGTTTGTTTTTAACATGAGGGGCTATTTTAGATTCCAAATCTTCCTGGCTCATAAATATGATATTTGTAATACAACTAGGGCAGCTCGCAATATGCCGCCAGTATTTTCTGCCATTTTTCCGGTAAATTTTCTTCTTTATTCTTTTTGAATCTCCGGCTAATCAGTTATTTACCTGCCAATAAGATACTAAAAATCATCTTTTCCTATCTTTATTCTTCACTTTTAATTTCCCCTCATGCACTTCAGCTTCTTTTATTTCCTCTAACCGTCCGGCCCATTTAAAGAAATAACAATATTAAAGCGACAGATCTCCAGCTGCCAGCGCATTCAATTCCTTCAAAAAACTTCCCGATTGAATTCAGCCATACATTGCCTGCACCTAAGATAACAGGTGTATTTTCCCGAGTCTTGTACAAATGCGACATGCACTTAATAAATGCAGCATATTACCTGGTAAGCAAATAATTAATAAAGTCCATATCCAGCTTCACCATAGTATTTGGGGCAACTTTGAGATATTTCTTTACATACCGCGTCATATGGGACTGGTCATAATAACCCACCTCATCTGCCAGCTGGGCCCAGGTAATCCCGGGATTTCCCTGAAGAAAATTGATTAAGCTTTTAAACTGATAAATTTTGCAGTAGACCTTTGGCGGAAGCCCCAGCATTTTTTTAAAATACCTTTCCTTACGGAAACGTTCCCGTTATTTTCATGAATAAATTCCAAAACCTTTTCCATACAGCCGGTGGTGCGCTCATGCGGAAGCCGTTCCAGGAAAAATGTATTAAGCACCTCTACCTGTTGTTCCGTTTCCTGTTTTTCTTTTAATGCAGAAAGCAGGTGCTCTGCTTTATCTCTTCCCAGGAAATCGGGTAAAGGTTTGGAAGCATTGGTAAGCTCAGCCATATTATTCCCAAAAAGCCTGAACATGCCAAGCGGGTAAAAAAATACCATAATGGATTTTACATATCCGCGAATTTCCCCATAAACAGGCGAGGTTACCTGCCCCGTGGCCACCGCAGGAGTGGTAAAAAAATCTCTCCCGTCAATCCTGGAAACAAGCCTGCCCTTTCGATTTAACAAATTAATGATAAAACCACAAAGAGCTAAAGGAGGAGAAAAATAGGGTTGTTGCATGCCCTCCGGTATTTCCAGGACTCCATAAGAGGCTATACATTCCTGAAGCGCGGGATCGGGAAGATAATTTGAAGGTTTTTTCATATGCCCGGTTTTTAATCCCATAACCATATAGAGTTACAGATACTATGAAAGTTGCCACCGGGAGGAATCCTTAAACAGTAAGATGCCGATCAAGAAGAGCAAATACTAATATAAGTATTTCCCGGGATGGAAATTCATGATTTTGTGATAAAGTTTTTATTCAAAACCCCACTCTCTGCCATGGCTACGGCTGGAATTTAAACGAGACCAGTCATTCCAATATTTTTAAATCCTTCAATTGGAGATTCTGAAAATATGGAATCTAAAGAGATCTCTCTTTCATGTGAGAAAATTACTTCAGTGCGCCCTGCCTTCAGAACCATTTTCAGCGGGAACAAGTTCATAAACCTTTTCAGGTTTTAGTCCTTTTTCCCGTCGGTGGGAAACAAAAATGACCGCGGTCTCACTTTGCGCTGAAATTTTATTGATCAACCCGCAAACTTTTAGTGCACTCTTTTCATCCAGGGCTGTGGTAGGTTCATCAAGAATTAGAAGTGGAGGATGCTTGATCATTGCTCTCGCGATAAGCAGGAGGCGCTGCTCCGGCAGCGATAATTTTGTAAAGATGTGGTTTTTCCTGTGCTCCAGGCCAATCACTTTTAGCCATTTCCCGGCCAGTGTAAGTTGTCCGGCAGTCGGCTTTTGATATAGGCCAATGCTGTCCACCAAGCCGGAAACGAGCATTTCCTGCGCTGTATTTCTTCTGTGGAAAAGCTCGGTTATGGCAGGCGAAAAATAGCCGATTTTATTTTTAATCTCCCACACGCTTTCCCCGCTGCCTTTTCTCTTTCCGAATAAAAACACTTCTTCCACAAAAGCTTTAGGATTATCGCCATAGATCATGCTCAAAATGGTGGTTTTTCCTGAACCATTAGGGCCGGTTAATTCCCAGAATTCTCCTTTTTCTACCTTCCAGCTGATATTATTTAAAATTGGCCGCCCCTCATAATTTACAGAAACGTTCTTCAAGTTGACCAAAGTTTCCGGAAAATCATGAAAAGCAACCGGAGCGGCAGGAATTGTTTGGCTTTTTCGAATATTGCCTGCAAAGAAATCCCGGGCTAAAAATGCTTCAGCAGAAAAAGATTTGTATTGTTTATCATTTTCAAAAAGCAAGATTTTATCAATAAAAGCAAAAAGGTCTTCCTTCCTTCGGAAAAGCTGAATAATAAAAATTTCTTTTGAAATTTCCCTCAGCCTTATTTTCAAATCTTCTACAGATTGCCGGTCCAGAGTATCGAAAATACTGTCTAGGATAAGATAGTCAGGATTTTGCTTCAACAGGTAATTAAGCAGGGCTTTACGTTTCTCCCCGCTGGAAAAAGTGCGCAACGATCTTCCAGTTTCGCCCACCAGTTCAGAATAATCCCTTCGCTGATCTTCCTCTATAAATTTTTCCAGTACTTTTTCTGAAAAAACCGCCCCGCTTTTTTCCTTAAACCCGATTAGTTCCGGTACGGTTTCCTTCTCAATGAGCTTATTCAGCCATTCATCATTTTCAGAAAAACCCTTCACATAAATTGCGTAATGCTTCAAAACCAACTCCATTAAATTTGCCCCGGTTTACTTTCCCACTTTTCTCTCCTCACTCACTCCAAAACTTCCTCAGAATCCACAGATTCCCATAGAAATTATTACCATTTTCACTTTTCACTTTCCATTTTTCACTTTCCATTTTTCACTTTTCACTTTCTGAATCCAGATTTCTGAGCCAGGTATAAAATAATTCCGGCCACGACTCCAGTACGCGGTTAGCATTTCCAAGTGAAAAACCATGCCCACCTTCAGGATAAATATGCATTTCTACCGGGACATTGTTATCCTTTACAGCTTTGTAAAAATCCAATGAGTTTTCCACCGGGACCACCTCATCATCTGTGGCATGAACAATAAAAGCAGGCGGAGTATCGGGCGAGGCCTTTAATTCATTAGAATACTCATCAACCAGCTCCTGTTTCGGGTTTTTTCCTAATAAAGCGTTCCGGGAGCCCTGATGAGTAAATTCCATTTTCATGGTAATCACAGGATAGATCAACGCCATAAAATCTGGCCGTGAATTTAGCGAACCTTCACTTTCAAAATGGGTTCCCAGGGTAGATGCCAGGTGCCCGCCTGCAGAGAAGCCGATAACACCCACTTTTTGACGGTTTATATTCCACTCTGCTGCATGCTCACGAACCAGCTCCATTGCTTTTTGCGCGTCCTGCAAAGGTGCTTTGTAGCTAACACTTACAGAAGCCGAAGAAGGCAGGCGGTATTTTAGCACAATTCCTGCAATCCCTTTGGTGTTCAGCCACTTTGCTATTTGAGTTCCTTCCCAGTCAAAAGCAAGGCCCTCATACCCGCCGCCGGGGCAAATTAGCACTGCCTGTCCCGTGGCGATATTTTTTGGCGGCAGGAACACCTGGATTTCCGGTTCCTGTACTTTTCTGATCCAAAGGAGGTCCCCCTTATCTGCTATTTCTTTTTCTTCTGAAGGTTTGGAGTTGGGAATTCCTTCGGGCCATAACGGGAAGGTTTCATCTTGTGCCATTGCTGAAGTAATTGTTGCTATTATGAATATTAAGATTAGAAGTTGCTTTTTCATTATTTTATGCTTGTGGGTTGTGGATTAAAATGTATTTCTAATTCAAGCTATATGTGAACCAATTATTTTATCTTACTTTTTTAGAGCAAGTAACAATAATTGCAAATATTTAATTCCTGATTTTTTTCTCCTAATTCAAATTATCCATTATCCATTGCTCATTGTTCATTGTTCATTGCTCATTGCTCATTGTTCATTGTTCATTGTTATTGATACCCTGCTGCCTGTAAATTAAACAATTCGGCATACAGCTTATCATTAAGCATTAATTCTTCGTGGGTTCCAATTTCCAGTACTGAGCCATCTTTTAACACCATAATCCTGTCCGCAATTCTTACTGTACTAAAGCGGTGAGAAATAATCACCGCGGTTTTTCCCTGGGTAAGCTGAATAAAACGCTGGAAAGCTTCTGTTTCTGCCCTTGCATCCAAAGCTGAAGTGGGCTCATCGAGAATCAGCACTTCAGCATCTTTCATATAAGCCCTCGCTATGGCAATTTTTTGCCACTGGCCGCCGGAAAGATCTTTCCCGTTTTTAAACCTTTTTCCCAGTTGCTGATTATACCCCAATGGCATTTCAGCAATTACCTCCTGTGCAAGGCTCTTTTGCGCGGCAGTCTCTATTCGCTGCTGATTTTCGATTTCCCTTATTTCCCCCATAGCGATATTCTCCTTCAGGGTAAGTTCAAATTTTACAAAATCCTGAAAAATCACTCCAAAGTACTGCTGGTAAGCCGCCTGATTGTATTGCTTTACCGGAATGCCATCCAGTAAAATTTCCCCTTCAGTAGGCTCATAGAAACGCAGCAATAATTTAATAAGCGTAGTCTTGCCGGCGCCATTCTCTCCCACAAAGGCAAGTTTTTCCCCGGCCTTCAGCTGAAAATTGATATTCCTTACCACCCATTTTTCAGATTTTGGATACTTAAATCCTACATTCCTAAACTCGAATCCCTCTGTAATTTTTTCCGGCAGAGGCAGTTTTCCAGCCGTGGTTTTTTCAGCAAAGGAAAGGCTGAGAAAATCAAAGTAATCCTGGAGATAGAGCGCGCTTTCGGTAATGGCAGTAAAACGGGTAAAAAAACCCTGCAGTTTAGATCTTAACTGGTTAAAGGACCCGGAAAGGAAGACCAGGGTGCCAAGGGAAAAAATCCCGGCCACAGTACGGAAAATAATAAAAACATAGGCCCCATAATACGCCGAGGTCCCAATAATATTAAACAAAGAACCCCAGCCGGCGCGTTGCCTGGCCAGCTTTTTACTTTGTTTAAAATATTTATCAGAAAGCCCTTTAAAACGTTCGGCGAGGTACCCGGACAGCCCGAATAATTTTACTTCTTTGGCAGTAACATCGCTTGCCCCGGCATAACGCAGGTAATCTAGTTCCCGGCGTTCCTGCGTCCAGCTGCGTGCAAGCGAATAACTGGTACCGCTAAATTTGATCTCGTTTATTACGGTGGGAATAATAGATACCAGTAACAAGATGATGAGCCATGGTTCATAGGCCACCACTCCACCCAGCAGGGATAATATTACCACTATATCTTCCCCCTGCGTAAGGATATTAGACATTAAGCCCACCCTGCCGGTGGTTTGCTGCCTCGCCCTTTCCAGTTTGTCATAAAATTCAGAATCCTCCAGCTGGTCCAGGTTTATCTCAGAAGTTTTCTTTATAATTCTTACCGAAGTATCTATAGAATACTGGTCTCCCAGCAAAGCGTCGCTAAGACTGATTCCCCGGCTGATGAGATCTGAAAGAATGGCCAGGGCAAATTCGGCTCCCACCAGCAACCAAAGATGTGCCAGGTCCTTTTGCGGGGTGGCAATTTGTACCTCAACTTCATCAATAATCAGCTTTCCCACATGAAGGATAAGCACTGGAAAAAAAGCATTAATGATCCTGCAGATCACATTGGTGTAAAACAACAGCGGATTTACCTTACGGATTTCCTTAAAGAACTTTGGCACGAATTTAAGCGCGGCAAAACTCTCCCTGAAATTGATCTTGTTGGGTGCTATGGATTTCTTTTTTCGAGGCAAAGCAAATTTTTCCCTGCAAGTTAAGAAGGAAAATCCAAATGCTCTCTGACTTTTAACCCATACATTATCAGCGTCATAGGAATTTTCCTTCAGAAATTTGCAGCTCTGAAAAACAGGAGACAAAATAGCTTTAACATACTATTAATCAAAATCTTACAATTCTTACAAGTAAATGCTAAAAAAACTTTAACATCACCTTTTATCGTTCTTACTTGCATTTAATCGATTTTTGTGCCTATTTGCACCCGATTTAGAGGTCTATAATTCTGAAAATAAGCACCTACCCCTCCCTGCTTTTTTATAGCAGCGGGAAGTTTCAGAGACATTGTAAGCCTTCTAATTCAAAATATATTGTTAAAAAAGCGGCTGCCACAAGCCGGAATGTGAAAGACCTAATGAAAATGATGATGCCCCAAATTTCTGCCAGAAAGGCTGTATGGTTTACTGCCTTTTCTCTTTTTAGCATTTTATTCTATTCCTGTTCGCCAGATGAAGGCGTGTTAACAGAAGGTACTTCTGCTGAAGAAGACTATGGCCCCACCACCACCTATACCGGGATTTTTGCCACCTACAATTCGGCATATCGCGGCACCTTTCAACTGGAGATCTCAGAAGCCACCTTTGAATATGAAAAATCTGATTATCATGCGAATGCTTCTTTAACCATTCAGACAGGAGAAATATACACTGCAAAATTTGTACGTGCTGAGGAGGTGAGCAAAAGCAGTGATTTTAAACTCACCTTTGACTCGGCAGATTTTTCCTTTATTTTTTCCCTGGATGCTGAAGGAAAACCTGTATTTACAGATGTAGTATTTAAAAATGAGCCTGGAGCAATAGTTGCTGCGGAAGAGACCACCAATAAAACGCTTACCCCAATTACAGGAACCTATAAATGCACCAATTGCCAGGATAAAGATTCTATAAACGGAATCCCCCTCAACAACGAAGATCGTACCTTTAATATGATGCTTACCACTGAAGATGGCAGCAGTAGCATGACCATACAGGCTTCACTGGGAATTTTAGTGGACACCGAGGTAATTGTGGAAAAAAGCTGCACCACTGCGGGAGAGTATACTATTTGTGAATTCTCCAACGGCATATATGGCAGTAATGAACCGGTAACCTGGACAGGAGTACACCGTTTTAAAACCCTTACTTCCGATAGCACTTCCACCTGCTCCAGCATCTCCGGCCATATCCGCTTTGAGTCTGCTGAAGCCGGTATTATTGAAGGAGACTTCTTTAGTGACAGTACCTGCCCGGAAAAAACATATTATGTAAGTGCCAGTGGTGACGATGCCAACAGCGGCTTTTCTCCCGAAGAAGCCTGGAGCAGCATTGACAAATTGAACAGTATGGATCTACAACCAGGAGACGTTATTCTTTTTGAAGGAGGGCAGCGTTTTAACGGTAATTTATACCTGGATGCGGAAGACGCTAATAATTCTGCCAGTCCTGTAAAAATAGGATCTTATGGAACTGGAAAAGCAATTATTGATGCAGGGGATAATTTTGGGATTTACGCCTACAATACTTCAGGAATTAAAATTGACAATATAATTGTTGCCGGAAGCGGTGCACAGACCAATAACAACACCGGCATCCTTTTTTATAATGATTTGAGCGGAGATATAAAACTGGATCTTGTGGAAATCACTAACACTGAAGTTTACGGCTTCAGGGAGGCGGGGATCACCATTGGCGCCTATAACGGCAATTCCGGGTACAGCAATGTGCTCATTGAAAATAATAAAGTGCATGACTGCCTGGATAAGGGAATTACTTCTTATGGCAAATTTTCCTCCACCAAGACCGGCTATGCGCATAGAAATATTATGGTTAGAAATTGTGAAGTTTTTAATATTGAAGGTTACAGTAAAAATTCCCATTCAGGTAACGGAATTGTATTGTCTGACGTTCAAAATTCGGTTATAGAGCATTGCACCGCCTATAACTGTGGTAGCGGAAATACTAATTGCGGAGGGCCGGTGGGCATCTGGTACTGGGATGCAGATCAGGTGACCATACAATATTGTGAAGCTTATAATATAAGCTCCGGTTCAGGGTGTGATGGTGGCGGCTTTGACCTTGACGGTGGGGTTACCAACGGCACCATGCAGTATAATTATTCTCATGACAATGATGGTGCGGGTTACCTCATAGGGCAGTTCACCGGCGCACGGGCCATGAAAAACATACACGTACGATACAATATAAGCCAGAATGATGCGGCAACCAATGGTGGGAGTGTTTACCTGTTTAACGGAAATGCGGCTATGCAGGATATTTATATCTATAATAATACCCTATACCTGAAAGAAGAAAGTTCAAATACCGCTTCTGCCAACGTAAAGTATAACAGCTGGTACCCCGTTAAAAACAATATCAACTTTTTCAACAATATCTTCTTTGCTGAAAACGGCGCGGATCTGGTAAGTATCCCAAATGGGTATGATGGCAATTTTGAAGGAAACCTTTATTACACCAGTGGAAACTTCAGCCTTAAATATAAAGGCACCACTTACGCTTCGCTGGAAACCTTCCGAAATACAGGAAATGAAATTTTTGAAGATTTGCCAAGCGGGTATGAAGGCCGCCCATTGCTTGCCAATCCCGGCAATGGCAGGACCATAGGCTATGGCAACGAGCTTTCAGCCTTAAAAGCTTACGAATTACAGGAGGGTTCCCCTGCTATAAATGCCGGCGTGGTAATTCCTGTAGAGCGTGGAAATCGTGATTTCTACGGAAATGACCTTCGGGAAAACACTGTTCCTGATATTGGAGCACAAGTAAATTTAACCCCGCAAAGCCGAGCAGGCGTAATAGCAGAATTATAAAGTTTATTTAGTTAGTCACTCCCCACAGGCCTGGAAATTTAGCTGAACCAGATTCAGAAAAATTTTTCGGGCCTTTTTTACTTTTCAGCAAGTGAATGGAGCATTGCCTGAAGTTCTTGCCGGGTAAAAACCTTTCCCGATTTGACCACGGCAAATACGTTGTGAACATTTTTAATATCCTTCAGCGGATTATTATCCAGCAATAAAAGGTCTGCCACTTTGCCCCGGGAAATATCCCCATACCTGCCCAGAACATCAAAAAATTCAGGCCCATTAATCACGGAAGTTGCCAGAGCTTCCTGCGGACTAAGCCCTGCAGCCACGAGCGCCTCAAGTTCCTTTTGAAGTGACTCCCCGGCATAAACAAAAGAGTTAAAGGCGCCACTGTCTGATCCCGCTAATATTTTAACGCCGGCATCCTGCATAGGACGTATCATTTTGGCACTTATATTTTCCATTTTTGCCCTCATCTGGCTACCGGAAGCTTTTGCCCTTTTAGCTCCTTCTATCCTGCCCTGGTATGTTGCTTTAATGCCTTTACCCACATAAGGAAGCAAAGTATCCCGGGAATGATCTACCTCCAGGATTTCCGCAAGCGTCTTTCCTATATATAAGGTAGGAGTGATAAAAACCTCATTTTCTTCCATTCTTGTAAAAACCTCGCCTGCCAGTTGGGGGTCATAGGTATCTATAAGAGTTTCCATCATTCCATATCCCAGGTTTAATTGGGAAAGGCTGTCGGCTACCGGGGAACAGGCTTTTAGTGGATAATACATGTGTTCTGCCCCATTCAGTCCCAGGCTTACCGCCTTAAGAAAATCTGCCGCAAGAGGCATATGGCCTGTGGTTTTCATTCCTCTTTTTTCAGCTTCCTGAATAATGGCATAATATGCCTCTGGGCTAAGGCTTCCATCATACATTTTTACATAATCCACATCCAGTTCCTGCAAAGAGTCCAGCGCGGCCGCTGCTTCCTGCTGATTGGTAACAGAAATGGAACCCGGCCAGGCAGGGTTTTCGCCATCCAGCTTTGGCCCGGAAGTAAAAATTGTGGGCCCGGCCATTTTATTTTCGGCTACAGCCTTACGCCATTTTAAAACAGAAGGCGTAATGTCGCCACCGGCATCCCTTACGGTAGTAACACCGTATGCAAGGAACAAGGGAAGCAGGTTTTTATTTTCTCCTATCAATGTATCTCCTCCCCTAAAATGTACATGCATATCCCAAAGGCCGGGGATTACAAACTTCCCGTTGGCATTGAGTTCTTTTTCTGCTTTATAATTTTCTATAGCTTTAGCATCCACAATTTGGCTGATGCTGTCTCCGTTTATAAGAATAAGTTTATCTTCTTCAATTTCTCCCGATGCTATATTTACAATATTTACATGGGAAATAAGCAAATCATAGGATTTTTTCTTTTTCCCGCAGGAAACTACAAAGAAGATGAGCAGGCATAAAACTGCCGGTTTTAGCGCGCTTATATTGCTGTTGGATATATTCATACCTAATCCTGATTCAGGTTAATACAGATAGTAAATGATTTATATTTAAAAAATGGGATCTGGCATAGTCAAGCTGTTTTATTCAATTGGCTTCTTCAGAAACTTCTTTCATCAACTCCTCTATACCCCTTTCCAGTTGCTGGTCTCTTCCTTCAGAAATCACCCCCGGCATATTTCTTACTATAATATCAGGTTCGGTTTGTTTGTTTTCCATCCAATCCCCCGCCATATCCCGTGCACTTACAGGCACAATTCCCCAACCGGTGCCATCTGCCAGAGTTTCCCACCCGGCAAAACTACAGGTCCCGGGAACGGGCATGCCTACTGTTTTACCAATATTAAGGGCTTCGTAGCTACTGGCGTAACAGCTCCCGTCTGAATACATGCTTTCATTATATAAAGACAGGGTAGGTTTAGTCCAGCGGGAAGTGGGTTCTCCCCCAACATCTTTGGCAGCCGTGGCGTAAGTAATAAAAGGGGTTCCTGTAAAAAAGGCAGCCAGATCTGCCACCAGGTCTCCCCCTCCATTAAACCTGGTATCAATAATCACCGCTTTTTTATCGAAATATTTCCCCATCATGTCTTCAAAAATAGAGCGGTACGGCCCGTCAGCCATTCCGGGAATGTGCACATAACCCAGTTGTCCGTCACTTTTTTCCGCTACCTCTTCTTCATTTATTCGCACAAAGCGGTCATATAGCAAATTTCTTTCTTCATTAAGGCTTATGGGCTTTACCGTGATTTGTTTACGCTCTTTGCTTTCAGGATCAAAAAGTTCCAGCAGTACAAATTTCCCCGCCTTCCTGTTTAAATACCTTGCCACATCCTTATCTGCGGCAATAGTCTCACCATCTATACCTTCAATGATCATCCCGGGCTTCACATTAAATGCGGCTTTGTCCAGTGGCCCTCCCTGCAGCACTTCCGTAATTAGAATTCCCTTTCCTTCATGGTCATAGTCCAAAAATATCCCAAGAGCAGCGGTTTCATCTCCATTTTCTATATCACTGCTATATCTTGCGCCGGAATGAGAGGAGTTTAGCTCGCCCAGCATTTCTGAAAGCATTTCAGCAAACTCATAAGAATCTCCTATATGGGGAATGTATTTTTTGTATTCTATATAAAGGCTGTCCAGGTTTTTACCATGAAAAGTGGGCTCATAAAACACATCTTTGGCGCGGTTATAAACATGGTCAAACATGCTTTGCCTTTCAGCAACTTCATCATATGTCATTTCCCCTGAAATCTTTATATTCTCTGACTTTCCTGCAGAAGGATCTAATTTGGAAATTTTTCCTTCGCTTAACAGGTAAAGATTTTTCTTTTCTTTATCCCAGCTTAAACTGCCTCTGCGGGTATTCAGCTTAATGATCATTTTTGTTTCGCGGCTGTGCAAATCTGTTTCCCAAAGGTTATTTTTATCTTCAAACTCGGCCAGGTAGTAAAGCTTTTCCCCATCTTTAGAAAGTACCGCATCGCTAAGGGAACTGGAATGTATTGTAAGCCTGGCTTTTCTCTCTTTAAGCCCTTCCCAGTCAATTTCCAGAGGAGTTTCTTCTTTTTTATCCCTTTTCTTTTCTGAAGTACTGTCCGGGCTGTTTGCCTTTTCTATTTCCTTCATTAACTTATAGTCCTCTTCACTCATATTATATTTATCCCAGGCATCCTGGGTAAAAAACATGCTATACACATCTTCTTCTGTCCTTCCGCTGGTGGCATAACTTTTTAAGCCATTTTTGTTACTAAACCAGATCATCTGTTTGCCGTCATTGGTCCATTTTGGATAAGAATCATCATAGCCGCTTTCAGTGAGATTCACTCTCCTGCCCCCATTGGCCGCCAGCAGTAATATTTCGCTGTTGTTCAGGGATTTGTTCCAGTCTACAAGCAACCATTTACTGTCTGGACTCCAGGTAAAATATTTATCTCCATCTCTCATGGTAAAAAGATCTTCAGGAGTAAGCAGGTCTGTAGTTTTTCCAGATGGCATATCTTTCACCCTAAGGATCCGGCGATCTGCAATAAAAGCCATTTTCTTACCATCGGGAGAAAAAGACGGCAGATAACTGTCTGTTTCATTACTCACTAAAACTTCTTCGTTCAAAAGGGTTGAGGCATAAAAGAAAGGTTCTTCTTCCCTTTTTTTAGTGGTTTTATAGATGTTCCATTTCCCTTCCCGTTCGCTGGCATATACAACAGATTTCCCATCTGGCGTAAAGGTTACAAAGCGTTCCTGCTCCGGGGTATTGGTAATTCTCTTGGTGAGGGAACCATCTACAGAGGTTACAAAAACCTCTCCCCTGGCGATAAAGGCAATTTCCTTGCCTCCGGGGGCCACAGCCATTTCATCCACTCCGCCGTTAATGCTAATATATTTATCGGTATTGCTTTCGGCCTGGGTGCGAATAGTTACTTTTACCTTTTGCGGCTCCTGTCCTTCCTTCATGGTATACAATTCGCCATCGTATCCAAAAGCAAGAATCCCATTGCCATAGCTTAGAAACCGTACAGGGAAAGTATCCAGGTGAGTTAACTGCTCCTGGTCCTGTGGGTTTGAAAGGGATAATTTATGCACATTAAAATTGCCACTTTGTTCACTCAGGTAATACAGGGACTTTTCATCTTCAGAAAATACCGGCTGCCGGTCTTCGCCCTCAAAATCAGTTATTTTTGTATATTCCTCCGTGCTGGTATTATAGCTCCAGATATCCCTGGTGATAGCAGAGGTATGATGTTTTCGCCACTCATTTTCATATCCTTTTTTATCATGATACACCAGTAGTTTCCCGTCACTGCTTACCTGCACATCTTCAGCAGGCACCGTAAAGATTTGATCTACCCGGCCGCCGGAAACCGGCACCGAATATAACTCCGGCTGGGAAGAGGTGGGAAATTGCCTGTGGCTGGCAAGATCATGCCGCACTCCTCCAAAGATCACACTTTTATTGTCTGCAGAGAAACTGTAAGGACTCTCATCGCTACTGTGAAAAGTAAGTCTTTCAGCAGGACCGCCAAGAGCATCCATAATAAAAACGTCAAAATTCCCATAGCGGTTGGAAGCAAAGGCTATCTTGCTGCCATCATTGCTCCAAACCGGCATATAATCATGTGCTTCGTGAAAAGTTAATTGTTGGGCTTCCCCTCCGGTACTGGGAACCCGGTACAGGTTGCCTTTATAAGTAAAAGCTATATTATCCCCATTAGGCGAAATGCTTTGATACCTGATCCATTTTGGAGTAATTTGAGCGGAAGCTATGCTACTGCTAAAAACCAGCAGCATATAAATAAAAATTTTCTTCATAGGAAATATAAGAAGGTTAATGCAGCGCCTCACAACGGCGTAGCTCTATCCTTCAAAGATGGCAAAAAAGCTGAAGTTTTGAAAAAGAATATGCCGCCGGTATTTATACTTCCATATTCCTTATTTTATCCTTACCATTTTTAATTTTGTTAAAAAAAAGAGTACCTCTTTTTATAAACCTTTGATATTTATGAGCGGTTTAGTTTTTTAAAACAGAGAGGAAATTCCAGAATTCCCGGAATTTTTCCCGGATTGAATCCACGCCGCCGGCCAATTTTGCCAATTTCTCAAACCTTTTACATTATCCGGGCTCATTTCCAAGTTTAAGATTTCCAGGCCTTCTTCAGGTTTCCATGTCACTAATGGATCATCTCCTAAAAACAGAACATGCCTTATTATAAATAACATAATAGGAAGCTTAGAATTAAGCATTACTTCTGAAATTTTCAGCAAAAATGCTTCCCTGCTTTCACAGCTTTAAATATCAATTCCAAAGGATATTCTATTTTTGCAGCATGGAAAACCGAAAACTTAAAAACAGCGAACTGGAGAGAAAATCTGTTGAAGAATTTAAAGAAGCTCCTAAAACGCCAATTATCGTGGTGCTGGACAACATCAGGAGCCTCAATAATATTGGTTCTGTATTCAGGACGGCCGATGCTTTTTTGATTCAGAAAATTTATCTCTGCGGAATCACCGCCCGGCCGCCGCATAAGGATATTCAGAAAACCGCTTTGGGCGCTACAGAAACCGTAGCCTGGGAATATGCTGAAAATACTCTTGATGTAGTAAAGCGCCTCCAGGAAAACGCGGTAAAAGTATTTTCTATTGAACAGGCTGAAGGCGCCATTATGCTGAATGATTTTAATCCCGGGAAAGGGGAGACCTGTGCCGTGGTCTTTGGAAATGAGGTAAAAGGCGTACAGCAGGAGGTGGTTTCTGCCAGTGATGGCATTATAGAAATCCCGCAGCTGGGCAGTAAACATTCCCTAAATATTGCCGTAAGCACAGGTGTGATATTATGGGATCTCTTTGTGAAAATCGCAGCTGCTTCTTATATACGTTCATCTCCCTCGCATTAAAAGGCTTACCGTTTCCAGCCTCATACCGGATGCAGCCTTTCATTAGGCTAACTCTGGAATTTAAATCCTGCTTCTTTCAATTCGCTGCATCCATAAACTCATACTTCTTCTCTCAGCAGTAATTCCTTTACAATTTTCTGCTGAAATAATCATGCACTTCATCGATTAATTTTGTATTTAAACGAATTATAGACTTTCTTTGTGCCTGTAAGCTGCGGAATTTCAGAAGACTGGATTTGCCCTTCCGCATTTTACAGCCCAAAACTTAACCTATTCATGTTTGTATGAAACCACTGTACCTGTTATTTGGTATTTTGACTATTGTTAACTTTACTGCATGTACTCCTCAGTTTCAAAGTGAAATGGAAGAAGCTATTCGCCAGGCAGAAAACACCTACTTCATTAGCCCGTATGGAAATGATTCCAATACCGGCCACTCTCCTGAAGATGCCTGGAAATCTATAGAAAAATTGAACAGCATAGACTTACAACCAGGGAGTGTAGTGCTTTTTGAGGGCGGGGAGGAATTTGAGGGCAGCATTATTTTAGACTACAAAGACGCGAATGATCCTTCTAATCCCATTCAAATCACCGCATACGGCCAGGGCAGGGCCATGATAAAAGCAGGTAAAGATTTTGGCCTGAATGCCTATAATACGAGTGGTGTTTTAATTGATAATCTTATCTTCCAGGGTAGCGGAATGTACACCAATTCTCATTCAGGCATCCAGTTTTATAACGACCTTAACGGCGATGTTAAACTGGGCAGGATAGAGGTTACCAACTGTGAGGTGTTTGGGTTCCGGAATTTTGGGATTGTGATAGGTGCTTATAACGGCAATGCCGGGTTTAAAGATGTAATTATTGAAAATAATAAAGTACATGATATTCTGGATGTAGGAATCTCTTCTTACGGTTATTTTTCTGCCAGCAAAAGCGGGTATGCCCACTCCAATATAAATGTTAGAAATTGCGAGGTCTACAATATTCCCGGCTATGATAAACCAAAGCATTCCGGAAACGGGATTGTACTGGCAGATGTCCAGCATTCGGTTATAGAATACAGTACTGTTTATAACTGTGGCAGCGGGAACACCAGCTGCGGCGGGCCTGTAGGAATATGGTACTGGGATGCAGACCAGGTGACCATCCAGCATTGTGAAGCTTATAAAATTAGCTCTGGCACAGGATGTGACGGAGGCGGCTTCGATTTGGATGGTGGGGTTACCAACGGAATTATGCAGTACAATTACTCTCACGACAATGACGGGGGCGGGTACCTGGTAGGCCAGTTTAACGGCGCCCGCCCGATGAAAAATATAATCGTGAGATACAACATTAGCCAAAATGATGCTGCCACCAATGGGGGTAGTACCTATCTCTTTAACGGGGGCTCCTCTGCCGGTATGCGGGATATTTATATTTACAACAACACCTTCTATATCGCCGAACAAAGCCATAACACCGAGGTTGCAGCCATTAAATTTAACAGCTGGAAACCAATCAAGGAAAATGTGCAAATAATGAACAATATCCTTTACACCAGTGGCAGTGCTTCCCTTGTAAGCATTCCCGGCGGTTATTCAGCTAAATTCCAGGGCAACCTTTATTATGCTGAAGACCAATACAGCATAAAATACCAGGGAAATAGTTATCATTCTCTTGAAGAATTCCGCAACACAGGAAATGAACTAGAAGATGGCCAGCCCACTGGGCAACAGGCAGATCCCTACCTGGTTAATCCTGGCGCGGGCCGTGTAATAGGTTTTGGAAACCAGCTTACCTCTTTAAACGCCTACAAATTAGAATCGGGTTCCCCCGCAATAAACGCGGGAGTAAAATTGCCTGTAGATGAAGGAAGTTATGACTTCTTTGGAAACAGCCTGATACAGAACGATGGAGAAGATATTGGTGCATACACCCATTTTGAAGCAGGAAAAGTAGCCAGCAGGTAAACAAATCACAGGCCAGGTTTATCGAGTAATTGTTTCATCTATTTCCTTCAGCAAAACAAGATAATCCTTGCGGTTGTTCACAAAATCCTTGTCTGAAATATCGATGATCTGCACCTTCATTCCAGTTTGAGATTTAATAAAGCTGAGATAAGACTGGTTGATTTCCATCAAATATTCCGCCTGAATATTTTGCTCATAATCCCGGCCACGTTTTTTAATATTTTCCAGCAGCCTTGCGGTATTCTGGTACAAATAAATATACAATTCTGGTTTCACCAGTTCTTTGTACATTAAATGAAAGAGTTTATGGTAAAGCAAATATTCATCTTCCTGAAGGGTGATTTTGGCAAAGATCAGCGATTTAAAAACATCGTAATCTGAAATTACAAAGTCTTTAAATAAATCGTACTGCGCCAGGTCATCAGAGAGTTGCTGGTAGCGGTCTGCCAGAAAAGACATTTCCAAAGGAAAAGCGTAGCGCTCTTTGTTTTCATAAAATTTAGGCAAAAAGGGGTTGTCCTTAAAGCGTTCCAGGATGAGCCGGGCATTAAAATCCTGGGAAACCATCGTGGAAAAACTGGTTTTACCCGCGCCTATATTTCCTTCTACCGCGATATAATTACAATTTGTAAATTTAAAGGGCTGCTGCGGTACTTTTAAATTCTCTTCAATTCGCTGTATTTCTGAAGAATCCCCTGTTTCTTTTAGAAGCTGGGCAATTGTTTTGTGTAAAACCGGGTGCATTTCTCTGGCCGCGATATCCTGTAGCGGCTGTAAAACGAACTTCCTATTTTGTATTTCGGGATGTGGGACTCTAAGATCTTCGGTTTCTATAACCTCATCTTCAAAAAGCAAAATATCAAGGTCTAGTGTGCGATTTTGGTAATTTTTGGACTGGCTCCGGTTACGGCCCATCCTCTTTTCAATTTGCAGCAACTTCAGCAGCACTTCTTCCGCAGGAAACCTGGTAGAGACAGAAACACAGGCGTTTAAGAATTCGTTCCCCTCAAAACCTAATGCAGGCGTTTTATAAATTGCCGAAATTTTTAAAATATTGCCCACTTCTTCATAAAGCAGGTTTATGGCATTTTGTAAAATAACAAATCGTTCGCCAACATTGCTTCCCAGCGCAATATGTACTATTTTAGGGGGATTCAACTTAAAGAAAATTTATAGGACAGGTGAAAAATTTCACAGCAAATTAAGCAAAACAAAATCACATACCCTTAATTTTGCCCCAAGTCTTTAAAAAAATAATTTGGCACAACTTAATCTTAAAGACCAATTCGCTGCACAAAGGATTTATTTAATTCTTGCCGCTTTGTTCATCGCTTCCCTTGTAGTTTCCAACCTGATATTTCAAAAATTCTTTTACTGGGATTTTTTTGGGATCTACACTTTTGAAATTTCTGTGGGAATTTTGCCCTACCCGGTTACTTTTTTAATTACAGACATGGTAAGCGAAATTTATGGAAAACGCAAGGCCAACCAGGTGGTGACTGCCGGTATATTTGCCTCCTTCTTTTCCCTGCTTATTGTTTTTACGGCAGATGCCGCTCCGGCTACCGCATGGTCTCCCGTTGGAAACGATTTGTTTAAAACGGTATTTGGCGCCACGGCAATAGCTGTTTTGGCTTCTATGATGGCCTACCTGCTCGCGCAGTATATAGACATTCAGTTATTCCATTTCTGGAAAAAACTCACTAAAGGCAAACATCTTTGGATAAGGAATAATTTTTCTACTTTCCTGTCCCAGTTTGTAGATACTTTTTCGGTCTTGTTTTTGCTCTGTAGTTTTCATAAAATTGAATGGGAACGTTTTGGCGCGTTATTGCTTAGCGGATTTTTATTTAAAGTAATTGTCGCCGTTATGGATACGCCCTTTTTATATCTTGCCGTATATGCCATGCGCAGAAGGTTTGGATTGCAGGAAGGGGAAGAAATACAACCAGAAGTTTCCAATGAAGATTTAAATACTGTATATGATGAAAAAAGCGCTTAAAATAGTGGGAATATTTGTGTTGGTGGTGCTTGTCATTTTAATAGCTGCACCACTTGTTTTTGAAACGCAAATTGAAAATTTTGTAAAAAAAACCATCAATAACAATGTAAATGCCCGGGTGGAATTTTCGGATATCGACCTTAGCCTTTTCCGCAGCTTTCCTCAGGCTACTGTAGTCCTTAGCGACGTTAGCGTGATTAATAATGCCCCTTTTGAAGGGGATACCCTGGCTTTAGGCGAAGAAGTGCTGCTGGAAATGTCCATTAAAGAATTATTTAAAGGAAGTGATGAGCCAAAAAGCATAGACGAATTCCGCCTCAACAATGCCTTTGTTAATATAAAAGTAGATTCCCTTGGGAATGCCAATTACGATATTGCCATAGAAAATACTACCGCCGCGGCTTCAACAGATACTGCCTCTACAGGTTTTAGTTTAGATTTGGAGCACTACGAGATCAATAACTCAAGGCTTAAATACCTGGATGAGGGCGCAAAAATTTTTCTTGACATTGAAGATTTAAACCACCAGGGAACAGGAGATTTTTCCCTGGACCAAAGCAAACTGGATACTGAGACAAGCGCATTGGTGAGTTTTGAGCTGGACAGCGTTAATTATTTAAGCCGAAATAAGGTAGCCCTGGATGCCGTAATCCAGATGGACCTTGAGGAAATGAAATACACGTTCCTGGAAAATGAAGCGCTTATTAATCAGCTGCCGCTTACTTTTAATGGCTATGTAGATGTAAATGAAGATAACAATGAAGTAAACCTTTCTTTTAAAACGCCTTCTTCAGACTTTAAAAATTTCCTGCAGGTAATTCCTGAAGCCTACGCCAAAAATATTGAAGATGTGCGGACCAGCGGGGATTTTATTGTTGATGGAAAAATAAATGGAGTTATAGATGAAGATCATATCCCAATGATGAACATCATGGTAAGTTCCGGCAATGCTTCTTTTAAATACGCGGATTTGCCAAAAGCCGTACAGGACATTAACCTTGATCTTAAGGTGATAAATGAAACAGGCCTGGTAGACGATACCTATATCACTTTTAACAATGTAACCTTCCGTATAGATGAAGACCGTTTTGCCGCCAACGGAAGCGTACGGAACCTGATGGAGAATATGCTGATAAACATGACAGTAGACGGCACTATAAACCTTGCCAATATTGAACAGGCTTATCCCCTGGATATGGACCTTGACCTGAACGGTATCCTTACTGCAGACCTTACCACCAGCTTTGACATGAATTCTATTGAAAAAGAGCAATATCAAAATGTGAATTCCAAAGGAACCGCCAGTATTAAGAATTTCAGGTATAAGTCGCCGGAAATCCCCAATGAGGTACAGATAGCCAATGCACAAATGAATTTTAACCAGGGTACTGTTCGCGTGCCTGAATTAAAACTTACCACAGGCCAGACCGATATCACTGCTTCCGGGAATATCCAGAATTTGATGGGCTTTTTATTTACAGACCAGGTTTTAAAGGGAAATTTTCAAGTAAATTCCAACACCTTCGCCATTAGTGATTTTAAGGTTGCTGAAACGGAAGAATCTCCCGTTGAAGACAATCAGGACACTTCAGAAGAAAAACCAGTAACTACAGGGGAAGAGGCTATAAAAATTCCTTCTTTCCTGGATGTGGAACTTGGCTTTAAGGCAAACCGTGTTTTGTACGACGATCTGGAACTGCGCAATGCCACAGGAACACTTATCCTAAGGGATGAAACGGCCACTTTGCAAAATGTGACCACTAACATTTTTGGCGGAAGTATTGCCCTTAACGGAAATGTTTCTACTAAAAATCCAACGCCAGCTTTCCAAATGGATCTTAATTTGAATAAGCTGAACATCGCACAGTCCTTCAACCAGATGGATTTATTGCAGGGCCTCGCTCCTATTGCCAATGCCCTGGAAGGAGAACTACAAACAAACCTTAACCTGCAGGGAAATCTTAATAACGATTTTACACCAGATCTTTCTACCCTTGCCGGCACCGCTATAGCACAGATTTTAACTGCAAAGGTAGATCCCTCAAAAATGCCCTTGCTGGCAAGGCTGAACGAGCAACTTCCTTTTATAGATTTGAATAATATTAATCTGGATAACCTTAAAACCAATCTAACCTTCGATAACGGAATGGTAGAAATAGAACCTTTTAATTTTGATGTAAAAGGGGTGAATGTGCAGGTAGGCGGTAGCCATGGATTTGATATGAATATGAATTATAATGTTAAACTGGATGTGCCGGCGAGCTATCTTGGTAGTGAAGTGGGAGGGGCACTTGGGCAATTGAGCGGTGAGAACATTAATAATATGATGGTGGCCTTGCCTATAGATTTAACCGGCAGTTTTTCGAATCCGCAAATCAACCTTAATATGCAGCAGGCAATTGCCAACCTAACCCAAAAAGTTGCTCAAAATCAAAAAGAAAAACTGCAGCAAAAAGGAATAGATGCCATTAATGATATTCTTACCGGAAAGAGAGATCCTAAAAAGCCATTTTCAAAGGATTCTACTTCCGTAAAAACAGATTCCACCACTAATCCGGCTGCCACAAAGAAGGACAGTATTTCTAAAACCCAGCAGGACCAGGTTCAAAATGCGGCTAAGAAAATCCTTGGGGGAATTCTTAAAAACACGCAAACAAGGAAAAAAGATACTACTGGAAATTAGAAGTTGGAGGTTGGAAGTTGGAGGTTAGAGGTTAGAGGTTAGAGGTTAGAGGTTAGAAGTTAGAAGTTAGAAGTTAGAAGTTCAATATACATTTAAAAAACCCTCAAAGGCTTCAAAAACCTGTAAGGTGTAACCAAAGTAAATTGTATTTAAATATAGGAGATTATAACCAGCCTGGTTTCTACTAAAGGAGGTTTTTTGGTTTAAGCAGGACAAGATATCCTATCTTATGAACCGATTAACCTTCAGCCGGTGCATTTTTTAATCCCGGCTGATATTCTTTTTCAGCCTGTTTTTTATTTTCCCGCTTCAGCTTCCGTAGAAATACAGGAAGCATTCCCAGGATAAAAAAACCTGATGCTGTCGCCAGCAATACCGGAAGTTGGGCAATGCTTTCTCCTATGGTAAATATTCCTAAGATGAGAATAATAGAAAAAGGAAAGGAAAGTGCGAGAATATTGATGGCCAGGGGACCCGAAAAAGTATGAACCTTGTTTTTCTCCTTTTGTTCCCTGGCGCCAACCGCAGCAATATGCGCAAACGGCCAGAAACTACAGGCACTCATAGAAAAAGCCAGCACGATCAGCCGGTCGTTTCCCAGGCTGATGTTTCCAAAGTATATAAACAGGGAACTTATAAAAATCAGCGCTCCTGCCCTTAAAAGCAAGAGGCTGAAGATCTTCCCGAACTCACCTTTTTTTATGGAAACCGCAAGCCCTATAAAAAGAAGCACCAGCGGGGTCATTAATAAACTCAATCGCTCCAGGGTTTCAGATAAAACAAAAGGTAAATTTTCAGGTTTAAAGCCTATCCCAAGAAGCAATAATGCCCCGAGGATAAATAGGTTTACCGGTTCAGAAACAAGAACTTTTAGAAGATCTTTGATCTTAGCTGAATTCATCCTGGAATTTTTCCCGTGTACCTTATAAAACCAGTTCATAGCGACCACATATAAGAGAATCAGTACAAATATTTTGTTTCCAAGATCTGCCATTGCGGCTTTGGCAAGAGCGCCATCTCCCAAGTATTCCAGGATAAATGGAAACGAAGACAGACCGGGTGCCAGGGAAGGTACAAGCAAAGCAGCAGTACGATATTCTGCCGTTTGCTTTTTAATTCCGCATAGGGGAAGGAGGTATGGGAAAAGGAAAAACAATAAAAGGTTTAAAGCAAGCGCAAAAAAAGGCAACAGAAAAAAATCTGCTTTTAACTCTACGTTCAGCAAGGCGATAAAAATTGTCGCAGGGAGCGCCAGGTTTAGAATTATTTTCTTAATCCCGGAGGTTTCCTCTTTGCTTCGGAATTTTACCTTCAGCAGAAGCCCTATTCCTATAAAAAGTAAAAAAATAAATGTTTTCTGTAGACTTGCATCCATAGAACCTTATTAAGATTACACCAGAATTTCGTCCAATGCATCGGTGAATAACTTCATTTCTTCCATTTTGCCCATGCTCACCCTGCACCAGTCCTGGTTCCAGAATTTAAAAGCCCTCACCGCCATTTCCCGGTCATAAACCTGGTTTAGGAAATCGTCTCCTGCCATTTCCAGTGGAAAGATCACAAAATTGGTTTGGGATGGCATATAGGCAATATTCCTGCTGTCCAGATATCCGGTAAAATAATTACGGGCTTCAATAAGCCTGGACCTGCAGGAATCCAGGAATTCCACATCATCCATCCCCGCTGAAGCTGCCGCTATACTTGGCCCGGTGATACCCATTCCACCACGCGTAATTTCATTAATGCCGTCCAGGGTTTCCTTTTTCCCAAGCATATAGCCTATGCGCAGGCCGGCCATCCCGTATATTTTAGAAAAGGTTCTTGAGACCAGGACGCTTTCATTCTCGGCCACCAAAGGGGCCATGCTGTTTGCCATACCAGCATCGGAAAGCTCGATGTAAGCCTCATCAATAAAAACAGGCACTTTCCTGGAAACCCACCGGCAGAAATCCTTTAGCTTCTGCGTATCTGTGATGGTGGCAGTGGGATTATTGGGATTAGTGATATAAACGAGCCGGGTTTCAGCATCTATGGCTTCTTCCATTGCATCCAGGTCATGCTGATAATCGGGAGTAAGTTTTATGCTTTTCCAGCTTCCGCCGGCAGCTTTGGCCACAGAAACCAGGGACATATAGCTGGGATCTGCACTCACCACATTCCCGCCATGCTGAAAAAACACAAGGGCGGTCTTTTCCAAAAGGTCTGATGAACCGGGCCCCATCATTACCTGCCCGGGCTCCACCCCTTCTTTTGCTGCAATTTTATCTGATAATTTTCCCAGGCTTTGCCAGCTATAATGATTTCCTTTCCAAACTTCTTCCTGGAAAACTTCTGCCGCTTTTTTGGAAGGCCCGTGTGGATTTTCATTCCACATTAACCTGGCTTTTAAAGAATCCAGGTCTGGAAACCTTGGAGGAGTATATTCATTAAAAGAAGGATTATGAAAAAGAAATTTGCTATTGGTATTAAGGGCATTTTCCACCCGATTAGACCATACTACCTGTGGTGCCACTGCCACTGCTCCCAAAGATAAAAGGCTCTTTTTAATCCAGTCCCTGCGGCTGTTAGTTGAAGTTTCCATAGTTGGTTTTGATTTTCTTAGGTTATAAACTTATTGAGAAAATCCTGGAAAACCTATGCTAAAAAACTAAAAATGAAAGGGTTAATTTATTAAAAAGAAAAAAATAAAGCCGGTTTATTTTAAAACCGGCAATGTCAAAAAAGGTAGTTCGCCTGGCAGCTTCAAAATTTATGATAACCTCCATCGGCTTAATTTTCATCAAAAAAACCTCCAGGCTTATTTCTGCCAGGAGGTTTTTAAAATTCAGGTGTAAAAATCACGCTCAGGTTACCTTAATTTCAACCACGTAACCTTCATGGGCCCGCACATTAAAGGCGGTACCATCTTCAAAAATAAGGTATTGCCCTTTTATGCCTTTCAGCACTCCTTCATAAAAGGGAGTTTTCTTTAGGGCCAGGGTTTTTATTTTTTTCGGAAATTCTAAAACAGGGAAGGCGATTTCGGTTTCTTTATTATTGGCCAGGAAATAGGGCTGTGCTTCCTCGGGAATATACTCCTTTAGCTTATCCCTTTCTTCAGCTAAATTTAAATCCAATACCTCGTTGGTTAACATTTTGCGCCAGTTGGTTTTGTCTGAAACATGATCTTTAAGCGCCACTTCAGTAATACCCGCAAGATAGCGGTTAGGCACTTCCACAATTTCTATGGCCTCATGAGCCCCCTGATCTATCCAGCGGGTAAGGCTCTGGCTGGAACGGGTAACTCCAACTTTTACGTTGCTGGAATTTGCCAGGTACACAATGTGGGGCTGTAACTGAGATTTTTTTTCAAAATCCAGATCCCGGTCTTCCTGGCCCAGATGCGCCTTGCTGAGTTCCGGCCGCATAATCCAGTCTCCTGCCTGTGGGATACTACTCCAGCAATCGTAGCAAAACCCGGTACGGAAAACCTTCTTTTGCATCCCGCAATGAAGACATTGAAATTTGAGAAAATTAATGCTGATCTTTTTATTGAGCAGCTGGTTCATATTCAAAAAATCTGCTTCAAAAACCAGGTAGTACTGTACGGTATTGGTAAGCTCCGTCTTCATTTTAGTAAGCACTCCTTCGTACCTCATAAAAATTGATTAAATTTAGTTGAAACGATTTTTTTGCCGGCTTCAAAGTTTAGATTATTTTTAGCCGCACAACCTAATTGCCTCATACATTAATGGGCGTAAAGATAAAAATAAATAATGCCAATTCCGCTAGTAAATTCGATTGCTTCCTGGTTTTTGAAAAAGAGAATCCACCAAATGGAACTGTTTATGAAGTATCCGGGAGAAGTTCAAAATGAGCTTCTAAGAAATCTTATTGCCAAGGCAAAAAACACGGAAATTGGGCGGCAGTATGATTTTGAATCCATATCAAATTATGAAACATTTGCGGAACGGCTTCCGGTAAAAAAATATGAAGATTATGAAGCCTGCATTGAACGAAGCAGGCGCGGTGAAACCAATATTTTCTGGCCCACCCCAATAAAGTGGTTTGCCAAATCCAGCGGCACCACCAATGCAAAAAGTAAATTTATCCCGGTTAGTGACGATTCCCTGGAAGATTGCCATTTTTCAGCGGGAAAAGATATGTTGTGCATGTACCTGAACAACAATCCGCAGTCTCAGATGTTCACCGGCAAAAGTTTGCGTCTGGGCGGCAGCAAAGAGATTTACCGGGATAACGGCACCGCTTACGGCGATTTATCTGCTATTCTCATTGATAATATGCCTTTTTGGGCAGAGTTTAGCAGCACTCCCAGTAATGAGGTTTCCCTTATGCACGACTGGGAAATAAAAATGCAGGCCATTGTAGATGAAACCATAAATGAAAAGGTCACCAGCCTTGCCGGCGTTCCCAGCTGGATGCTGGTTTTGCTGAATAATGTGCTGGAAACCACTGGTAAGGGAAATTTATTTGAAGTATGGCCGCACCTGGAAGTGTATTTTCATGGTGGAGTGAGCTTTAATCCTTATGCCCCGCAGTACCAGAAGATCCTTCCCAAGGAAGATTTCAGGTTCTATGAAATTTATAATGCCAGTGAAGGCTTTTTTGCCTGCCAGGACCAGAATGATTCTAAAGATCTTTTGCTTATGCTGGATTACGGGATTTTTTATGAATTTATCCCCATGGGCACCTACAATACTCCCGATGAAAAGGTAATCCCATTAAACGAGGTGGAAATTGATGAAAATTATGCCGTGGTAATCACCACCAATGCCGGACTTTGGCGCTATAAAATTGGGGATACGGTAAGATTCACATCCAAAAATCCATACCGGATAAGGGTTTCAGGTAGGACCAAACATCATATAAACGTATTTGGAGAAGAACTGATTATTGAAAACGCTGAAGAGGCGCTTAAAAAGGTTTCCCTGGTCACCAATTGTGAAATAAAAGACTATACCGTTGGCCCTGTTTTTATGGAAGGCAGAACAAAAGGTTCACACGAATGGATTGTGGAATTTAAAACGCCGCCCCGGGATTTTGACAATTTTATAATCCAGCTGGACAAATCTCTCCAGGAAATTAACAGTGACTACGAAGCCAAGCGTTATAACAACATGACTTTAAATATGCCAAAAATTCACACCGCCAGGGAAAACCTGTTTTATGACTGGCTAAAGAAAAATGACAAACTGGGCGGGCAACACAAAATTCCCCGGCTTTCCAATTCCAGGAGATATCTGGAAGAGCTACTGGAAATGATGTAAAACAGCAATAACAAAAGAAGCTGTCTCATTAATTTGAGGCAGCTTTTTTCATTATTAGTTCTTAACTTTTGATTATCTGGAGGTTTTTTATTATTTTTAAGTACTGATAATCAGATAAATGAGCCATAAATTTAAGATCTATAACCAACAGCAAAACTGGCTTTTTCCTCCTTCCATTGAAGAATTAATTCCACAAGACCATCCGGTGAGGATCGTCAATGGAGTGATT
>NZ_JBGFSM010000007.1:0-260176 GCF_041679265.1 Autumnicola aciditolerans
GGATACCGTTGTTAATTAATTTAAAATGGTATACTTTTGAAATGAAATAGTGGTATACTTTTCAGTTGAAATAAACATTCTATTTGGTTTATAAAATTTGATTTTGCGCTGAGAAGTCAGCTTATAAAGGGTAGATGCTCCTAATCCAAGAAACTTTTGGGCTTGATTAAAATCCAAGAATTCTCTTTGATTGACCTCAAGTTTAGTAAGAAGTTCTACTATTTTGAATAGGGACCTTTCAATTCTTTCTGTCTCCATAATTTCTTTATTTACAATTATGAAGCAAAGGAGAAAATTGATTTAATGTAGAAAAAGTCTAATTTTGTTGATTTAATGTTGATTTAAAAAAAGCTATTTAGAAAGGTGCTTTTTTATAATCGGAGGCAAATAAGAAAGGTCATGATTAAACCTTGTATTTCTAAAACTACTATTCAGAGATTCAAGAGAATTCTCCTTTAAAGCATCAAATACATTTCGAAGAAATTCTAAAATGTCACTCCTTTTAGGCTTAGAGGTTTTAAGCTCTTTATGAAAAACCCAGAAGGTAAATTGGAGAAGACCTGAAGGGATATTTAGCCTTAATTTTTTTTTAAGCTCAGGAATCTTTTTTTCCTCTATTAACTGAATTATCATTTTTATCATCTCAGCATGATCTTCATGATTCATTATTGGTTGCCCTTTTTCATTTTCCTCTTTTAAATAGAGGAAAGTTGCATTGATGATATCGTTATTAGATAAAAGAGATGTATCAAAATAATCTTCCTTATCTGTTGATTGAGTTAAATGAATTAAATGGTTTTCACATTTTTGAAGATACTTATAGATTAAAGGATAAGTTGAAATTGTTTTAGCATAGTCATTTTTTAAATCATAAAGAATTTTTTTTTGAACTGTAGAAAAATTAATGTTGTCTATGCTGTTTTGTTGAAAGAGATCAGCTAATTCTTTCTTGTAAAACAGCAATGCCTTATCCAGTTCTCGTTTTAAACTATCATTAAGTTCAAACTTGATTTCTACTGTCCTCCCTTCTTCATCTGGTGCTAAATAACTTAAATATTCTTCAGACTTATTTATAACTGAAATATCATATTCCTCCCTAATATTGGCATAAAAAGAATTTCTCCATTCAGGAAAAGAAGAAAGAAATGTCCTGAAGTATAAAGTTGGCTTATAGGAATCCATAGTAATTTCTCATTCCCGAAAATTAAACAATTCTGAAGAATGGTACCAAAAGCAGTACCATACAAATGAAAAAACCTCCCAGAATTGTGGGAGGTCAAGTTATATAAGGCTCTTCAAAGATATCTTCTAATTTCTGGTTGTTGATTATGAGTCAAGTGCTCTAACCAGCTGAGCTATAGGACCCTTCAGGTAAAATGGAATTTAAAAAATTCCTCACCCGAAATAGGAGTGCAATATTAGTACAATTTTTCAATCCCTGCAAGGACGAAAAAGCAAATTTCTCAAATGGATTTTCCTCCTCCTTCTTTTAGGGTTAGGAGGGGATTATCTCCTGGCATAATTCTACCAGTACCCCATTAGAACTTTTTGGATGTAGAAATGCCACAAGCTTATTATCTGCGCCTTTCCTGGGTTCTTTGCTTATCAATTGAAAACCTTCAGTTTCCAATCTTTTTATTTCAGCTTCAATATCATCTACCGCAAAAGCTATATGATGCATGCCTTCTCCCCTTTTTGCGATAAATTTTGCGACCGGGCTATCATCATTTGTTGCCGCCAACAATTCAATTTTACTTTCTCCAATCTTAAAGAAGGAAGTAGCTACGCCTTCGGTTTCTACTGTTTCGGTTTTATAATTTTCGGCACCCAGCAAGGCGGCGTATGTTTTATTGGCTTCATTTAAATCCTTAACGGCTATGCCTATATGTTCAATTTTTTTCATTTTTTCCTTCTCATTGTAATTTTAAGTAGATAAAAATACTATAATCTTTAAATATGCTATTTTTGCATTATGGAAGAAACTAACAGACAAAAGAAAATAGGAGGTGTATTGCAGAAAGATTTAGCTGATATCCTTCAGAATAACCTAAGGGATGCAGGTAAAACAGGAATTCTGATCTCTGTTTCCAAAGTAAAGGTCACTACAGATCTTTCTGTGGCAAAGGCCTACCTGAGTATTTTCCCGCCAAAACATGCCAAAGAGATCCTGCAGGATATCGATGCCGTAAAGCCACAAATTAAACATGAGCTGGCACAACGCACCAGGAACCAGCTGCGCAAAATGCCCGATATTAATTATTATATAGATGACTCGCTGGAATATATTGAAGGCATTGAAAAATCTATAAAAGGGACTGAAGACCCTATTTCTAATCCGGATTTACTGGAACGAAGGAAAAAATCCTAATTTGAAGTTCTCGCTCTACATCGCCAGGCGGTATCTGTTTACCAAAAGCAGCAATAATGCCATAAATATTATCACCATAATTGCCGCGATTGGAGTATTTGCAGGGGCTTTTTCGCTTTTTATAGTACTTTCAGGTTTTTCAGGATTGCGCGATTTCAGCCTTTCCTTTACCAATGCCTTTGATCCTGATCTAAAGGTGCTGCCGGCAAGTGGCAAGACGCTTCAGGTTTCAGAAGAAGAAACGTCTGAGCTTCAAAAAATGCAGGGCGTAGCCCAGTTTTCCAAAGTTATTGAGGAACGGATTTTCCTGGATTACCGCTCCAAGAACCATACTGCCTTTATAAAAGGGGTAGATGAAAATTATCCCCGGGTAAATGATATTGAAAGCACTATTTATGATGGTACCTGGCTCAATAAAAATGAACCACAGGTGGTGGTGGGCGCGGGAATAAGCCGTTTGCTGGGCCTTAGTATTTTTAATTATAACGACCTGCTGAGCATTCTTGTTCCTAAACCCGGGAAAGGCCAGATTACCAATCCCGCTGATGCTTTTAACCGTAAACAGGTAATCATCAGCGGGATTTATAGTGTAAATGAAGACCTGGACAGCAAATATGTGTTTTCCAACATCAGCTTTGCGCAAAGCCTGCTCAATTTAGAACCGGATACCTATACCGGCTTGGAACTAAAACTCGCCCCCGGCACCGACCCAGATGTGCTTTCCAAAAAGATCAAATCGGTTTTTTCCGAAGAAATAATAATAAAGAACCGTGCCCAGCTAAACGAAGTGCTTTATAAAATGCTGAATACCGAAAACCTGGCGGTGTACCTGATTTTTACCCTGGTGCTCATCATTGCCTTATTTAATGTAGTGGGCTCCATTATTATGGTGATCCTGGATAAGCGGGAAAATGTGAAAACATTATTCAGCCTGGGGGCAACCCCGAACCAAATTAAGAATATCTTCTTTTTACAGGGAATGCTCATGTGCTTTATAGGCGGAATAATTGGCCTGGGTTGTTCTATAGTTCTCATTTACCTGCAACTGCAGTATGACCTGGTAATGATAACGCCAACACTCCCTTATCCCGTAAGCATTACTGCGGAAAATATACTGCTTGTAATTCTAACAATAGGAATATTAGGAGTTATAGCCTCATATATTGCGGCAGGCCGAAGCAAAAAGGCACTCGCGCATTAGGCAAATTCGTAGCCGGCAAATTCCTTCTCCACCTCATCAAAAGCGGCAAAAACATCGGCAGCGTCATCACTGGTCACCATCTTCATCCGGTATTCCTTAAAGTGCGGAATGCCTTTAAAATAATTGGTATAATGGCGGCGGGTCTCAAAAACCCCCAGTTTATCCCCTTTCCAGTCAATTGCCATTTGTAGATGCCTCCTGGCGGCATCCACTCTTTCCTGAAGCGTTGGCGGCGCAAGGTGTTCCCCGGTTTCAAAATAATGCTTTACTTCCCTGAAGAACCATGGATATCCTATACTTGCACGGCCAATCATTGCGCCATCAAGCCCAAATTTATCACGCATTTCCACCGCTCTTTCTGGAGAATCTACATCGCCATTCCCAAAAACAGGAATATGCATCCGTGGATTATTTTTAACCTCTGCAATAGGTCTCCAGTCGGCTTCGCCTTTATACATTTGTGCCCTGGTACGACCGTGTATGGCAATTGCCTGGCAGCCTACATCCTGTAACCTCTCGGCTACCTCTACAATTTTTATAGAATCATGGTCCCAGCCCAAACGGGTTTTTACCGTTACGGGCAGCTTGGTATGTTTTACCATGGCTTCGGTAAGGGAAACCATAAGGTCTATATCTTTAAGTATCCCGGCTCCTGCACCTTTGGAAACTACTTTTTTTACGGGACATCCAAAGTTGATATCAATAATATCCGGGCCAGATTTTTCAACAATTTCAACAGATTGCAGCATAGATTCCAGGTTGGCCCCAAAAATCTGAATACCCACCGGGCGTTCCTTTTCGTAAATATCCAGCTTCATCACGCTTTTGGCCGCATCGCGAATAAGGCCTTCAGAAGAAATAAATTCAGTATATACCACATCTGCGCCCTGCTCTTTGCAAAGTGCACGAAAAGGCGGATCGCTCACATCTTCCATTGGCGCTAAAAGCAATGGAAATTCTCCAACATTTATGTCTCCTATTTTTGCCACAATATTTTTGTTTGGGACTGCAAAATTAAGAAAAAGCAAACTAACCCGCTAAAAGGAAGAATAATATCTTTTGGGAAAGCTTTTCAGAAAAAACGAAACTGAAAGAGATGATGAAAAAATTATAAAGCGCTTTCTTCTTCCAGGCGTATACTTTCTTCAGCGTCTATAGCTCGTTTGTTATCCCTTAATTTGAAATTTCCGAATTTATAGATTAGCCCAAATCTTATTTGCCGGGATTCCGGCTTGGCGAAAAAGGTATAATTCTGATTTAAATAATCTGAAGTTAACGGAATATTCATCGTGTTGAAGATGTCTTCAGCATTTATTGTTACTGTTAGCCGACTGTCAAAAAAGGTTTTTCTCAGTCCTATATCCAATCCATATTGCTGTTCGTCATAAGTATAAGATCCTGCAATAAAATCGGGGTTATATGTTGCCGTAAGATCTCCAATAAAAGTACCATCTTTAGAGAGGGTAAACTGATTGAACATTTGTATGTAAGTACTAAAAACATCGTTATTCACCTCCTGATTACTACTCTCGTATGCGATAAATTCATTTTCCATATAATATAAGGAACCGTAAAGATACAGATACCACCAGTCTTTAAGATAGCCATAATACATCACATCCAGGCTAAACTGTTGTTCATAATTCATATTCGCGTTTACAGAGCGCAGCACATGTTCTTCATTATCCTGAAATGGAAGCACGGCAGTGGCATTATCTATCCTGTCCCAGTACACGTCAAACGACAACTGGTTTTTATAGGTATAGTTGAAGTTGATCTTATTTGAAATGGACGGCCTGAGATTAGGATTCCCCTGGTTCACCAGATTCTCGTTTAGGAAATACAGGTACGGATTAAGGCTTTGAAACCTGGGACGCGCAATCCGCCGACTGTAATCTATACTGAAGGAATTGTTCTCACTTTGATTATACATCAAGTAAAACGTGGGGAACAATTGAAAGTATTCCTGGGTATTCACAGCACCAAGACTGTTCGAAATTCCCTGAATATCTGTATATTCTCCTCGTAATCCCCCTTTTACGCTCCACTTCTCCCAGTCTTTGGAAATGCTGGCGTAAGCGGCATAAATATTCTCATCATAACTAAATTCATCAGAAAGTCCATCTATAAAAGCCTGTGTTCCTGAATTTGTGTCAAAAAAATCCAAACCGCTATCTGATGTTATTCCTGAATATTTTACTCCGGTTTCAAAATTTGTACTTCCCAGGAAGGGGGTGGTTACATCTACCTGGCCGGTATAAATATGACTCTGCTGGCCGGAAAGCGTATAAAAAGAATTATCATGAAGCAGGTCTCCCTCCGGAGAAAGGTATCTCGTCATCAGGTCCTGCGTTTGGTCATCATTGTAATAAATATAATTAGCCACAGCTGAAAGAGAAGCCCCTTTCACGCCAATAGAAGTATTGTAGTTTGCGCTTAAGAGCACGTTATCCTGCTCATTTTCAAGCCTGCTATCGGTTGTAAAAAGAGAATCCAGCTGTTGCTGTGGATTATATATTTCGGTACGACCACCAATATCTGAATTTCTTTTTGGGGTAATTTGAACATTGGCGCTAAGGCTAAGAGAACTAATTTCACTAAGCGTAAAATCCATAATAGTATTAAAACTATGCGAAATAGTGCGGGTATCCCTTTCAAAATCGGTATACCATCTGGAATCCACAAGGCCGGAAGGCTCATAAAATTCTATCCTGCTATCATCGTTTTTGTAATCGAACCTGGAGTTAAGGTTATAGCTCGCAAAAACATTGAGCCAGTCATTTTTATAATACTGGCTGGTTCCTACGTTATATTTGGGAACAATGGCTATGGTATTGGAAGCATTTATGCTGCCTTTATACCCTATAGAAATATTTTTGCTGGTTTGGATGTTAAGAATAGCGCCACCTTCAGCATCATATTTGGCCGGTGGATTGGTGATTACCTCAACAGATTTTACATTTCCGCCGGAAAAACCTTCGAGCAATTGTTGCAGTTCCTGGCTGGAAAGGTATACCTTCCGGTCATTTATATAAACTGTGGCAGGACGGTTTTTTACCAGAAGCTGGCCCTGACTCACTATTACACCAGGTGTTCGTTTTAGTATATCATAAGTGTTCCCGGTAGAGAGGGTTGAATTTTCAACACTAAAAGTTATACGGTCTACACTTCTGGTCACTTTAGGCCGCCTTGCATTAACGGTTACTTCATCAAGATTATCCAGATTTTCTTCCAGCTGAATGGGTTCCAGCCGAGTATCTCCATCTACCTCTATATTTTTAAAATATTCCTTATATCCAATAAAGCTCACCTTTAGTAAGTATGCATTATCCTCTATATCCTGCAATAGAAACATTCCATTTTCATCGGAAACAGCGCCTTTGTAAACAGTGGTGGAGTCTTCGGCATTGAGTAAGATCACATTGGCAAAGGCAACGGGCTCATCTGCATTAAGCAGTTTACCACTTACATTACTTTGAGAAAATAAACTATTATTTATAAACAGGAAAAAAAGTAGGGTAAAGACGGGGGCGACATTTATCTTGAGCATACAGCAACTGGCTTTCTTAATTGGAAATTTGAAGCAAATATAGTATTTCCTAAATAACTGTTAATATTTTTATTCTTCCTATGCGGATTTTAACCTGAAAATTGAATAAAATATAATTATAGTTACTTATAATGCTTATTTGCTAAAAATCACCTGTCTCAAATTTTAATATTTCAGAATGCAATAATTCAAGACCCAGAATTTCACGTAATGAGGCATATTATCTTCCACCTGTAGCAATCACTATGTAACCAAATCCCTGCTCCCGGAAATTGCTTAGATGTTATGCTCTCGCTCGTCAAAATTCACTCTCCTAATAACCTTCCGGGATCCATACTTGCTTCTTTAGGGGTGGTATATTTAAACCTGATCCCTCCTTTTATATATACGCCATCCCCTGCTTTAAACTTTTCCCCCACACTTACGGGGAGTTTACCATTGGCGCCCACCCCACCAAAGATTACCTGTGCGGCAATTTCTTCTGTAATTTTTGAATCCTGGTAAGTTTCAATTAACACTGGCGCCTGCTCGATATTATCAATCTTATTAAGCGCATAAGGATTCTTAAAAAAGCTAATGACCGTATTTTTTTCTGCGGAAAGTTCACCTATAAATTCCTGTACTTCTTCAGAAAATTTCATGGTATTCCGCGGATATTTACTGTCATCATGAACTCCTATAATTGTTAAATTAAAATCTCCCATTGCTTCTTTAATTTTATTTATTTCTGAAGTTTTCGCATCGGCGTCCAGCTGAAAATGCCTGACTTTAGTATAAAGGCTTAAAGCTTTTTGAAATTCAGTTTTATCTGAAGCGCCTATAGAAATAGAAGCAATTTTTAGGGTATCCAGCCTTTTTAGTGGGATTATTTCTTCTTCATTTTTAAGAACAGTCATGGAAGCCTCCACTAATTTTTGTTGTAAATAAAGGGCTTTTGGTGTATTGAGCTGTTTCAGGATATCCTTAACCGGGACAGGTTTATAGTGGTTAAGCCCCACCCATTGTTTTACCGCCAGGATCTTGCGGCATCTTTTGTCAATTTCCGCCTGGCTAATAATTCCCTGCGCTATGGCTTTGCGTACTTCAGCAATGGCTTTAGGCACATCTTCAGTAAATTCCAAAAGATCATTTCCGGCTAAAACTGCCATTTTATCTACCACGCCGGGTTCATTCCCTTTAGTAACCCCTTTCATATTCATGGCGTCTGTAACAATAAGGCCTTCAAAACCCAAACTATCTTTTAAAATTCCGGTAATAATGGCCTTTGATAATGTGGAAGGCACCCCTGTGGAATCCAGCGCCGGAATATTTAAATGGGCAACCATTACGCCTCCAATTCCGGCATTTATCAATTCTTTAAAAGGGTACATTTCCAGGGTATCCAGCCGTTCAAAAGGATGGTTTATTTGCGGCAGGGCAAGATGGGAATCGGTATCGGTATCTCCATGTCCGGGAAAATGCTTTGCAGTGGTGAGAATTCCTGCATCCTGCATGCCTTTCATGTAAGCAATACCTTTTTGGGCAACGTTCAATTTATCTTCGCCGAACGAGCGGTAATTGATCACAGGATTATTAGGATTATTGTTCACGTCTACCACGGGTGCAAAATTAAGATGAAGCCCGGTTCTTTTAATTTGCCTGGCCACCTCCTGCCCCATTTCGTAGAGTAGTTTATCCTCCTGAATGGCACCCAGTGGCATTTGATATGGAAAACTTATCGTATTGTCCAGCCGCATCCCAAGGCCCCATTCAGCATCTATAGCGCCAAGCAAAGGAACTTTTGAAGCCTGCTGATAATCGTTCATCAATTCCACCTGGGTTTTTGGGTCTCCCTGGAAGAAAATGAGTCCGCCAATTTTTTGCTTTTTTATAAGTTCCAGGATTTCCTGCTTATGTTTTTTTCCCCTGTTAGAATATGCTGCCACCATAATAAGCTGGGCAATACGTTCATTGGGAGTGAGCTCCTGCATTACAGAATCTACCCATTTGCTGTTTTGATACTGAAGGAATTCAGGTTTAACGGCATTACTTTCCTGAGCAAATAGCTTGAAGCTCAAACCAAAAACAGTCAATAAAAAAGCCAGGGATATTCTTATTTTCATGGGTGATAATTATGGATTGAATAGGTTCTTTTACAGCATCTATTAAACGTCAAAGGCCTGCAAATATTAGTAGATTTTGCCAAGCTTTCTGTGAAAAATAAAAATATAGTTTTAATTGCAAAGCAGGAGTTATAATTGCATACTTATTATTTAGGATATTTTCCTGGAAAGTTTTGCTATTGGCATATTTACTAAAGCCAATTAAAGAGCTACTGCGAATGGTTTTATATTAAGCTTTTATAAATATTTAATCATTATAAACATTCTGCATATTTTTATAGGAGTAATATGCCAAAAGATTTCATAATTTAATGATCAAAAAAAAATTCACAATAGAAATACGGTAGCTAATTAAACTAACAGAAACTTATGGCAAGATTAAACCTTCTTGAAGAAACCCGCTTTGAAAAAGTTCCCGTAACGGTTTACAAGGATCAGCATATCGCTTCAAAGAATGTCGCAACGCGTATTGCCAATCTTATTAAGAGAAAAAGGGAGCAGGGAAAAAATGCTGTACTTGGCCTTGCCACCGGGGCCACTCCAGTAGAAGTGTATGCAGAACTGGTAAGGTTGCACAGGGAAGAAGGTTTGAGCTTCAGCAATGTGATTACCTTTAATCTGGATGAATATTACCCCATGGCACCAACCTCACCGCAGAGCTATGTCACCTTTATGTATGAGAATCTTTTTGATCATATTGATATTAAAAAGGAGAACATTCATATTCCCGACGGAACGCTAAAAAAGGAAGACATCGCCGAATACTGCATTGGCTACGAAAATAAAATTGGCCAACTGGGAGGGCTGGACCTTCAAATTCTTGGAATAGGTAGAACGGGACATATAGGCTTTAATGAACCGGGTTCTGCGCCCAATTCAGGAACCAGGCTGGTAACCCTGGACGATCTTACCCGGCGCGATGCTTCCCGTGATTTTGGCGGCAAGGAAAATGTTCCTACTAAAGCCATAACCATGGGTATTGGTACTATTTTTAAGGCAAGGGAAATTATCCTGATGGCCTGGAATACCAAAAAAGCTTCTATCATTAAAAAAGCGGTGGAAGGGGAAACTTCGGGAGAGGTTCCGGCAACCTATTTACAACTTTCAGATAATACTGAATTTGTTTTGGATGAAGATGCCGCTTCAGAACTCACCCGCTTTAATACACCCTGGCTGGTGAAGGATTGTGTGTGGGACAAACACCTTATTAAAAAAGCAGTGATCTGGTTATCTCATGCGGTAAATAAACCTATCCTGAAATTAACCGATGAAGATTACAACAATAACGGGATGGCGCAGCTTGCCACCGAAAAAGGACCCGCCTATAACATAAATATTGATGTTTTTAATCAGTTACAACACAGCATTACCGGCTGGCCGGGAGGAAAACCCAATGCTGATGATTCGCAGCGACCAGAACGGGCAGAACCGGCAAGAAAAAGAGCGGTAATCTTTTCCCCGCATCCCGATGATGACGTTATTTCTATGGGAGGCACCTTTATACGGCTGGTAGACCAGGGACATGATGTACACGTTGCGTATCAAACTTCTGGAAATACTGCTGTTTGGGACACCGATGTACTTAGGTATGTGGAATTTGCCATAGACTTTAACAAAAGTATCGGGGAAGACATTTCAAAACTGGAAAAAACTTATGAAGACATGCGTGCTTTTATTAAGCAGAAACAACCCAATGAAATTGACCTGCCGGAAGTGCGTAATGTAAAAGCTTTTATCCGTAAAACCGAAGCGATCGCAGGAGCGCGTTATGCCGGCCTTCAGGATAAAAACATTCATTTTATGGCATTGCCTTTCTATGAAACCGGGAAAATGGTTAAAAATCCCGTGACTCATGAAGATGTAAAACTCACCGTAGAACTTCTTCAGAAGATAAAACCACACCAGATTTTTGCTGCAGGAGATTTTGCCGATCCACATGGAACACACCTGGTATGCTTTAAAATTGTATTGGCCGCTATGGAAGAATTACGTAAAACCGAAGATTGGGCAAGGAAAGCCTGGCTTTGGATGTACCGGGGTGCGTGGCATGAATTTGAAACCCATGAAATTGAAATGGCCGTGCCGCTTTCCCCACAGGAAGTGGAACGTAAAAAAATTGCCATTTTTCAGCATCAATCCCAAAAGGACCGTCCTGTATTTCCCGGGGATGATGAGCGGGAATTCTGGATGAGGGCACAGGAAAGGAACAGGGAAACAGCCGCCGATTATCATAAACTGGGGCTCGCGAATTATGAAGCTATGGAAGCCTTTGTAAAATGGAAATTTTAAAGCTATAACTCCCAAAAAATAGTTCGGCCTCCCTGGAAAAGGTAAATTGCGACCCTCCGGGCAGAATTGCCGGGATTTAAATACTAAAATAAACATGAACAAAATATTTGCCGCTTTTCTTCTTACCTGCATGTGCATTATGTTTTCCTGCAGTTCCAATCCCTACTCCAAAACCAACAGGGTTTACAAAAAGCAAACAAAAGCCTATGCGAAAGAATTGCGTATTTCTCCTGAAGAAGAACTTTCTGACACTTCAAAGATACAATACGCGCCCGCATGGGTGGGAACTACAAATTTTAACCTTAGAAGGCCCAATTTTGTAGTGATTCACCATACTGCGCAGGATTCGGTGGCGCAAACCTTAACCACTTTTACGTTGCCGCGTACACAGGTGAGCGCACATTATGTTATTGGGCGCGATGGGGAGGTGTATCACATGCTCAACGATTATTACCGGGCATGGCATGGCGGCGTGGGCTCCTGGGGCACTACCAACGACCTTAATTCGGCTTCTATTGGGATAGAGCTGGATAATAATGGTTTTGAAGAATTTCCTGAAGCACAAATAAACAGCCTGCTGGATGTTTTAGAAATGCTTAAAAAGAAATATAAAATCCCTGAGCAAAACTTTATAGGCCATTCTGATATCGCTCCTACCCGAAAAGTTGATCCCAGCGTATTTTTTCCGTGGAAAAAACTGGCCGAAGAAGGCTACGGAATCTGGTATGATGAAGAAGTGGTAGAAAACCTTCAGATGGAAGCAGCGTTTTTTAATACTGATAATCAACTGATCATGGCAAAATTAAATCCGCTTACCCAAAAACTGCCTTTTTTAGACCGCCTCCTTTTCCCGAATATCGTTCCTTCAGATTTTAATTATGCAGATGCTCTTAAAATTATTGGATATGATACCTCTAATTTATCATCGGCTATCCAGGCCTTTGAGCTGCATTTTATCCAGGAAGATATCAACGGGATTTTAAGTGAACACGAGCTGAAGGTACTTTATGATCTCTATAAAAAATCTCTTTAAAATTACTTATACTTGTCTGGTGATGCTCCTCTCCTTTTTCAAAGGAGGCGGCAAAGGACGGATGGCTTTTTTATTTCCTGTTTTCAATAAAGCATCTATTGTTTTTTTTAGATGCCTTAGACATGGTTTAGCCTTCCGTCTTAATCTTCTGCCGAAGATTAATCCACCTTCCCTTAAAGGGAAGGAGCTTTTTACATTCCTACTATTCAGGCATCTCTAGACTTCTTCGCTCGAGGAAACACCTTTTTTTAAGCGACAGAAGCTCTTAATTATTCTGAAGCTTCCGCGGAAGCAGCATCTGTGGTAAAAATATCTTTTTTCCGAAGATAAGTAAGCCCTTCGCCTTGCTGATTCAGCAACCGCTTGGTTCTTAAATACCGGTCATAATTCCCCTGGTCAAAATTTTCAGCATTTTTATCCATACTGCTAATATGCACCCTTCCGGAAGAGTGGATAAATTCGTTGTTTCCTATCCACATTCCCACGTGCACCACTCTTTCTGAAGTAGAATCTGTAGCCGGCCGGCCGAAGAAAAGCAGATCTCCGGGCACCAGGTTTTCAAAATTTCGGGTGGAATCCACCAGTTTTCCGGTATGTACCTGCTGCGAAGCATCCCGTGGGATCACTATTCCGTTTAAAAAATAAATAGTTTTGGTGTAGCCGCTGCAATCCACTCCTTTTGGAGAAGTGCCGCCCCATAAATAAGGTAAACCCATTAATTTTCTGGAAGTGGCGATAAGATCCTCCCCTTCCGGATCAAGATTTTGGAGCCATTCTTTATATTTTTTTCCTTCCTTTTGCTGAATATAAGCGGTTCTTCCATCGGGATATTCCACCTTAAAAAAGCCATTTTCGGTACCTGTTAATTCCAGAATATCTCCCGCAACAAGATCAGACACCACTTCGGAATTCGTATTTGCCTCAGCAAAAGAATTTCCGGAGGGCTGAAGGTAAATGAGTTTTTCTGAAGCTTTCCAGTCTTTAAATTCTTCTTCGGAATAAATTTGCACTCCACCGCCATCTACCCATGCCAGGTAATCGTCCGGCGTCTGGATTAAATACCAGTTACTGTTTTTCTTGTACACATTTACGGGCATTCCCAAGGTAGCCTGGGTAACCAGCTCTGAGGAATGTGCCGCGTCTCCCCTTAAGTTCGCCACCGAAATTTTAATTACACCCTTGCTATTTGCCATTTCTTCCTCCGGCAAAATTTGAATGCTGTCCTTAAAATTGATGTTTTGAGACTTGAGTTTTTCCTTTAGATTTTCCACCGCTTCAGGAAGATTGGATTCTCCTTTTAGAATATAAGTATCCTTATTTTCTTCTGCCTCAATATCAAAAAGTGCCACCCGTTTGTCTGGCGCATATTCCTGCCGCACTTCAGCAATAAGGTTTTCGGCTTCATTTGGGGTGTCAGAAGCCGTATTCTTTTCGTTATTACAACTGCTCAGCATTAATAATGCAAGAGCCAGAAATGCAGAATTTAGTATCTTTTTCATCTTCATTTTATATTTCATGTAAATTTAATCAATTTTGCCCCGGTGCCGTTTCTTTCAGGGAAATGTACTGCTCCATCCTTTAATTTTACACCATCGGCAATATCATTTTTAATAAGCAACCCGCCATCCATATCTACATAATCCAGTAAAGGCAGTAAATGTGCAATAGCCGAAATTCCCACGGTGGACTCTGTCATACACCCTACCATTACCTTAAGTCCGAGCGATTTTGCTTCGGCAATCATTCGCCTGGCGGGGGTTAAGCCGCCGCATTTGGTCAATTTGATATTGATGCCGTGAAAATATCCGGCGCATTGTTTCACATCGGCTTCAGTGATACAACTTTCATCGGCAATTACCGGCAGAACAGAGTTTTTGAAGACCTTTTTCATTCCCTCAAAATCTTCTTTGGGCAAAGGCTGCTCCAAAAATTCCACATTTAAATCCTTCAGCAAAACAGCATTTTTTATAGCCTCGTCTGCATTCCAGCCACCATTGGCATCTACCCTGAAGATGGAATTGGTATGCTTTCTAAGCTCCCGGATAATTTCAACATCTTCATTGGTGCCCAGTTTAATCTTATAGAGCGGCCAGGGAAAATTCTTCATTTTCTGTACCATTTCTTCTATGGAACCAATGCCAATGGTATAATTGGAAAGAGGCAGGTTTTCCAACTCCAGCCCCCAAATTTTGTAAAGCGGCAAATTTTTAGCCTTCCCGTAGCGATCATGCACCGCGATATCCAAAGCGCACTGGGCAAAAGAATTTCCCTTAAAATACGGGGCCGTAATTTGCCAGATTTCCTCAGGAGATTTTTTTATATTTTCAGAAACTACCGGGGAAATTTCTTCTATTAACTGGCTCATTTTTTCTACGGAAACTCCATAATAGGAAGTGGCTGCTGCCTCTCCAAATCCAGTAAACCCGCCATAGGAGAGTTCTACCACCAATGTAGGCTGAACTTCACGGGAGCTGTGGCTAATCCTGAAAGGATCTTTTAATTCGAGCTCATATATATAGGTTTTCAACTCAAACGGCATCCTCTTGATTTTAGGTTACTTCAGGTCAATTTTCTTAAAGCTGCTTTCATTTCCTGTACGATCTACAGCGGTAACTCCAATTTCGCTAAAATTGGCTGCATTGCCTAAATTAAATTCCCTGGTTTCCCTGTTAAAAATCTTAAAATCCCATCCGGCATTCTCATATTTGAAATAAAGTACCCACCTAAAAACATCATCTTCCACGGGATGTTCCCAGGTAATATGGAGTTCACCATTGCTCCTGGTAATCTTTACTTCCGGGGCCTCCGGGGGCTGGTTGTCCAGCCAGGGACTTGCGGGAACCAAAGCATTTTTATGGTAAGGCCCTTCCAGTAACGCCGTTGCCAATTCAGGGTTTTTCATCACAGGCCCAACATTCCAGTGTACCGCACCTCTGCTGGCGGAGAGTCCACGGGTAATCATGATCTGATTTGTAATTTCACCGGTGTCCTTTTCCTTTTCCTCTCCAATTAGGCCGTCATTGATGCCTGCCCATAAATGCCTGTTTTTGGTATTCTCATTGCTCCACCAGCCCAGCAACACCGGGAAACTTTGGGGCACCTGGCTTATTTTCCAATAAAGCTGTGGCGTAAAATAATCTACCCAACCTTCATTAAGCCATAATTTTGCATCTGCATACAATTCGTTATACTGGTCCATTCCTTTGATGGAGGCAGGATGCCCGGGACGCCAGATACCAAACGGACTGATGCCGAATTTTACATAAGGTTTTTCAGCTTTAATTTCTGAATAAATACGTTTTACAAATTTGTTTACATTGTCCCTTCTCCAGTCCTCCCTGGATAATTCACCACCTGCAGCCTTGTATTTATTCCAGCTCTCTTCATCTGGAAAGGGCTTGTTCCCGTTGTAGGAAGCATAAGGATAGAAATAATCATCAAAATGAACCCCGTCTATATCATAACGCTTAACAATATCCATAACCACCCTGGAAACATGATCCCGGGTTTCCTGTTTTGCCGGGTCCATCCACCAAAATTTGTTTTTTAGTTCCACCATAAAGCCGGGCATGGTTTTTACCAGCGCATTTTCTGTTATTTCCCCTCCTGTAGTGTGATATGCCCTGTAAGGGTTGAGCCAAACATGCAATTCCAAACCACGATTATGAGCGGCCTCTATCCAGAATTTCAAAGGGTCATAATAAGGGTTGGGAGCCTTCCCCGTTTCGCCGGTAAGGAAGTAAGACCAGGGTTCTAATTCGCTACTGTAAAGGGCATCTGCCTGTGGCCGCACCTGTAAAATCACGGCATTAAAATGATGCGCTTCCAGAAAATCCAGGATCTGCAGGGCTTCCCTTTGTTGCTCGCTGGTGGAAAGGTTTCTTTTGCTTGGCCAGTTAATGTTGGCGACTGTAGCCACCCAGGCAGCACGAAATTCGGCTATACGCAGAGGAGGCGGGATCCTGAGGGTCTCCTTCTTTATCCTATCAGTCTCTTCCAAAGCAGGCGGAACCTGGGTTTCGCCAGGTTTTTCACCGGATTGGGTATGAGAGGCTGTGGGTTTATTTTTTACAACCGGCTGGCTGGTCTTGCAGGAATTTAGAAAGAAGAAACTGCAAAATAATACAAGACCAAAAATAATTCTGCAGGGCCTCCTTTTCTCAGCTTTTTCCATAAACCACTATCACTTTTCTTACGCTGCCATATTCCTGAAGCAGCTTTCCTGCTCTCTCTTCACTTACCCCAAGTTCCTCCATGATCATTTTTACACCACGGTTCACCAGTTTTTTGTTGGAAAGCTGCATATCTACCATTTTGTTTCCCTTTACCCTTCCCATTCTTATCATCGCGCCTGTGGAAATCATATTGAGAATTAGCTTTTGGGCCGTACCGGCCTTCATTCTTGTGCTCCCGGTTACAAACTCCGGTCCTACCACACATTCTACAGGAAATTCCGCAGCATTGCCCAGCGGGCTATTGGTATTACAGGTAATACATCCGGTGGCAATACCCTGTTCCCTTGCTTTTTTTATACCGCCAATTACATAAGGGGTAGTACCGGAAGCCGCAATCCCCACCAGGACATCTTTCTCACTTATATGAAATTGCTGAAGATCCAGCCAGGCCTGTTCGGTATTGTCTTCAGCATTTTCCACGGCATTTCTTAAGGCCGTGTCTCCCCCTGCAATAAGCCCAATTACCCAGTCTCCTGAAACGCCAAAAGTTGGAGGTACTTCTGAAGCATCCAAAACTCCCAGGCGGCCGCTGGTTCCGGCTCCTATGTAAAAAAGCCTCCCTCCCTTTTTCATTTTTTCAACCACTACTTCCAGCAGCTTTTCTATGTTGGGGATTATTTTTTCCACCGCCAGGGGCACGCTTTGATCTTCTTTATTAATATCCCTTAGCAACTCTCCTGTACTCTTATTTTCAAGATTATCGTAGTGTGAGGATTGCTCGGTAATTGGTTTATTCATGTCAATTTTTTTCGATATTTATTTGTTGTACTGGTTTTGTTGCCACCGCGAATAAAAAGACAGGAGACAAAAAGCATTACCAACGTTTAATAATTTGTATAAAAAGTTCATTCCCTAAAAACTTTACTTTTAAATACTTGCCCTGTGTACGCTTAACGGAGGAGAATGGCTTTTATTCTTCCTGCCCTGCGGCATAATTTTCAGGCATAAGGCCTGAAAAAACAGAACCGGCGGCTGGTGAAGTTTTATTTTCAGACCAATTAACACCGGGCGTTTTAAAATGATGAATTCCCATATTTTTTATCCGGTCACTTTGTGCTGCCAACCTTACCTTAAAATCATTAAAATCCAGGTGATCTTCCAGGCTCCAGGCAACTTCAGCAACGGCAATTAATCTTGGCCATAACCTGTTGTCCAGCATTTGATCGTTTAACACATATTCTGTCCATACCGCGGCCTCCACTCCTATCGCATTTGGATTCTTAGATCTGTATGTATAAACGTCTTCAATAGAAACTCCATCTTCTTTACACCAGTTATTGGTATTTTCCTGGCCGGGAACATTTGCATGATCCAGGTAAAAACTGGAACAAATAGATTCTATGGTCTTAAGGTTTTTTACCACGCTTTCCACCTCGCCGTGCCATTCCTGACTAATTAAAGAATTGCTCACCTTTCCTTTGGTGACTTCTTCCCAACCAATAGAGGTTTTTCCATAATGCTGAACAATAGAATCGGCTTTTACCACAAATTCTTCGTAGAGCGGATCTTCAATCTCGTCCCCTCCAATATGTATCCAGGGACCTTTGGTGATGCCCACCAGTTCGCCTATCACCTCAGAGACAAAATTATAAACCACCTCTGGTTTTTCAAGGCAGAATTTACTCCAGCCTACCTGAGGCCCGGTATAAGGTTCGGGTGGCATCGCTCTGGCGGGAGAAAGGTTGGAGTAATCTTCACAGTTTATTTCAGGGATAGAACGTAATGCCGCATAGATGTGCCCGGGCATATCAATTTCTGGAATTAAAATAATGTTCCTGGCCAGCGCGTATTCCTGTAATTCTTTATATTCCTGCTGGGTTAAAAATCCGGAATTTCCTCCTTCTGTAGCACTTTTAGAACCAATTTGGGTCAATGCAGGTTTAGATTTTATTTCTATACGCCAACCCTGGTCATCGCTAAGATGAAGATGAAGCCGGTTAAGTTTGTACAAGGCCATGCGGTCTACATGGTTTTTGAGATATTCCAGCCCAAAAAAGCTTCGGGCCACATCCACCATACTTCCGCGCCAGGAATATTCTGGTTTGTCTGTTATTTCAACATAACGTAAAACTACTTTTCTACTTAATTTTCCTTTTTCTATTTCTGGCGGAAAGAACTGCCGCAGGGTTTGTATTCCGTAGAATAATCCTGCTTCTGCAGCGGCCTGGAGATGTATTCCGGATGAATTAATAGCAAGTTTATAACCTTCTTCTCCCAATTCCCGCTCCAGAGAATTGTTTAAAGTGAGGTTCCAGTTTCCGCAATTTTCTCCTTCAGTTACTTCTGAAGCTATATTTGCCGCAGATAAAAGTTGTTCTACCCATTGTACAGATCCTTCGGCTTCTTTATTATAGCAAATGATATTTTTCTGCGGAATACTGTACTGATTGGTGCCCCAATCCACCATCTGAGGTGAAGGAATTAAAGAAGGCTGTTCTTCTTCAACTGAAGTAGTCCCGGGAGTATTTTTTGTGCCTGAGCAGGAAAATGCAATCATCAGCATGAAGAGAAAATAGGTAGAGGATTTTGGAAGTTTTGCTTTCATAGGATAATTATTGTGTTTTATTTTTAAGGGCATACCTTCATCGAGTTATACAATTTTCCCCTTTTGTGCCTTTCATATTTAAAATTTTTAAAGGCAGTTATTCTTCCGTAGAATCATATCGTTTATCTATTTCAACTTCAGAAACCTCCACGAACAATTCTGCTAATTTGTTACAAACAGCATTAAAAAACTGTGCTCCCTTTTCTTTGGTGGCTTTTTTAGGATTCCCTATTCCGGTATCCTCGCTCACCATGGACCATTGCCGTTCTGCCCAGGCCCAGCCTTCTCTTATTCCCGTAATTTTGGATTTTCGCTCCTTTCCACTCCCCGCTTCCTTTAAATCTGAAACCAGTCCCGGCATAAGGTGAAGCATCAGGCTGGTTTCCATTTCATCTGCATGATCCCCTTTTTCTTCAAAAAATTGATATTTATCTACTACCTCAAAGAAATTGGTCGTGATGAGCAACATCTTCGGAAACTTTAAGCCCAGTTCCCTAAGAATGGGTTTAAAGGTATTGCCTCCGTGGCCATTCAGCAGAATAAATTTATAAATCCCCTGCCGGTTTAAGACCTGGAGGATGTCTGAGAGTATGGCCAGTTGGGTACTGGGGAATAAGTTGATGTCCAGCTTAATATCTGCCTGCCCTGTATTTACCCCAAAAGGGATGTTGGGTAGGATCTTCAGTTTTATGCCTTTTTCCCAGGCAATTTTCCCGGCTTCTGCAGCAATGGCATCAATTTGATAATTATCTGTGGCGTAGGGCAAATGATAATTATGAGCTTCTGTGGCTCCCCATGGCAAAACGGCTACTTCCGTTTCTTCCTCCTTAACCGTTTGCCAGTTACTTTCCGCTAAAATATAAGGCCTCATGTTTTTCTGATTTTATATCCTGAAACAGCAAAATACAATATGAATAAATAGCAGGGAATTAAAATCCAGTACGCCTGCTGCGGATTCCAATTTTCAGCCAGAGCCCCGTAAGCAAGTGGCACAATTGCCCCGCCGGCAATTCCCATAACCAGTAAAGAAGAGGCTGCTTTTGTAAATCTTCCAACATCGGCCAGCGCCATGGGCCAGATTGCCGGCCACATTAAGGAATTTGCCAGGCCTAAAAGCGCAATAAAGGCGAGTGAAACATAGCCGGACGAAAAAATGGCGACCAGCGCGAACAAAATCCCTAATACTGCTGAAACCCGTAATGCATTTTCCTGTTTTATAATCTTGGGAATGCTAATTATGCCAATGATATAGCCCAAAACCATGGCAGCCATGGTTCCGGTTGCAAAGTACTTGGCCGTAGTTAGGGCAATTCCCTGGGAAGAGCCATAACTTATAATACTATCGGCTGCAATTACCTCTACTCCAACATATAGAAATAAAGTGATCACTCCCAAAATCACATGCGGGAAATCGAAAACACTCTTTTTGCCCAAGTTAGATGCGGTTAAATTTTCATCTTCCTCATCGGCATCTACTTCGGGTAAACCGGATTTATACACCCAGAACGCGAGTAGCAATAAAACCACAATAATGCCTATATAAGGCGGTATAACGCGCATTGCCATCTGGTCCAGTTCTGCAATTCTTTCGGAAGCAGATAAATTGGCAATTTCAGACTTAAGTTCATCTGCTTTTTCCAGCTGTAAAAAGAAACCAATCAAAATAGGTGCGATTGCTCCTGCCAGTTTGTTACAAATTCCCATTATACTGATGCGTTTTGCAGCACTTTCAGCAGGGCCAATGATAGTTACATAAGGATTGGAAGCGGTTTGCAGAATGGCCAGCCCGCTGCCCATAATAAAAAGTCCTCCCAGAAAAATAATGTAGGTACGGCTAATGGCTGCCGGTATGAATAATAGCGCGCCAATTGCCATAATTCCTAATGCTACGGACATTCCTTTTTTGAAACCCAATTTATTAAGCGTTCTTGCAGAAACCGGTGCCATTACCACATAAGCGATATAAAAAGCAAAGGTGACAAAAAAGGCCTGAAATTTGGTTAATTCGCAGGCAATTTCCAGATACGGGATTAAAAGGGAATTAAGCCAGGTAACAAACCCGAAAATGAAAAATAAAGCACCAATAATAATGATAGAACGGGTAGTACTACCGCTCTCTTGTAGAGACTTCTCCCTTTTTGTTGCAACTGAATTTGCCATATTCTAGGAATAATTTTTTGTAAACAACCTTAGCGATAATTTTTAAAGAAGATTTTACAGCCATAACTTTATTCCCTTTAGTTAACTCATAAAGGCTAAGAAAGCTGCTGTTCCAATTTTCTTCAAAAATCGCTTTAAACAGGAAAAGTACTAATAGATTTTTAAAAATCTTCTGCAAAAAATAAAAACCCTTAGTTCTTTTCTTTATAAATATCAAAACTCTGCAAAGTTTTTGTTTAAGCTGGGCTGCAAAATGTGCTTCGCTTAAAAATACAAATCTAAATCTTGCATCTGCTATCCCTCTGCAGATTTTAAAAACCTTTTATTCCACAGGTATTTTGAAATTATATAAAGCCGGTAAAGGAGTTAAATCCTGATTCTTCAGCAATCCTATAAAAATTCTTTGATAACTTGTAAATAAACTATATTTGTCAACTTAATTATTGTTGATTATTTTATAAGATCAGCTACGAAAAAGAGACATGAAGCACATACGTAACTTTTGCATTATCGCCCATATTGATCACGGGAAAAGTACCCTGGCGGACAGGCTGTTAGACTTCACAGGTTCGGTTACCGATCGTGAAAAACAGGAGCAGCTCCTGGACAATATGGACCTGGAAAGAGAGCGTGGAATTACCATTAAAAGCCACGCCATACAAATGGATTATATTTATGAAGGGGAGAAATATGTGCTGAATCTTATAGATACTCCCGGCCATGTAGATTTTTCTTATGAAGTTTCCAGATCTATTGCAGCTTGTGAAGGTGCGTTGCTGGTGGTAGATGCCGCACAAAGCATCCAGGCACAAACCATTTCTAATCTCTACCTCGCCCTGGAAAATGATCTCGAAATTATTCCTGTTCTTAATAAAATAGATCTTCCCAGCGCCAATCCTGAGGAAGTAACCGATGATATTGTGGATTTACTGGGTTGTGATGCTTCAGATATTATTCCGGCAAGCGCCAAAACAGGATTGGGGATTGAAGAAATACTTTCAGCAATTATTACCAGGATTCCTCCTCCAAGCGGCAAGGTTGATGCGCCTTTAAGAGCCCTTATTTTTGATTCAGTCTATAATCCCTTCCGTGGAGTAGAAACCTTTTTCAGGGTAATTAATGGTTCTATAAAAAAGGGTCAAAACATTAAATTTGTAGCTACAGATAAAAATTACTCGGCAGATGAGGTAGGCACCTTAAGACTGAAACAACAACCCAAAAATGAGATTAAAACCGGGGATGTAGGCTACCTTATCACCGGGATCAAGGAAGCAAAAGAAGTAAAAGTTGGGGATACTATTACCGATGCCAAAAATCCTACTACTGAAGCTGTTCCTGGGTTTGAAGATGTAAAACCAATGGTTTTTGCCGGAATTTACCCTGTGGATACTGAAGATTATGAAGAATTGAGAGCTTCTATGGAGAAACTTCAGCTAAATGATGCTTCCCTGGTATTTACTCCTGAAAGTTCGGCCGCGCTTGGCTTTGGTTTCCGATGTGGTTTTCTTGGAATGCTTCACCTGGAAATTATCCAGGAAAGGCTGGAAAGGGAGTTTGATATGACGGTGATCACTACCGTTCCAAACGTATCTTACCAGGCGTATACCAATAAAAATCCCGATGAGGTGATCCTGGTAAATAATCCATCAGACCTGCCTGAGCCTTCCACTTTAAACCGGGTGGAAGAACCTTTTATTAAAGCAACCATCATTACCAAATCAGATTATGTAGGGAACGTAATGTCCCTTTGTATCGAAAAAAGGGGAGAAATTACTAACCAAACCTACCTGACTACAGAAAGGGTGGAATTGTCTTTTGATATGCCTTTAGCTGAAATTGTCTTCGATTTTTATGATCGCCTAAAAACAGTTTCCCGCGGATATGCTTCTTTTGACTATTCTCCCATTGGAATGCGCCAGTCTAAACTGGTAAAAGTAGATGTATTGCTGAACGGAAATACTGTAGACGCACTTTCAGCATTATTGCACGTAGATAACGCCTATGATATCGGGAAGAAAATGTGTGAAAAGCTGAAGGAACTTATCCCCAGGCAACAATTCGACATTCCTATCCAGGCGGCAATAGGTGCAAAAATTATTGCCCGCGAAACCGTAAAAGCTTTACGTAAGGACGTTACCGCAAAATGTTATGGCGGGGATATTTCCCGTAAACGTAAACTTCTGGAAAAGCAGAAAAAAGGTAAAAAACGTATGCGCCAGGTTGGAAATGTTGAAATCCCCCAGGAGGCCTTTATGGCAGTTTTGAAGTTAAATGACTAAAAATAGTCTTTAGACTTTAGACTATAGACGGTAGGAGCATCTTCCGCATAACCAACAAAGCTTAGGAATTTCAATTTTAGAAAGAAAAATCTTTACTAAAGTTAATCGAGTCTTTAGAGGGTTAGTTTTTCTTTTGATTGTTGTTAAGATATTTCATTAAAGATGTGAGCATTTTAGATAATTCTGCCAGATCTTGTCTATAATCCTCATACTCGTTTAACTGAAAATAGGTTTGACGTTTTGCAATTTCTACACACACCACGCATTCTTTAACTGAATTTAAAGAAATTTGAAGATAACGCCGAAATTCAGGATTTGAACTTCCAGCTCCTTCAGCTATATTCAATGCTATTGAAGTAGCAGCTCTTCGAAATTGAGAAGTTAATCCATAAGCTTCTCCCCTTGGAAATTTCCTGGTTTGCTCATAAATCTTATCAACAAATAATAATGACTTTTGATAAACATTGAGTTCCTCAAAATTAAATTTTTCGGTTTTCAAATTCAGCTATATAAAATTTTTACATTGAAGATACATATTCATATGATTTCTTAACTCCTATTTCATTTTTTAAATTTGTAATGACATAAAATTTAGTTCGGTATAAAATCTATCGACTACAAACTAAAGACTACAGACAAATCATGGCCGGACACAGTAAATGGGCAAATATAAAGCACCGTAAGGGAGCGCAGGATAAACGAAGAGCGAAACAATTTACCAGGGCAATTAAAGATATTAGTGTTGCCGTAAAAGAAGGCGGAGGGCCAGATCCCGAAGCTAATCCTGCCCTTAGAAATGCCATCTCCAATGCCAAGGGCGTAAACATGCCTAAAGACACCATTGAGCGTGCCGTAAAAAAAGCCAGCGGTGCCGATGCCGATAATTATGAACTGGTGACTTTTGAAGGTTACGGCCCCAATGGAATTGCTTTTTTTGTGGAATGTACCACAGATAATACCAATCGTACGGTAGCCTCGGTAAGATCTATTTTTTCCAAGAATGGCGGCAGCCTTGGAACCAATGGTTCCCTAGAATTCCTGTTTGATAAAAAAGGAGTGTTTGTACTGGAAAAAGAAAAGATTAAACGGGATATGGAAGAGCTGGAACTGGAATTAATTGAGGGCGGTGCTTCCAGCATTGACAAAGAAGATGATTATATAACTGTTTATACTGAATTTACCGACTTCGGCTTAATGTCTTCTAAATTAGAAGAATTGGGCATAGAGCCAAAAAATTCTGAAGTGCAGCGAATTCCTTTAAATACCATTGAACTTCCGCTGGAAGACGCTAAAAAAATTCTTGCCCTGGTAGATAAATTTGAGGAAGATGATGATGTGCAGAATGTGTATCACAACCTCGAAATTAATGATGAACTTATAGCGGCAATGGAAGATGAAGATTAATCTTCATCTTCTTCCACACTTTCCCTGGATTCGATTTTTTCTTCATTTTCTGCCACTTCCATTTCTTTTCCAAGATACACCAGCTTATAGCCTTCTTCAATATCTACAGAGGTGCTGTTGGAAGGGATTATGCTTAGATCTCCTTCGTTATTTTTAACAAATAGAGGGATAATATCATTATCGGTTTTAGTGATCTCAATAAGCCCCTCATAATGTTCTTTAGAATTAAGTTCTATTTCCTGTATAGAGGGATATTTACGGGCAAGATTGGTAAGCTTCACGTAATCATCGGTTTGAGAAAATAAGCCTTCTTTTGGATTTTTTTCCGGGTCCTGCATTTCATCAGGAGAAACTACCCTGAAGGATCCGTTCTCACCAAAATGTTTTCTGAATTTCTTAATGGCATTGTCATTTACCTCGCTGTTACTGGTCATGGCCATTAAATAACCAATATCGTTGAGTTCTATATTATTGATAAGATCATCAGAATAAACATTATCCTGAATAGCATCAATCCCCAGTTCTTTAGATTTCCTGATGTTGCTGGCATTGTTATCTACCAGCACTACATGCCGGTTATTTTTCTTTAAATAAGCCGCGATAAGCCGTGGCATGGAGGAAGCCCCTATAATTAATATTCCTGAAGAATTTTTAAGAAAAACACCTACCAATTGTGCAAATAATCGTGCTGTGGTGGCATTAAGCAGCACGGTTCCTAGTACAATCATAAATACCAGAGGTGTAATATACTCTGCCCCTTCCACCCCCTGGCTTTGTAATTTTATTCCAAATAGGGAGGCGATACCTGCAGCTACGATTCCGCGTGGGCCTACCCAGCTTATAAATAATTTTTCATTAAATTGTAAAGAAGAATTTATACTACTCACAAATACACCCAGAGGCCGAACCAGGAAAACCACTGCAGCAAAGAGGATAAGGGCATTTATATTAAAAATGAGGTAAAGATCTTCCATATTCATATTTGCGGCGAGCAGGATAAATAGGATAGAAATAAGCAGAACGCTAAGAGACTCCTTGAAATATAGTAATTCCTTTAAATTGGGAAGATTCATATTTCCCATTACCATTCCCATTACCACTACCGCCAGCAGTCCGCTTTCATGAGCAAATTGATCACTAAGCACAAAAACTCCCAATACTGCGGCAAGGGTAAAAACGTTTAAAAGATAATGTGGAATTACGTTCTTTTTAATTGCAAAAGCAAGTGCATGGGCAAAGGTAAAACCAAAGGTAAAACCAAAAAGTACAATTTTACCAAATTCCACCAGTGCAGTACGGGTATATTCCCGCCCTTCGCCGGCAGCTATAAACTCAAAAACAAGTACGGCCACCAGGGCACCAATAGGATCAATTAATATTCCCTCCCATTTTAAGATTGCTGAAACATCTTTTTTTAGAGGAATATTTCTTAAAATAGGAGTTATCACGGTGGGTCCGGTCACAATAATAAGCGCTGCAAAAAGAAAGGCGATCTGCCAGGATAAATTAAAAATAAGATATGCGGCGATGCCTGCTCCAACAAATGTAACCACTACTGCTATAGTGATTAGTTTTACAATTACAGGGCCTACATTTAAAATTTCCCCTTTTCGCAGCGTCAAACCACCTTCAAAAAGAATGATTCCAATTGCCAGAGATACAAAGTAAAAAAGGCTTTCGCCGGGGAAAAGGCCGTGCTCTCCGTTCCAGATAGGTTCAATTAATTTATTTCCATCTTCAGTAAATAGGGTCGCAATTGGCCCTACTGCAAGTCCTATGAGGATAAGTGGTAAAATAGCAGGAATTTTAAATTTCCAGGCTACCCACTGCGCCAGTATACCAAGTATAATTATTCCAGCTAATTCTAACATTCGTTTTTAATTTAAGTGCTAAATGTAATAAAAAAGGCTTATTAACCACTTTGTTCTACTTATGATAACAACTTGTTAAAAGCTTACTTTAGCATTTTAGTGAAATTTTGTTTTTCTATTTTGCATAGTAATTCCTAAGAATAAGAAAAAAAAATAACATGAAGCTATATCCAATTGAAGCAGGAAATTTTAAACTGGATGGAGGTGCTATGTTTGGAGTGGTTCCAAAAAGCCTCTGGTCCCGCACAAATCCTGCAGATTCTAACAATATGATTGATATTGCCGCCCGTTGTTTACTTATTGAGGAGGGTGAAAAACTTATTCTCATAGATACCGGTATGGGGGATAAGCAGGATGAAAAATTCTTTGGTTTTTATTATCCCTGGGGAGAACACTCTATAGACAAATCCTTAAAAAAATATGGTTTTCACCGCGATGACATTACCGATGTGTTCCTGACACACCTGCATTTTGACCATTGCGGCGGAAGCATTAAATGGAATAAAGACCATACCGGCTACGAACCAGCTTTTAAAAATGCCCGTTTCTGGAGCAATGAAGACCATTGGCTATGGGCAACACAACCCAACGCACGGGAAAAGGCTTCCTTCCTGAAAGAAAACATCCTTCCCATGGAAGAAAGCGGCAAACTTCACTTTTTAGAACGTAACGGCGACAAGCAAAACTATACCGATTCTGAATATTTTGGCTTTGGCGTGTTATTTGTGGATGGACACACCGATAAACAAATGATCCCGCACATTAAATATAAAGATAAAACCCTTGTATTTATGGCAGATTTGCTGCCAACCGCGGGACATATTCCTTTGCCGTACGTGATGGGATTTGATACAAGGCCGCTGCTTACGCTTCCGGAGAAAAAAATATTTTTGAATAAGGCAGCAGATGAGAAATTTTATTTGTTCCTGGAACACGATGCCCATAATGAAATAATCACCGTTAAACATACAGAAAAAGGAGTAAGGTTAGACGAAAAATTTACATTCAACCAAGTTTTTAATTAGAAATAAAATATGAGAATACCAGTTTTTAAGCCGCTGCTTTCCGTAACCGCAGCCGCAATGCTTGCCGCCTGTGGCAGTACCGCCCCAAGTTTAGTTTCCACACCAATAGAACAAATAGATTCCATCCCTCTAAAGGTGCAGCCGCTTACAGAGGTGCAGCTTAAAGACTGGAGCGGTGCCGATCTCCAGAGTGACACGATCCCGGGAATGTCTGTTCGTAAGGCCTATGATGAGATTATAAAAAACAGGAAAGGTGAAACCGTGATTGTTGGAGTGGTAGATAGTGGGGTAGATATTGAACATGAAGACCTGGATGGGGTAATTTGGACCAATACCGATGAAATCCCTGGAAATAATAAAGATGATGATAATAATGGTTATGTAGACGATATCCATGGCTGGAATTTTCTTGGGGACGCTGTAAAGGAAAACCTGGAATATGTAAGAATTTACAAGCGCCTTAAACCTAAATATGAAGGCAAAACCGCCAGCTCCATCAGCACTGCAGACAGGGAAGAATTTATCATGTACCAGCGTGCAAAGGATGAATATCAAAAAGAACTGAGTGAAGTTCAGCAAAATCTTCAGCAATACCAGCAAATACAGGAACAATTAGTGGCTGCTCATGCCGCGGTTTCCAGCCAGTTAGGGAAAGAAGATTATACCAAAGAAGAGCTTTCTGGCATGCAGGCTTCTTCCCAGCAAATGGCTCAGTATAAAGCCATGCTTACCCAAATTCAAAATAATGTAGATGAAAATATTCCTGATGCTCTTCAGGAACTGGCAGATACCATAGATTATTTTCAAAACCGGCTCGACACGCATTTCAACCTTGACCTCAACGGCAGGGCCATAGTTGGGGACGATCCTTACGACATCAACGATACAGATTATGGTAACAACGATGTTGACGGGCCTACCCAAGATAAGGAAGATGTAAAACACGGTACCCACGTGGCGGGAATTATTGCTGCGGAAAGAAATAACAATATCGGGATTAACGGCATTGCCAATAATGTAAAAATTATGCCTGTTCGTGCGGTTCCCGATGGAGATGAATATGATAAGGATATTGCCCTGGCTATTCGATACGCCGTAGATAATGGCGCCAAGGTGATCAATACCAGTTTTGGAAAGTATTTTTCTCCAAATCCGGAATGGGTGATAGACGCCATTAAATATGCTGCTGAACACGATGTTTTAATCGTAAATGCGGCAGGAAACGAGAGCCTGGACCTTGACCAAAACCGGGTGTATCCAAACGACCAGTATCCTGAAGCACCTGAAGAAATAAGCGACAGCTTTTTAACTGTGGGCGCATTAAACTATGAATACGGTTCTGGACTGGTTTCCGGATTCTCGAATTACGGTAAGAAAAACGTAGATGTTTTCGCGCCTGGAAGCAAGATCTGGTCTACCACCCCCAATAACGAATATGAATTTCTCCAGGGAACTTCTATGGCTTCTCCTGCCGTAGCAGGGGTTGCAGCCATGATTCGTTCATATTATCCAAAATTAAGTGCTGCACAGGTAAAACATATAATTATGAACAGTGGACTTTCCACCGGGACCATGGTAATGGTTGGGGAACAGGGCCAAAGCACCAAAAACTTTAGAGAACTTTCCACTTCCGGAAAAATGGTTAATTTATACAACGCCCTTATCCTTGCAGATAAAGTTGCACACGGAGATATAAATTTGTAATAACTTCTGAAACTCCAAAAATCAATAAAAACAGAATAAATGAAGAAACTATTTTTAAGCCTTTCTTTTCTTGCGGTAAGCCTGGGATATGCCCAGAATAATTCCACCTACTGGCAGCAACATGTTAATTACAACATGGATGTGGATATGAATGTGGAAAACTATCAATACACAGGAACCCAGAAACTGGTATATACCAATAACTCCCCGGATACGCTGCAAAAAGTGTTCTATCATCTTTATTTTAATGCTTTCCAGCCGGGAAGTGAAATGGATATGAGGCTTCAGAACATTGCCGATCCTGATGGGCGTATGGTAAATAACCTGGGAACAAGAGAAAATCCTGAATACCAAAGCCGAATAGCTATACTTAAACCTGACGAAATTGGTTATTTACGCGTAAATTCTTTAATTCAAAACGGGAATCCATTAGATTATAAAGAAGTGGGAACCATCCTGGAAGTAAAGCTGGCAGAGCCAGTTCTACCTGGGGAAAAAACCACTTTTAAGATGGATTTTAAAGGACAGGTGCCGCTACAGATACGCCGTTCAGGAAGGAACAGTGCCGAGGGGGTTGCGCTTTCCATGAGCCAGTGGTATCCCAAATTAGCCGAATATGATTTTGAAGGCTGGCATGCAGATCCTTACATCGCCCGGGAATTCCATGGAGTTTGGGGAGATTTTGATGTAAAAATCAGCATTGATAAAGATTATATTTTAGGAAGCACCGGCTATCTACAAAATCCGCAGGAGATTGGTTATGGTTATGAGGAAGAAGGAACTAAGGTAAAACGCAAAAAAGGAGACAAATTAACCTGGCATTTTGTTGCGCCAAAAGTGCACGATTTTACCTGGGCGGCAGATCCTGACTATATACATGATAAGCTTACCGCCAAAGATGGCACGGTTCTCCATTTTCTCTATAAAAACAATCCCCAAATTGTAGAAAACTGGAAAAAGCTTCAGCCAAAAACTGAAGAACTCTTGTTGTTCTATAACGAGCATATTGGCCCTTATCCATGGGATAAATATTCTGTGATTCAAGGTGGTGACGGAGGTATGGAATATGCCATGCTTACCCTTATCACCGGGGAAAGGAGTTATGAAAGCCTGGTTGGGGTTACCGCACACGAATTTGCCCATGCCTGGTTTCAGCATTTATTGGCCACTAATGAGTCTGAAAATGAATGGATGGACGAAGGTTTCACTTCATACATTTCAGATGAAGCCATGAAAGCCGTGATGGATTCTGAAAATGATAATCCCCATACAGGTTCCTACAGAGGCTACAACCAGTTGGTGAGAAGCGGGGTAGAACAGCCGCAAACCACTCATGCAGATAGATATGATTATAATTTTGCCTATGGCGCGGCCGCGTATTCCAAAGGAGCGGTTTTTCTTGCCCAGTTAGGCTATGTTATTGGGAAAGAAAACCTGGATAAAACCCTTAATCGCTATTATGATGAATGGAAATTTAAACATCCCACTCCCAATGATTTTATAAGAGTTGCTGAAAAAGTTTCCGGGGCAGAGCTGGGCTGGTATTTAAATGACTGGACCAGGACTACCAACACCATAGATTACGCTATAGAATCTATTGAAGCTGAAGGAGATTCCACCCAGATAAAACTTCACAGGATAGGAAATATGCCTATGCCCGTAGAAGTAACAGTAACCTATAATGATGGGGAAAAACAATTATTTTATATGCCCCTGCAAATGATGCGTTGGGAAAAACCGGCTTCAGGAGAAGAAAATAGAACGATAAAAGAAGACTGGTCCTGGGCCAATCCCACTTATAATTTAATGATTGATGCTCCAAAATCCCAAATTCAGTCTGTAGTTATAGATGACTCGCAGCTAATGGCAGATGTAGACCGAAGCAACAATACGTATCCGGCTGCTTCAGGAACAAATTCATCAGAAGAAAACAGCGAGGGGAGATAAAAATCTCTTCCGAAGAAGCTTTTAAAACCCTTTTCTACGGAAGAGGGTTTTTTATATCCTCTTTTTCAGTTTAAGCAAAGCCGAAATTTATTTATTAGGACACAATTTTAAATCTGGCAGATTCAAATCCAATACTATGTTTACTTTTGAACCATGGAACAAAACTTCGGAAAAAAAGAAAAGCTGAAAAGCAAAAAAATCATAGAACAGCTTTTTCAGGAGGGGAAATCGGTTAAAAATTATCCAATTCGCCTTATCTATATTAAACTTCCTGAAGATCAAAAAACAAAATTTCAGGCCGGGGTTTCAGTTCCCAAGAGAATAGTAAAAACCGCTGTGCAGCGCAACCGGATAAAACGTTTGCTGCGTGAGGTTTATAGAAAAAATAAGTATCTTGTGAGCAACAGCCTTTCTTCTTCTTACGCGTTCATGTTTATTTATATTTCTCCTGAGGAATTGCGATATGAGGCACTTTTTGCGAAGATGGAGAAGTTGCTGGAAAAATTTAAGGAGAAAGAAAAATGGGAAATTCAGCAAGAAAAATAGCAGTTTTGATAATTGGCGCGGGAATCTTCTTTGGTACCGTTTCTTTTAAGTCAGATTTTTTTGCCATTGCCAAACAAATTGAAATTTTTACCACACTTTTTAAGGAAATCAACATGAATTATGTTGATGAAACCAATCCTGCGGAACTTATGGATACGGCCATTAAAGCCATGCTGCAGGATCTGGACCCTTACACTAACTACTGGAATGAGCAGGATGTGGAAGCTGCCCGTATAAATAATTCCGGAGAATATACGGGAATAGGCGCAACCATTAAAATGGGTAAAGATGCCATTACCATCTTGGAGCCTTATAAGGGATATCCTGCCGATAAGGCGGGATTAAAAGCCGGAGATGAAATTATTAAGATTGGGAATATAAACGTGTCCGATTTCCAGGAAGATGCCGGAGAACTGCTCAATGGAGCTGACAATTCTACGGTGGAGTTTACTTACCGGAGACAGGGAGAGATAAAAACAACCACTTTAACCAGGGAATCTGTTACTTTAAAAGCGGTGCCTTATCACAGTTTACTGGAGGATGGCAGCGGTTACATTGTACTTTCAAGGTTTAATGCCAGGGCTTCTTCAGAAACCGCAAGGGCCTTAAAAGACCTTAAAAACCAGGGTGCTAAAAAAATTATTCTGGATCTTAGAGGCAATCCCGGCGGATTGTTGGCTGAAGCGATTAATGTGAGCAATATTTTTGTTCCAAAAGACGAATTAATTGTAACCACAAAATCTGTTATAGAAAAATACAACCGGGAATATTTTACGCAAAAAGAGCCTATTGATACCAAAATCCCTTTGGTGGTGCTCGTTGATGGCAGAAGCGCTTCTGCCAGTGAAATTGTAGCCGGCGCAATCCAGGACCTGGACAGGGGAGTAGTGGTGGGTGCCAGAAGCTTTGGTAAAGGGCTGGTACAGCGTCCCAAAGAACTCGCTTATGGCACTCAGCTTAAAATTACCATTTCCAGGTATTACACCCCCAGCGGCAGGTGCATACAGGCACTGGATTATCGTACCAGGGATGAAGAAGGAAATGCTATTAGAACAAGGACCGAGGATTATAACGAATTTAAGACCCGTAACGGCAGAAAGGTTTATGACGGCGGCGGAATTTTACCCGATGTAAGATTACAAACTTCAGAATATAGCGGGATCACCCAAGCCTTGCTTATGGATGACGCTATTTTTGATTTTGCTACCAAATATTACTATTCCCACGAAAAACCAGATTTACAGGAATTCAGTTTAAGTGACAGGGAGTATGAAAATTTTAAAAATTACTTACAAACTTCAGATTTCCAATATCAAACCACTACTGAAAAGGAGCTGGAAGAGGTGCTGATTACTGCGGAAAAGGAAGGATTTGAAGAAAAAATCCTGCAGGATTACAAGGCTATTTCCGCAGAAATTGAACAGCATAAAAAGAAAGAACTCGAGGAGAAAAAAGCTGAAATAACCAGTTTAATTACCGATGAGATCATAAAACGCTATTTTTACAAAGAAGGGCTTTACGACTATTATGTTGTTCATAACCCGGAAATTAATAAGGCGCAGGAAATATTAAACAATCCTTCTCAATACACTGCGATCCTGGAGTAATCAGGGCGTTTTTACCATCGCGATGTGTGGAATCCCATCTTCTAAATACCCCTCACCAATTGTTGAAAAGCCGTGACTTTCATAGAATTCGATAAGGTACTGCTGGGCAGATAATTTTATATTCTCGGTTTTAAAGTGGTCTTTAATAGCTTTTACTGAAGCCTGCATAATTTGGTGACCATAACCATATTTTCGCTCTTCCATCTTTACCAGCACCCGTCCTATAGCAGCTTCTTCAAAATAAAATCCGCTATTAAAACAGCGGGTATAAGCAACAAGCTTAGCTTCTTTTTTACCTAAAATATGCAAAGCTTTTTGGTCTTTTCCATCAATATCCTGGTACACACAATCCTGTTCCACCACAAAAATTTCTGATCGCAACTGTAGGATTTGATATAGTTCTTCTGTGGAAAGCTCAGAAAATTGCTTTATTTCTATTTCCATTTAATATTTATTGATTCCGTTAAAAAATTAAACGCAGCCTTAACAGGACTTATTAACAGGAATTTTATCAATTCTTTTCTGATGGCGCCCACCTTCAAATTTGGTATTAAGAAAAGTTTCCACCATATCTACAGCCTGATGAACCGATACAAAACGTGCCGGAATACTTAAGATATTCGCATTGTTATGGCTGCGGGCAAGAGCAGCGATTTCTGAAGTCCAGCAAAGGGCAGACCGTATTTCCTGGTGTTTATTGGCGGTCATGTTTGCGCCATTCCCGCTTCCACAAATTATAATGCCAAAATCCACAGTTTCGTCAGCCACATCTTTGGCAACAGGATGTACGAAATCTGGATAATCCACACTGTCTTCAGTATTTGTACCGTAGTTAATAACTTCTATTCCTTTATTTTCAAGGGATTCCACCACTTTCTCTTTATAAGTAGTACCGGCATGATCATTTCCAATTGCTATTTTCATCTTATTTCATTTAGAGAAACAAAGGTAAAAAAAGGGCTTATTAACCCCATGTTTTTCAATTGTTAATTACTTTTTGAAAAGCCTTTATTTTCAAGGTATTATAATTGACAATAACCTGTGGATAAACGTTGATGAGAAAAGCACAAACTAATTTGCAGAAATGCTATTTAATTCCAATACCAAAATACATTGCTAAAATTCAAATTTTTAAGTAACGATTTTTTACCAAGTTATGAGCACCAAAATCTCTATTGTGAACATCTCCAATCAGGAAAAGAATTAAGAAAATATCTTAACATCAAATAGTATGAAATTGTTAAGTAAACCTTAAAATAGCAATGCAATCAGATAGTTAGGATTTTAACCAGCTGTTGATAAACTGTTACAAAAAGATAATAACTGATATTCCAAAAATTCTAACCTTTTTTTATTGTACAAATTAACAGCCTATAATAACATCCATTTTTAATTTTTTAAAAAAGAAGAAATAAATAAATATAATATAGCTGTTAATAACTAAACGATTCTAAGATTGGAAGAACGATCCTGAAAAGAGTCCAGGATTTTTTGTGCTGCCTTAATATCTTCCAAATGAACCATAAGTTTAATACCACCAAAGGCATTGGAATAATAGGGAAAAAGGCCTATAAGAGTTTCATTTTCAAATTGATATCTGATATTTTCCTGATTCAGGATTAGCTGAATAACTACGTATTCGTGTGGGTAGGTGAAAGTGGCTAAACAAGTATAATTCTTCATAAAGGCTTATATTCAGCCTTTTAAAGATACTGTTTATTCCTGAATTGTTAAAGAGGTACTTTGCAGATCTTCAGAAGAAAAAAGAGACTCTGCATTTGTTTTTCTATTTAGCGAAATATTGATGTAGGCAATAAATCCTATTACCCCCAAAAGAAAGATAAAAAAGAACAAAACTGAAATTTTATTCGGTTTACTTAAGCCCATAATTATCTATTTTTACTCTTGTATGGGGAAATACAAAGACAAACAAATTTATGAAAATTTTAAGTTTTTAATAACGTTTTAAGAATTTTTTTTATACCAGGACGTAAGGCATAAAAAAATAAATTGGAAGAAGAGAGGATAGCGCAGCTATCCTAAAAAAATGTTTCCTCATTTAAAACTTTACATTCAAAGATCTATAATGTAACTTTTAAGCTGTAATTTTATCATTTATACATTGAAATGAAGAAAAAGAAAAGAAAGAACTCCTCAACACAAATTGGAAATCTCTCCAAGAAAATATTAGATATTTTAAGAAAAAACTCAGGGAAAACCTATAATTATAAACAAATCGCTTCTGTCCTAGGAGTTGATGATCCCGGTAGCCGGAATCAAATTACCCGAAACCTTGCCCAACTGGCGGCCAAAAAGGAAATTACCCAGGTGGAGCGGGGAAAATTTAAAATTGAAGCAAGCGCCAGTTATTATAAAGGTAAGTTGGATATGACCAGTAAAGGCTATGGGTATGTACTGGTAGATGATCTTGAAGATGATGTCTTTATCCCGCAAAACTGTTTGAATACCGCTTTTCATGGCGATGAAGTGGAGATTTATATCTACAATAAGCGCAGGAGAAAAAAGTCTGAAGGGGAAGTAACAAAAATCTTAAATAGAAAAAGAACACAGTTTGTAGGCATCCTGGACCTTAAAAAGGATTTTGGTTTTGTAAAGGTTGATGATCCAAAAATGTATACGGACATTTTTGTACAGCGCAATAAAATTGCAGAGGCGAAAGACGGGGATAAAGTAGTGGTTGAATTTGAAGAATGGCCGGAAAAAGCAGATTCTCCGTTTGGAAAAATTATCCAGGTTTTGGGAACCCCAGGGGAGCATCATACCGAAATTCATGGAATTCTTGCCCAGTATGGGCTTCCACATGAGTTTCCAAAAGAAGTGGAAGAATTTGCCAATAAACTGGATACTTCCATTCAGGAGTCTGAAATTAGTAAAAGAAGAGACATGCGTAAAGATCTTACTTTTACCATAGATCCCAAAGACGCCAAAGATTTTGATGACGCTTTAAGCTTTACAAAACTTGAAAATGGCAATTATGAAATTGGAATTCACATTGCAGACGTTTCCCATTATCTTCAAAAGGATACCATTTTAGATGAAGAAGCCTATGAAAGGGCAACTTCAGTTTATCTTGTAGACCGGGTAGTGCCAATGCTTCCTGAAATTCTTTCCAATAATGCCTGTTCTTTAAGGCCTCATGAGGAAAAATATACTTTTTCAGCGGTGTTTGAAATTGATAAAAAAGCTAATGTTAAAAAGCAGTGGTTTGGAAGAACGGTAACTTATTCAGACGCGCGTTTTGCCTATGAGGAGGCGCAGCACATCATAGAAACCAAAGGCGGGGAAATACCTGAAGAAATCTCTATACAGGATAAAGCTTATAGTACAAGCAGTGAAATTGTGGAAGCCATTCTTCAGTTAAATGATCTGGCGGTAATCATGAGATCCAGGCGTATGAGGGAAGGTGCAATTTCTTTTGATAAAGTGGAGGTAAAGTTTAAACTGGATGAAGAAAATGAACCGGTAGGGGTTTTCTTTAAAACTGCCAAAGAAGCCAATAAATTAATTGAAGAGTTTATGTTACTGGCAAACAGGAAAGTGGCCGAATTTATAGGGAAAAAGCAACCGAAAAAAACCTTTGTTTACCGCTGCCATGATGAGCCCGATGATACTAAACTAGCCTCTCTTCAAACCCTCGTGGCCAAATTTGGGCATAAACTGAATTTAAAGGACAGGAAAAGTGTTTCTTCCTCATTAAATTCCCTACTGGAAGATATTCAGGGTAAAAAAGAGCAAAACCTGGTAGATACCCTTACCATACGTACGATGAGCAAAGCCTATTACGGGACAGAGAATATTGGTCATTATGGCCTCGCTTTTGATTATTATACGCATTTTACTTCTCCAATTAGGCGTTATCCAGATGTGATGGTACATCGTTTGCTGCAGCGTTACCTGGATGAACAGCCTTCAGCAAATGAAGAGGAATATGATGAAAAGTGCCACCATAGCAGTGAAATGGAAAATCTTGCCACCAATGCGGAAAGGGATTCTATTAAATACATGCAGGTGAAGTTTATGCAGGATCATCAAAATGAGGATTTTCTGGGGGTAATTTCCGGAGTGACCGAGTGGGGAATATTTGTAGAAATTGAAGAAAATAAATGTGAAGGAATGGTTAGGCTAAGGGATTTGAAAGATGATCATTATGAATTTGATGCGGAGCAATATGCGGTAACAGGACGAAAATCTAAAAAGTCTTACCAGCTGGGGGATGAGGTTTATGTGCGGGTAAAAAATGCCGATTTGCTTAAAAGGCAACTGGACCTAACATTCCTGGGATCCCGGGAAGAATATGAAAATAAATAAATGCTAAAATGAAAAAAATCTTTATAGTACTGCTCTGTTTCTATGGTTCCCTTGGATTTGCACAGGAAGTAGTGCATAATCTGGAGAATTTTGATGAAATAAAGGTATCCAACGGGCTGCAGGTTAGCCTTACCAAAGCCAGTACCAGTAAAGCAGTAGTTACCGGCCAAAATAGGGAAGAAGTGGAGTTTAAAGTTGAGAATGGCGTGCTGAAAATAAAACAAAGTATTGATAATATCTGGAAAGAAGAAGATGTAAGAATAAAGGTATATTATACTCAGGTCCATAAATTGACTGCCGTTCAAAATGCCACAATCAAGGTTCAAAATTTGTTAAAACAGGGAGACCTTGAAATGGAAGTCCAGGAGGGAGCAGAAATCTATGCCGGTATAGAAGTAAACCATTTAACAGCTAAAGCTTTGACTGGTGGAGAAATTGATGTGGAGGGAACTTCTAATCATCAGGATATTACCGTTAGGGCCGGTGGTAAATTTTATGGAGGTAATTTACGTAGCCACAATACAAGTGTTGATATTAGCATGGGAGGCGTGGCAGATGTTCATGCATCTAAGGAAGTCGTTGCAAAAGTAAAAGCTGGTGGCGTGGTAAATGTTTATGGAGATCCAGAGGTTATTGATAAACAAACGGTTTTTGGCGGGAAAGTGATCAGCAAAAACTAAAGTTTTACCTTTGCAGTACATACTTAATTTATGTTACAGGATATTTTAGCGGGAGTACCATTAGGCTTATTTCTTGCCTTTTTGTTTGGACCTGTTTTTTTTGTCTTACTGGAAACGGCTGCCATTAAAGGTTTTCGAGCTGCCTTTGCTCTGGATTTAGGAGTTATCCTTGCAGATATCATCTTTTTGATCATTGCATACTTTAGTACTAATAAACTTTTAGATTCCATTAAAGACGATCCGGGTCTATTTATATTTGGAGGTGCAATTCTTACCACTTATGGCCTTATGAGTTTTATCCAGACTAAGAAAGTGTTTAAAAGGGAAGAAGAGGAAACACCCGAAATAAGGAAGTTTAGCAAAAGCGATTATTTTGGACTTTCTGCTAAAGGCTTTCTGCTAAACTTTATAAATGTAGGGGTTCTTGGATTCTGGCTAGGCCTGGTGATTGTTTTCACTCCTAAAATGAATATGCAAACCGATAGGATTTTGCTGTTTTTTGCTTCGGTTATAGGGACCTACCTGGTAGTGGATATTGTAAAAATACTCTTAGCCAAAAAATTAAACCGTAAATTAACCCCTACCCGAATCTATAAAATGAAAAAAGGTATTAGTATTCTTCTGATATTTTTTGGATGTATCTTAATGTTTCAGGGCGCTTTTCCTAATCAGGCCAGTGAAATTAAAGACCAGATAGAGACCATTACGCCTAACGACAGTGTTGGAAAAATAGAGAACTACTTAGATTGAATAAGCTTGGAAAAGGCATGGACTACTTGAGTTACATGAAACAGTAAATAGCGCATAGAAAACCTTAAAGTAAAGGTAATATTAAAACTAACATGGGATCAAAAGAGTTTCTGGCATCTGTTATTATTAGTCTTACATTTTTATCCCTCGGGTTTATTTTACTGCATTATGAACTAATAGGATATGGCTACTCCTTCTTTGTATTTCTGCCGTTTGTTTTGGGATATACTTTAGGAAAATCAACCATTAAAACATTAAGCCTGTGGGGATTAATTTTATCCCTGGTGATCTTTTTTACTTTACTATTAGCAGGCGGACTGGAAGGAATGGTGTGTATTTTATTGGCTATGCCTTTAATTTTATGTGCAGTTGCAATTGGAGTCCTAATCAAGTATTTACTTATAAAATTCGGCGAAAGTTCAAAAAAAGAGAATCTTGGGAAGAATGCTCTTTTTCCATTATGCTTATTTTTAGCAATTGGATTTGGAGAAAATCAGGCTATGGGAGATCAAAAGGATGAAATTGAAGTAAAGTCTTCCATAGTTCTGCCATATTCCCCAATGCAGGTTTATAATATGATAAAATCTGTTGATACCCTAAATGCTGAAAAGCCATTTTTAATGAAACTTGATTTACCAGTTCCTCAAAAATGTGTTTTAGATGAAGAAAAAGTGGGAGGAATAAGGACATGTTATTTTGAAGGTGGGCAAATAATAGAAAGAATTACTGCGTTGCAAAAAGGTAAAATTCTAAAAATGGATGTTATAGATTATCAGTTAACCGGGAGAAAATGGCTTGGATTTAAAGAAGCAATTTATTTATTTGAAGAATTGGAAAGCGGGGAAACAAAAATGACAAGAATAACCACCTATACCTCCAAATTATATCCCAGAATTTATTGGGAGAGCCTAGAAAAGATAGGAATAGAACAGGAACACGAATATGTTTTTAAAAATTTAGAAAAAGATTTAAAAAATGCATATCATCATTAGCCGTTAAGCCAACTAAAAGCACTGCTCCAAGCTAGTGATATACGACCATTTACTGCATAAAACCAAAAAAAGTGCTGGTTTACTGAAGAACTTTTCTGGCCTTTTTACCTCCTGGACTGGGTATGAACACTGGAATTTTGGCAGTGATTAGTGAATATTAAAAAAGCTCCCGTTTAAAAGGAAGCTTTTTGAGGCATCGAGCGGATTCGAACCGCTGTACAAGCTTTTGCAGAGCTCTGCCTAGCCACTCGGCCACGATGCCATTTTGGTTGGCAAATGTAATAAAATTTTATAATCTGCCATCAAAAAACTAGCGGGATTTCTTACGGCGAACCGTAACCATGGCAACATTGCCACCAATAGGCGGGTTTATTTTTGAAACATCCACCTTTACCTTTTTTACCAGCTCGATTTCTTCAAGCGTCCTGTTGATAATCCTTTCGGCTACATTTTCAAGAAGTTTGGAGCGAATAGCCATCTCCTCCTTTACGATTTTATTAAGGTGAACGTAGTCTATAGTATCGGTGAGGGCATCTGTTTTAGAAGAGTGAGATAAGTCTCCCTTTACACTAAGGTCCACACGGTAATCACTACCTATTTTTCCCTCTTCATCCAGGCAACCATGATAGGCAAAAACCCTTATATTTTTTAATTTTATTGTTCCCAATGCTCAACTTTTTGGCAAAGATAGCTTCTGCTGCCAAGAGAATCAATCCTGCGGCTTTAAAATTAACGATTCTTATAAGCCGGGAATATTTAAAGCGATCTTATTTTTGATAACTTTGCGCTTTATTTAATTATTGTTATGTCTGAAGTAAAAAGATCACTCAATTTTATTGAGCAAATTATAGAAGAAGACCTTAAAGCCGGTTACAGCAGGGAAGAATTGAAATTTAGGTTTCCTCCTGAGCCTAACGGATACCTGCATATTGGCCACGCTTCTTCCATCTGCCTGAATTTTGGATTAGGAGAGAAGTATGATGCCCCCGTTAATTTGAGGTTTGATGACACCAACCCCATAAAAGAAGAACGTGCATACGTAGAAGCTATTAAACGAGATGTGGAGTGGCTGGGATATAAATGGGCCAAGGAATGCTATGCTTCAGATTATTTTCAGCAGTTGTATGCCTGGGCGGTGGAAATGATTAAAAACGGGGATGCTTATGTAGATAGCCAGACTTCAGAGCAAATAGCAGAACAAAAAGGCACTCCTACAGAACCGGGCAAGGAAAGTCCTTACCGCAATCGTTCCGTAGAAGAAAACCTGGAGCTTTTTGAAAAAATGAAGAATGGGGAAACTGCTGAAGGCGCACATGTTCTTAGGGCAAAAATAGATATGGCTTCTCCCAATATGCTTATGAGGGATCCCGTGATGTACCGGTGCCTGCACAAAAAGCATCACAGGACCAATGATGAATGGAAAATTTATCCCATGTACGACTGGGCGCATGGCGAAAGTGATTTTATTGAACATATCTCCCATTCCTTCTGTACCTTAGAATTTTTGCCACACCGGGAGCTGTATAACTGGTTTGTGGAAAAAGTAAGCAAACCTGAAGATTTTAAACCCAAGCAAAGGGAGTTTGCCAGGAGAAATTTAAGCCACACCGTTGTAAGTAAAAGAAAACTGCTTCAGTTAGTCGAAAAAGGCATTGTTACAGCTTGGGACGATCCCAGGATGCCAACAATTTCAGGTTTGCGCAGGAGAGGCTATACCCCGGCTTCTATTCGGAATTTTGCCGAATCTATTGGAGTAGGAAAACGCGAGAATGTAATAGATGTGTCTCATCTGGAATTCTGCATTAGGGAAGATCTAAATAAGACAGCTCCCAGGGTGATGGGTGTTTTAGATCCGGTAAAAGTTATTATTACCAATTATGAAGAGGGAAAAGAGGAGTGGTTGGAAGCAGAGAACAATCCTGAAGATGAAAGTGCAGGTTTCCGGGAAGTACCTTTTGCAAGAGAAATATATATTGAAAGGGAAGACTTTAAAGAAAGTGCGAACCGTAAATTTTTCAGGCTTACCCTGGGAAAAGAGGTAAGGCTTAAAAATGCTTATATCATAAAAGGGGAAGATGTTGTTAAGGATGAACATGGCAATATTGTGGAAATTCATTGTAGCTACGATCCAAAAAGTAAAAGCGGAAGCGGGACTCCGGAATCCCTGCGGAAGGTGAAAGGTACCCTGCACTGGGTTTCAATAAAACATGCTTTTAAAGCTGAAGTGAGGCTCTATGACAGGCTTTTTTCTGAAGAAGTACCCGATGGCGATAAAGAAAAGGATTTTGTTGATGTAATTAATCCGGAATCGCTCAAAGTGATTACGGGATATCTCGAGCCTGGCCTTAAAGATGCTAAAGTTATGGAACATTTCCAGTTTCAGAGAATAGGCTACTTTTGTGTGGATAAAGATTCCACAGCAGAGAAAATAGTCTTTAACCGTACAGTGACGCTGCGTGATTCCTGGGGTAAAAAGAGCAAAAACTAAGATATTTTTCCTAACTTCCTTTTTAAGAATATTTTAGCAAAGGATTTTAACATATTAACCGGTTATTAACAGGCATAGAAGCAGTGTTCGGTTATCTTTGCTAGAAGTATAAACTTTAAACAACTAACTATTATGGCAAATACAGGAAGCACTTTAATGGCATTAATAACTGGTGCTGCTATTGGAGCAGGTCTAGGAATGTTATATGCTCCGGAGAGCGGGGAACAAACCAGAAAGAAGATTAGAGAAGAATCAGATAAGGCTCAGAAAAATTTCAATAAGAAATATAAAGAAACTTCTTCAAATTTATCTGAAAAGGCTAAAAAGGCGCGCCTGGATTTTGAAGCCCGACTTGAAGAAACATTATCCTCAGCAAGTTATAAGGCAGATGATATTTTATCTGCAATGGAATCTAAGCTGGAGGAGCTTAGAAAGCAAAATGCAAAATTACAAAAGGACACCAAAACTGAAGAAGTTAAAGCCACAGCTAATAAGGCGGTAGTATAAGATAATATATGGCATTTGAGAAACTGAGCAACAGTATAACAGAATTAAATGAAAATATCCAGACGCTTACTAAAAGCAATGCTGAATATTTCAAATTAAAATTCTTCAAGCAGGGTATCAAAGGTGCCATTGGATTGGTGAATGCTTTACTCCTGTTTTTCTTTGGGGTATTTGCATTGCTGTTTATTTCCTTTGCGGCTGCCGTAGCTATCAGTACAGCATTGGATAGTCCCAGTGCAGGTTTCTGGATAGTGGCAGGTTTCTATATTTTAATCTTAATTCTCATATTGCTATTTAGAAAGAAATTAGGAAAAGTAATCCTAACTAAGGCTTCTGAAGCTTTTTTCAATTAAAAATAGATGATGAAAAAGAGATATACCAACTTTAAGGAAATAGACAGGGATTTGAAAATCCTGAAACTACAAACCGAAATTGATAAGGAAGAAGTAAAACTAAGTATAGATCAGGTTAAAGCCAACATGTCTCCTGCATCTTTGGTAAGCAGCCTTTTTGGAAGTATGGTACAACGTGCCTTGGTGATGAAAGCAGCTTCTAAAATTTTCGGCCTTAAAAAACTTGTTTCTTCTAAATAATTTTTCAGATAGATTTATAAGCACAGGCCTTTGAAATCTTCAAAGGCTTTTTTTATTAAAACTATCTCCTTTATAACAATTTACTATCACAAAAGGCTTTGTTTAAGCGCCTCTGTGAAACAAAAAATACATATTGATATAGAAGTTCCTGAAGAAATAAAAACGGCTTTTAAAGCTACTGAAATAGCAATAACTCTTGAAGAAGATAAATATTAAAAAACCCGAAACTTTGTAGTTCCGGGCCTTTGAAAATTTTTATAAAGTCTCTATAGCTTTTTTTATTCTGGCCAGCGTTTCGTTTTTGCCTATAAGTTCAGCTATCTTGTATAGGTCTGGTCCCTGTAGTGCTCCCACTAATGCCAGGCGCAGGGGCTGCATTACTTTTCCAAAACCAACTTCCTTTTTACCAATCCATGCCTTTACTTTGCCTTGAATATTTTCAGCATCCCAGTTTTCCACTGTTTCCAGTTCCTGTTTTAATTCTTCCATTAAAGCTGAAGTATCTTCCTTCCATGCCTTTTTGCTGTTTTTAGGATCGTATGAAGTAGGGGAGAGGAAAAAGAAATAAGCCTGCTCCCATAAATCCTGTACAAAAACCGCGCGCTCTTTTACCAGTTCCACTATGCCGCTAACATAACTTTGATCTGGAGTAAAGCCTTTACTTTCCAGAAGCTTCATGAAGCTGGAAGATAATAATTTATTGTCTGCTTCTTGAAAATAATGTTGCTGGAACCATTTTGTTTTTTCCGGATCAAATTTAGCCCCTCCTTTGTGAACACGAGTAAGCTCAAATTCCCGGATTAATTCTTCAATATTAAAAAATTCCTGTTCTGTACCGGGGTTCCATCCAAGAAATGCTAACATGTTAGTAACCGCCTCCGGAAAATATCCTTCCTCACGATAACCACTAGATACTTCTCCCGTTTTAGGATCCTTCCATTCCAGAGGGAAAACAGGAAATCCTAATTTATCCCCGTCGCGTTTACTTAATTTCCCTTTTCCCTGGGGCTTGAGAATTAGTGGTAAATGGGCGAATTCCGGCGCCTTCCATCCAAAGGCCCTATATAGCATTATATGAAGTGCAAGTGAAGGCAACCACTCCTCACCCCTAATAACATGTGTAATTTGCATTAGATGGTCATCTACGATATTCGCGAGATGATAGGTGGGCATTCCGTCACTTTTATATAACACCTTATCATCTAAAATGCTGGTATCTATTTGCATATCTCCCCTTATTTCATCCTTAATATGGAGCATTTCTTTAGGAGGAGATTTAAATCGTACCACATAAGGTTCCCCCCCCTCAATTCTCTTAGAAACCTCTTCCTGGGAAAGAGACAGGGAATTCTTCAGCTTTTCCCTATTGTGCCAATTATAAATAAAGGTTTTTCCATTGGCCTCATGCTCTTTTCGATGCTCGTCTAATTCTTCTGCAGTATCAAAAGCAAAATAAGCTGCCTTAGATGCGATAAGCTTATCTGCAAATTTCTTATATTTTTCTTTTCTTTCACTTTGGCGATAAGGACCAAAGTTTCCTTCCTTTCCTGGACCTTCGTCAAAGGGTATTCCACACCAGTTAAGGGATTCTATTATATAAGCTTCAGCACCTTCCACATAACGGTTTTGGTCTGTATCTTCTATTCTTAATATAAAATCTCCATTATGTTTTTTAGCAAAAAGATAATTAAATAAGGCTGTTCTTACCCCTCCTATATGTAAAGGGCCGGTAGGGCTGGGGGCAAAACGTACTCGTACTTTAGCGGGCATAATCTTAAAATTTTGCCTCAAAGATACAACCTTATTAAAGTAATCCTAAATCTATTGCAAAGGCATTTTATCATCTTAACGCAGCCATTCAGGCTAATACAAAGAGATCTAAAAATATTGTATTTTTAAGGGCAAACTAATGGAGAAGAATGGATAGTTTCAGGATTGTACAGGATAAGCTGGAAGCTTTTATCCGTAAATATTATTTAAATCGGTTGTTGCGGGGGCTTATTTTGTTCCTGGCGGTGGGTTTGCTTTATTTCCTCTTAACCCTTGGGATTGAATATTTCTTTTGGCTTAGTAGTAAAGGAAGAGCTATATTATTTTGGTTGTTCATTTTTGCAGAAGTGATACTTCTAATAAAGCTTATCATTATTCCACTGGTGAAACTTTTTAAGTTATCTAAAGGATTGAATGAAGTGGAAGCCTCCAGGATTATTGGTCGGCATTTTCCCAAGGTTAATGATAAACTTTTGAATGTACTTCAGCTTAAGAAGGATAAAAATCAATCAGATTTGTTGCTTGCAGGGATAGAGCAAAAAGCAAAACAACTGCAACCTGTTCCATTTTCTGCGGCTATTAATTTCCGCGAAAATTTAAAGTATCTCAAGTTTGCCGCATTTCCTGTGGTAATCATCGCTGCCTTGCTGTTTACCGGTAATTCTTCTTTCTTTTCTGATAGTTATGAGCGTGTATCTCACTATAATAAGGTTTATCAACCACCAGCGCCTTTTAACTTTATTATACTTAATGACTCTCTGGTTGTAAAGGAAAATGAAGATTTTAAATTAAGGGTTTCTACTACAGGAAGAATAGCCCCGGCTCAAATCTCCTTGAGTTACGACGGAAAGGTTTATGTAATGAAAAATGAAGAACCTGGAATTTTTGGTTATACATTTAAAAACCCACAAGAAAATTTTTCCTTTTACCTGGAAAGTAACCAGGTGAATTCTGGCCCTTATCATGTAACCGTGAAGAAGGTCCCAAAACTGATAAATTTTGTGATGAATCTGGATTACCCAGCCTACACAAAAAAGAAGGATGCCCGTATAAGTGGTACTGGAAATGCCCAAATTCCTGAAGGAACCATAGTGCACTGGCTTTTTCAAACCAGGCAAACCAAAAATATCAATTTTACCAGCGAAGATACTGTAGTGAAGTTGAGCTCTGCCGGAGGAAATTTTAAATATAGCCTGCCCGTATTTTCAAATATGAATTATAAAGTTGGAACTTCTAATGATGAGGTATCCAATTATGAGCAGCTGTCTTATCAACTTAAGGTTAAACAAGATGAGTATCCTAAAATTTTGGTTACTCAAAAAATAGATACCCTGGAGGTTGGGACCAGATACTTCAGGGGGAAAGTTTCAGATGATTATGGCTTAAGCAGGCTTAAAATAATTTATTATCCTGAAGGAAGTAAGGAGCAGGCCCAGCAAGTTCCCATTGCTGAAACTGGGGGCCTTGTAGATGAATTCCTCTTTGTTTTTCCAGGGGAATTAAATTTGGAAAGAGGGGTAAATTATAACTTCTATTTTCAGGTGTTTGATAATGATGGAATAAATGGTGCTAAATCATCAAATAGTGAAGTATTTTCTTACAAGAAGAAGACCTATGAGGAAATAAAGGAAGAGCATCTGGAACAGCAGGCCGAATCTATCAACCAGATGAACAATTCTCTGAAGGAGATCAATCTCAATGAAATACAACTTGAGGAACTTTTAAAAATTCAAAAAGAAAATCCAGAACTTAGTTATAGTCAACGCAAAGAGCTGGAAGATTTTATTAAGCGGCAGAAAAGGCAGAATGAAATAATGCAAAATTATTCTGAAAAATTAAAAAATAGTCTGGAGAATCCTGGAGAGGAAAAAGATTCATCTTCTAAGGAATTGCAAAGAAGAGTACGTGCCAATGAAGAACAATTGACTAAAAATGAGACAATGCTGGAAGAATTGCAACGTATGACTGAAAAAATAAGCAGGGAAGAATTGGGTGAAAAACTGGAGCAGATGGGAAGGAAGAGTAAGACGGATAAAAGAAATCTCGAGCAGTTGTTGGAATTGACCAAGCGTTATTATGTAGAAGAAAAAAAACAAAAACTTGCCAGAGATCTGAGCAGGTTATCAGAGAAACAGGAACAATTAAGCGGGCAGGAAAATCAGAGCGTTCAGGATCAGGAAAAACTGACCCAAGAATATGAGGATTTTGGGGAGCAAATGAATGAATTGGAAAAAGCTAATGAAGCTTTAAAATCCCCGAAGGATCTGGGTAGAGAAAAGGCTGATGAGGAAGATATAAAATGGGATCAGCAGGGAGCTGAACAAGAGCTTAAGGAAGGTAATGCAAAGAAGGCAGAAGGAAAACAAAAAAGTGCCGCAGAAAAGATGCAGGGAATGAGCAAACGAATGCAGCAGCAGAGTGCACAACAGCAAGGGGATCAATTAAATGCTGATATTGAAACCCTGAGGCAGATATTGGATAATCTTTTAAATTTTTCGTTTGAACAGGAAGACCTCCTAAAACAATTTAGGAATATTGAGGAGTCAAATCCCATTTATGCCAACAAATTAAGAAAACAAAATGTGCTAAAAGAACATTTTCAGCATATAGATGACAGTCTTTATACCCTGGCCTTGAGCAACCAGATGATTAATGAGGAAATAACCCAGAACCTTACCAATATTGAGTATGATCTTGATAAGGCGTTGGAAAGATTATCAGAAAATGAAATTCCCCAGGGAACAGCTAGTCAGCAATATGTGGTAACCCGGTCTAACAACCTGGCTTATCTCTTAGACAGAATATTAGAAACTATGCAACAAATGGCTAATCCGCAAATGGGAGACGGTGCCGCGGGAGAAGAAATGCAGCTTATGGATATTATCCAAAAGCAGGAAAGTTTGCAGGAACAAATGCAGGAAGGAATAAAGAAAAGCCAGGGTAGGGGTGAAAATAATAAGCAATCTGAAGAAGGCCTTAATGGAGTTTTATTTGAAATTTATAAAGAGCAGCAAAGGCTTAGAGAAGAACTGGAACGGATTATGGAGCAAGAAGGAGCGGGTAAAAATGGAAACCCTATTCAACGAAAAATGGAAGAGCTGGAAAAGGAGTTGCTGGATAAAAAATTTAATGCTCAAAATTTGGAAAAAATGCTCGATCTTCAGCATGAATTAATGAAGTTTAAAGATGCTAAAATTGAGCAGGGAGAGGATAATAAAAGAATTTCAACTACAAATATAAAGGCATATTCCAACAAGAAGGAAGCAGATATTTCCCGTGCTAAAGAATATTTTAATACTACAGAAATTTTAAACAGACAAATATTACCTTTGCGGCAAATATATAAGCTTAAAGTAAAGGAGTATTTTGATGGAGCAAAAGATTAATTTTTATTCCGAGAATAATTTTATCCTAGAGGAAGAGGAGGAGTATGAAAAATGGATTAAGAGCCTCATAGTATCGGAGGGAAAAAAAACTGGGGAAATTAGCTATATTTTTTGCGATGATGCTTACCTGCATAAGATAAATCAGGAATATTTAAATCACGACACGTATACGGATATTATCAGTTTTGATGATTCTATAGGTAATATAGTACAGGGAGATATTTTTATAAGTACAGAGCGAGTTGCAGAAAATGCCATGGAATATAATGTTAGTTTTAATGAGGAGCTAAGGCGCGTTATGGCCCATGGGATACTTCATTTTTGCGGGTACAAGGATAAAACTGAAAGTGAAACTGCTTTAATGCGACAGAAGGAAGACGAGAAGATTAAATTGTTCCACGTGGAACAATAAAAAAAAAGAAGGTTTATATGTTCGAAAAGAGATATGATGTCATAGTTGTGGGAGCCGGCCATGCCGGTAGCGAAGCAGCCGCGGCTGCAGCCAATATGGGATGTAAAACGCTTCTGGTTACTATGAACTTGCAGAATATCGCTAAAATGAGCTGTAATCCTGCTATGGGGGGAATTGCAAAGGGACAGATTTTGCGTGAGATTGATGCCATGGGAGGTTATAGCGGTTTAGTTAGTGATACCAGCGCTATCCAGTTTAAAATGCTTAATAAATCAAAAGGGCCAGCTATGTGGAGCCCACGTGTGCAGAGTGATCGAATGCGTTTTTCTGAAGATTGGAGGCTAAGGCTGGAGCAAACTTATAATCTTGATTTCTATCAGGAAATGGTGGCTGGCTTAATAATTGAAAATAATAAAATTACCGGGGTAAAGACTTCTTTAGGCCTGGAAATTAAGGCTAAAAGCGTTGTGTGTACTAACGGAACTTTTTTAAACGGCCTTATACATATAGGAGATAAAAACTTTGGCGGGGGTAGGGCAGGAGAAAAGGCTGCTACGGGAATTACCAAAGATCTTATTGATGCTGGTTTTGAAGTGGGAAGGATGAAAACGGGTACCCCTCCAAGGGTAGATGGGAGGTCCCTTGACTATTCCAAAATGACGGAACAGCCCGGGGATGAAAATCCCGGTAAATTCTCATATTCTGATGAAACAAAACCTCTGAAAAAGCAGCGTTCCTGTTATATGACATATACCTCTAATGAGGTCCATGAAATTTTAAAGGAGGGTTTTGACAGGTCTCCTATGTTTAATGGCAGGATTAAAAGCATAGGTCCAAGATACTGCCCTTCAATAGAAGATAAAATAAATCGTTTTGCCGATAAGGACCGGCACCAGCTTTTTGTAGAGCCTGAGGGCTGGAACACGGTAGAAGTTTACGTAAACGGTTTTTCAACTTCCCTACCGGAAGATGTTCAGTTTAAAGCATTGCGATCTGTGGCTGGTTTTGAAAATGTAAAGTTCTTTCGTCCCGGGTATGCTATAGAATATGATTATTTTCCTCCTACTCAGTTAAAACATACGTTAGAAACTAAGCTAGTGAAGGGTCTTTATTTTGCGGGACAAATTAATGGAACCACCGGTTATGAGGAAGCGGCCTGCCAGGGATTAATGGCTGGAATTAATGCCGCGCTTAAAGTGCAGGAGAAGGATGAATTTGTTCTAAAGAGAAATGAGGCATATATAGGGGTTTTAATCGATGATTTAATTACTAAAGGAACTGAGGAGCCCTATAGGATGTTTACTTCCCGTGCGGAATATCGAACGCTCCTACGCCAGGATAATGCCGATTTCAGGTTGACTGAACGTTCTTATAAATTAGGTTTGGCTTCTGAAGGGCGCATGAGGCGAATGGAGGAGAAGAAAGAAAAGTCCCTGGGTTTTGTCAAGTTTCTAAAAGATAAAAGTGTGACGCCTGAATACTCAAATCCTGTTCTAAAAGATAATAATTCAGCTTTGGTGAAGCAGAGTGATAAAATTTTCAAAATCTTTTCGCGTCCCAATATTACTATGGAAGATATCAGGAATTTTCCCGGCGTGGAAGAATATATCCTGCAGAATGATCTGGATGAAGAAATGCTGGAACAAACCGAAATTCAGGTGAAATATTCTGGGTATATTGAAAAGGAAAAAAATAATGCAGATAAATTGAATCGCCTGGAAGAGGTTAAAATTCCTTTAAATTTTGACTACTCTAAAATAAAATCCATGTCCTTTGAGGCCAGGGAGAAATTAAATAAAGTGCAACCTACTTCAGTTTCCCAGGCTTCAAGAATTAGTGGGGTGAGTCCAAATGATATCTCCGTTTTATTGGTCTATATGGGTAGATAATCCTAAATTGTTCCACGTGGAACTAATGCCGTTTTAAATGCGTAACAAACCTTTGCTCATCTTTATAATTCTACTTCAAAGTGCTTGTATTACCACCCATAGTGTACCAGATATGGGGCACTCCCAGGTAATCGCTTCTAATAAAGAGAATGGCAGCAACGTATTTAAATTTCAAAGTAAATTAAAAAAAGAAAAAACACGTAACTGGATTAGAAACTACCTGGGGCTTCCTAAGAATAATGATCTTGTAAATACTGAGGTGAAGTTATTTCCAGATGTGGACTATATTTTTATCATTACTGTAAATCTTGCTCATGACCGCGAAGAAACTCTTTATCTCCACGAGTTTTTTGATAAGGACCGGAAGCTGGAAACCGAAGAGGGGCCTGTAAAATTTTTTGTGTCTATTCAGGTGATAGATCAATTTGGAGTAGATCATTTAAGCAGTAGCTCTATTTTCCAGGAAAAAGTGCACCAGTATCTTTTAAATCTTGAAAAAGAATTCAATGATTTTTCCCGAAAATATCCTGAACAAAATTACTTTAATGGCTAATTCTCCATATATTTCCTGCAAAGATTATTTGGTTTCAGGCGAAACATTTGAGCTATTTCGGCATCCGGAATATGAAATTTTAGAAACCAAACCCATACCCGTAAACTTGCCCTCCTACTATTCCAGTGAGGAGTATATTTCCCATACCGATTCAAAAAAAACGATTATCGAAAAGATATATCAGCAAGTGAAAGAATATATGCTGAAGAAGAAGCTTGGTTGGATCAAAAAGTATAAAAAATCAGGAAGAATTTTAGATGTGGGAGCGGGAACGGGAGATTTTTTAAATACTGCCCGAAAGAATGGATTTAGTGCATTGGGCATAGAACCAAACAAAATGGCAAGATTTAAAGCGCAATCAAAAGGCATTTCCCTGGTTCGGGATTATGAGCAGCTTGAAATTAATAAATTTGATGTTATTAGCTTATGGCATGTTCTGGAGCATTTAAAAGATCCTGTAGCCGAAATAAATATTCTTTATAATTTATTAGCGGAAGATGGAATTCTAATTATTGCGGTACCAAATTTTAAAAGTTTTGATGCCATCCATTATGAAGAATTTTGGGCTGCTTACGATGTGCCCAGGCATCTTTTTCATTTTTCACAGGAAGGCATGAAAGCGATATTTTTAAAAGGAGGATTTTCATTAATAGAAACAAAACCGCTGCTTTTTGATTCCTATTACGTGAGCCTGCTTTCGGAGAAAAACCGCACAGGATCTGCTAATTTTTTAAGAGCTTTTAAAACCGGATTAAGATCTAATTTAAAAGCAAAATCTTCCACAGAATATTCTTCCCTTACCTATTTCTTCAAAAAAACCTGAAAAAATTGCTCATCTTCTTCAGAAGGAAGAATATTATTTTAGATGATTCATTATATGTACTTCTAAAGAAAATGCCTTACAGGGCTTTATTTTAGTTCACATTTCATAGAGAATATTTATTTTTATTAAGTACATTATAGATATTTTTGAATGAATCTTAGTTTATGTAATTCCAAATCCAATCCCCTTTTTATAATTTAACTTTCTTACATTTGCGCAAAATTTAATTAAAATAGGTTATGAAAAAATTTTTAGCAGTTTTAGTTCTTGGAGTTTTGTTTACTTCCTGTAACCAAGAAAAAACAGCGTATGTAGACACTACAAAACTGATTAAGGAGTATAAGGAGATGGAAGAAGTGCAGGCAGAATTTACCTCAAAATCAGATTCTGTAAGAGCGCAGTTAGATTCTGCAGCCAGGGCTTTCCAGCAGGAAGTGCAGGCATACCAGTCTGAGATGAATTCTCTTAGCCAGGGCCAGCGTCAGGAAAAGGAGCAGGAACTAATGAGAAAGCAGCAAATGTTGCAACAGCAACAACAAATGCAGGGTGGCCAGCTACGGGAGCAAAGCGATGCAGTGATAGATTCTATTGTTACCAAAGTAAAAGATTATGTGAGGAATTATGGTGAAGAAAACAACTACACCTATATTTTTGGTTCAAACGAATCTGCAAATATAATGTACGCTAAGGATGGAAAAGATTTAACAGAGGAGATTCTTGAAAAATTAAATTCAGAATATAGCGCTGAATAATCCTTTAGATTTTTAGAAAGATAAGGCTGCCATTATGGTAGCCTTTTTTTATGTTCATAAATTTGTGTTAAAGCAATTTTATTGCTACATTAATAAAAAATGCTCATGAAAAGTATCAAAGATGTAATAATTGAACTAAACATTAAAGGAGATGAGCACATACAAAAATCACCATGTAGAAAGAAAAAGAAGAAAACCTAATTTAAAATATCCAAGAAAGGATACCAGATATGATAACCTGGTGGTGGTGTTGTTTTTTATTTTCCTGGTATCTTTATTCTTCCTGCACAGGCTGGCTTAATAAAGCTGGGTTTAGCGCTACGGGATAATGGATTTATGACAACAGAAAAACCCCAAAGATAACCACCATAAAATATCCTGTGATGGTAAATGCCCCGGCATAATCCTTAGCCACTCTTTGTCCAAAAAGGAGCATAAGCAGTACAATGGCTGCAAGAATGCAGGTATACAATGCTAAGCGGGAATTGCCAGAAACAAGTATATTTATAATGCTTACGGCGGCAAGTAATCCTGTAGCTACTTCAAGAATTAAAATTACCGCAACCATAAAAGGAACCATACCTGATAAGAAGGTTTTTGAAAAATGGCCTTTTAACCATTCATTGTTACCATTCCAGTCTGTAGCTTTGTCTAATCCCGATTGGAGAAAAGTTATCAGGATGAACAAAAGTATAAGAATTTCTGTAGGATATAAGGTGAGATTCTCCATAGATTAAGCCGCTTTTTTGTGTAGAAACCTGGTGAGTTTAATGGAAAGATCTGTAAAGATAATTTTCGCATTCCCGTTTCTTTCAATGTGATAAATTGCTTCTTCAAGTGCGCCGGTAATTTGCATAATATTTCCTCCATGAATGAACGGTGCAAATTTTTCCAGTTTAAAACCTGAAGTATTGGGGGAAAGATAGACCAGGTTATCAGCTTTATAATTCATCATTAAAGCCTGCCTGAAAAAATCCATACAATACTGAAGGAAACTTTTTTGCATTTCCCTGCCCATTCCGGCAACTTCCTCGCTCCAGGAAATCAGTTCCAAAACGGTGGCTTTATTACCTTTGGCTTTAAAAGCGGTTCTTACCCATTGTATAAACCATTGCTCAAATTGTTCATCGCCAGAACTTTTTTGTAAAAGATGCAGGGCATTGGTATAGCTTCCATTGGCCTGGTGTGCAAGCTGCAGAGCTTCATTCCTGTCACAATTTTCATCTTTTACAAGACCTTCAGCAATATCGGCTTCTGCCAGTGGCGGAAAGTGTAAGGTCTGGCAGCGGGACCGGATGGTTTGGATAATTTGCTCCTCATCTTCAGTTATTAAAATAAACAGCGTCTTTGTAGGCGGTTCTTCTATAAGCTTCAGCAGTTTGTTGGCAGCCGCAGTATTTAGTTTTTCGGCCATCCATATCAGCATTACTTTAAAGCCTCCTTCATAAGATTTTAAGGAAAGGGATTTTACAATATCCTGCGCTTCATCCACTCCAATCTGCCCCTGTTTCTTTTCTATTCCAATTTCCTGGTACCAATCCAGTAAATCCCCGTAAGGATTTGAAAGTACAAATTTTCTCCATTCAACTAAAAAATTAGAAGAAACCGGATGGCTTTTTATTTTATCATTGGTAGCCACAGGAAATGCAAAATGCAAGTCCGGATGAGAGAGACTAGCAAATTTAAGGTTACAGGAGGCGTTCCCGCGCTCATCTTCAGCATTTAAATTCTTGCAAAGGATATATCGTGCGTATGCAATGGCCATAGGTAAAGTACCGCTGCCACTTTTGCCCACAAATAATTGCGCATGCGGAATCCTGTTCCTGTTAGCGGTGGTGGTAAGGTGATTTTTAAGATGCGGTAATCCTATGATATCTGAAAAAAGCATGAGCAAATATATAATTTATATGCACTTTTATATCTCAGGAAAAAATTATATTTGTAAAGAACCCGTCCTCTAAGGACCATTAACCAACCGGCCTTTAACAGTATTAATTAGCTTTGGGTCGAAAAAACATTTTTAATGAAAACATTAGACGATTACAATTTTAAAGATAAGCAGGCATTGATAAGGGTAGATTTTAATGTTCCCCTTAATGAAGATCTTGAAGTTACAGATGCTACCAGGATTGAAGCTGCAAAACCCACAATTCAAAAAATTCTTGAAGATGGTGGAAGTGTCGTGTTAATGTCACACCTGGGAAGGCCTAAAGGAAATGAAGAAAAATTCTCTCTTCGAAATATTATATCAAAGGTTACAGAAATTATTGGAGTGGAGCCAAAATTCATTGAAGATTGCGTGGGTCCTGATGTGAAAAAAGCTGCAGATGAGCTCAAACCAGGAGAAATCCTGCTATTGGAAAACCTGCGTTTCCATGAAGAAGAGCAGGAGGGAAATAAGGATTTTGCCAAAAAGCTTGCCCATCTTGGAGATATTTATGTTAATGATGCTTTTGGTACGGCTCACCGTGCGCATGCCTCTACGACCATAGTTGCAAAATATTTTAAGGAAAAATGTTTTGGATATCTGCTTGCCAAGGAAATTAAGAGCCTGGATAAAGTGCTGCACAGTAAAGAAAAGCCTGTAACCGCAGTGCTTGGTGGTGCTAAGGTGTCCTCAAAAATTACTGTTATCGAAAATATCCTGGACAAAATAGACCATTTAATCATTGGTGGCGGGATGACCTACACTTTCATTAAAGCACAGGGAGGAAATATTGGAGCCTCCCTTGTAGAGGAAGACAAGCAAAAACTTGCTCTTGAGATTTTAGAAAAAGCCAAACAAAAAGGAGTACAAATACATTTACCGGTAGATTCAGTAATTGCCGATAGTTTTTCTGAACAGGCAAGTACCCAAATTGAAAAAGTAGATCAAATTCCTGCCGGATGGATGGGATTAGATGTAGGGCCGGAAACCCTTCGTAATTTCTCCAAGGTAATTTCAGAATCTAAAATTATCCTTTGGAATGGCCCGCTTGGAGTTTTTGAAATGGATACTTTTGCAAATGGAACTATCGAGATAGGTAAAGCTATTGCAGATGCCACAGCTAAAGGAGCATTTTCACTGGTAGGCGGCGGAGATTCTGTGGCTGCGGTGAAAAAATTTGGGCTGGAAGATAAAGTAAGCTACGTTTCTACTGGTGGTGGTGCCATGTTGGAGATGCTGGAAGGAAAATCCCTTCCCGGTATTGAGGCTATTGGAAAATAAAGGAATGAATTTTGCGTTGATTTAGATCAACATTTAATATTAAACTATGATAAGAAGGGGAATTCTAGTGGTCTTTTCTCTTTTGGCATTTTCCGGATTTGCTCAGGAAAAAAACGCTAAGAAGCAGGTGGAGAAGGCCAATTTCAGGGTGCAGATATTTCAGAAATCAAGCGATACTGAAATAGAACTGGCTGAGCCTGACCCCGAATATAAAAACAGAATCCCTATCTCGGCCGTAGTTAGGGATTCTTCAGTTGTAGCCTTAAAGGATTTGCCCCGCGCAAAAGCTATAGATTCTGTATGGAAATCTGAATTGCTAAATTCCGATCTTTTTGAAACCATTCACCAGGGAATCCTGGAGCAGGATTATTCAGAAGTAGTATATAATGATTTACCTACAGATACGCTAAAAGCCAGGCTTAAAGACCTTAATTCCCGTACCCCTTTTAATATAGAATATAATCCTATTCTTGAGAGTGTTATAAAATCCTATCTTAAGCGAAACAAAAAAGCCATGGAACGTTTAATGGCTTTAAGCGATTATTATTTTCCGCTTTTTGAGCAGGAACTGGACAAATATGATATTCCGCTGGAAATTAAATACCTGGCCATTGTGGAATCTGCTCTTAACCCCAGAGCCCGTTCCCGCGTGGGCGCAACGGGTCTATGGCAATTTATGTTTGCCACCGGGAAAATGCATGATCTAAATGTAAGCTCTTATGTAGATGAGCGTATGGATCCTGTTAAATCTACAGAGGCAGCCGCAAAGTACCTGGCCGCACTCTATAAAACTTTTGGAGACTGGGATCTGGTGCTGGCTTCATACAATTCGGGCCCTGGAAATGTTTCCAAAGCAATAAGAAGAAGCGGCGGATCTGTGGATTACTGGGATTTAAGAAGATATTTGCCTCGGGAAACGGCTGGTTATGTACCGGCATTCCTGGCCACGCTTTATATTTTTGAATATGCAAAGGAGCATAATTTTCAGCCTAACCGTCCGGAGGTGGCTTATTTTGAGACCGATACCATTAGAGTTAAAGATATGCTGGATTTTGATCATATTTCCAGAATCACAGGAACAGATAAGGAGATGCTTCAGTTTTTAAATCCCAGCTATAAATTAAATATTATTCCTTTTGTAAAAGGTGAAAATTATACATTAAGGCTTCCCAGGCCCGCCACCGGAGTTTTTGTAGCTAATGAAGCAGCCATTTATCAATTCGTGGAAAAAGAACTTGCCGAAAAAAAACAGGAACTTCCTAAATACGTGGAAGCAGAAGACAAGGTAAGATACAGGGTACGCAGCGGGGATTATCTTGGCAGGATTGCAGAGAAATATGGAGTGGGCATAAGTGAGCTTAAAAGATGGAATAACTTAAGGAGCAACAATCTTAGAATTGGGCAGTATCTTACGGTTTATCCAAGAAGGCCCGCAGTGGCAAATGCCAGTCCAACCAGTAAAACAAATTCTAATGAAAATAATCCCAAGACCTACACGGTAAAAAATGGAGATTCCCTTTGGAGCATCTCAAAAAAGTTTCCAGGAGTTACGGTACAGAATTTGAGGGTTTGGAATGAAGTGAGTGCTAACAACCTTCGGCCCGGTATGAAACTTAAGGTTTCTAAGGGATAGATTCTAAACCAAAACCAATAAAATGAAAAGCAATTTAATTCTTCTTTTTAGCTTCATCTTTCTTTTTTCCTGTAAAAACGATTCTAAAGAGAATGTGAGGGTATTAGCCGATTCTTCAGGGAATATCAACCAGGTAACGGTGGTAATGGACAACAGCTTATGGGAAGGCGAAGTAGGAGAAGTGGTAAGAGATGAGCTGGCCGCTCCTGTGGATGGTCTCCCCCAGGACGAGCCTTTATTTTCGCTAAGCCAGATTCCTCCCCAGACGTTTTCAGGATTTGTTCGTAAAAACCGCCTTTTCTTTTTAGTTGAAAAAGGAAAACAAAAAGAATTTCAGGTAATTAAAGAGGAATATGCCAAGCCCCAAACCGGGGTGGTAGTTCGCGGTGAGAATAATGAGGAAATAAAGGAGGTGGTACGTGCAAATTCAGATAGTATTATTAAAATCCTTAAAAATACAGAGCTTAAGGAAAAACAGAGAAGAATTGGAAAGTCATTGAAAAATGATGAGAAACTGGAGGAAAAATTAGAGGTATCCATGAAGTTTCCTTCGGCATATCGTTATGCCATGGAGGAAGATGATTTTATTTGGATAAGAAAAGAAATTCCAAAAGGTCTTATGGAAATTCTCGTTTATGAAGTGCCGCTTTCTACAATAGAAAAAGATACCAATGTAATTGGGAATATTATCAAAATGCGGGATTCTATTGGAGAAAAATATATTCCCGGCCCAGTGGAAGGTAGTTACATGCAAACGGAAGAAGCCTATGCACCTTATCTTTTTGAAACAGAAATAGACGGGCATTTTGCCTATGAAACCCGTGGCACCTGGGATGTAAAAAATGCTTTTATGGCCGGCCCTTTTGTAAACTATGCAGTTAGGGATGAAGAAAATAACCGTTATGTAATACTGGAAGGCTTTCTCTTTTATCCATCAATGTCTAAGCGGGACAATATGTTTGAGCTTGACGCCATTCTGCAGTCTGCGAAAATTAACTAAAAATAAAAAACCCAGGCTGCAAAGCCTGGGTTTTGAGTATCTTATAATTAAAAATTTTACTTACGGTCTTCAGGGACTTTGTTAGCTTCAGAAGCTCTGTGTGGCTCGTCCTCATCTTTGGAAGCATCTTTAAATTCTTTTATTCCACTTCCCAGTCCTCTCATCAATTCTGGAATTTTTCGTCCTCCAAATAAGAGCAAGATCACAATTACAATTAATATAATTTGTGGTGCTCCTATTACTAATGGTAATATGAATGCAGTCATGTTTATATATTTTAATGTTACAAACTTAACAAGAATAAAGCAATCTAAGCGTTAAGAAGAAACAAAATTGTATAATTTTAACTTGCAGGAAGGGTTCTTTAGGGTGAAACTGAAACAATTACAACAGGTAAACAGGAAATCACTTGGAGTTTTACCGGCAGGAAAGGCTTCTTTGATGAAGCCTTAAATTTTACCCTATCTTTGTATTATTATTTTAAATAATGGGAGAAAAGAAGAACAGGAAATTCGCTAAAAAGCTATTGCATAAATACAGGCTGGTAATCCTCAATGAAGATACCTTTGAGGAACGGCTTTCTTTCCGGTTAAATAAATTAAATGTTTTTGTAATTGTTACCCTTAGTGCCATTCTGCTAATTGCGGCTACTACTTATATCATTGCCTTTACTCCTTTAAAAGAATATATTCCGGGGTACTCTTCCGCAGAACTTAAGGAAAGGGCGGCAAACCTGGCTTACACTTCAGATTCCCTTCAAAACGTTATTAAGTTAAATAACCAGTATTTGGGATCGATAAAAGGCGTTTTAACAGGAGACCTTGATACAGATAATTTAAACAGAGATTCCCTGCTGCCACCTTCAGAATATGAAGAAGATTATGAGGAAGTAAGCCCTTCCAAAGCAGATTCGCTTTTAAGGGAGGAAGTGGCCCAGGAAGATAAATATAACATTTTGCCCAGTGCTACTGAAAATATCAATTTTTCGCTAATTGCTCCTGTAAAAGGATCCATTTCAGAAGGATTTGACCCTAAAGACAGGCATTTTGCTGTGGATATAGTAGTAGCCAGAAAATCCCCGGTGAAAGCTGTTGCAGATGGGAGGGTTATTTTTTCGGAATGGACGGCGGAGACTGGGTATGTTATTATTATTAAGCATGGTTATGATTTGCTATCGGTATATAAACACAATGCTTCCCTTACCAAAGAGCAGGGAGATATCGTTAGGGCAGGGGAGGTAATAGCAACAGCCGGTTCCACCGGGGAGTATAGTACCGGGCCTCACCTGCATTTTGAACTTTGGAATGAAGGAACCCCTGTGGATCCTACAGAATATATAGATTTCAAATAATTATGTCTTTAAAATCTCTGGGAGCAAAACTTTTTGCAAAACAAATTCAGCATAAAATAAGGCGCTGGTCTTCCCATCCTGAAGAAACTCAAATGAAGGTCTTTCAGCAGATCATTGCCAAAGGAAAATTTACGGCTTTTGGAAAAGATCATAATTTTCCTCGTATTGCCACTTATAGCGAGTTTGCAGATAATGTTCCCATTCGCGACTATGAGGAACTAAAACCCTATATAGAAAGAATGCTGGCGGGAGAAGAAAGTATCCTCTGGCCGGGAAGGCCTCTTTATTATGCCAAAACCAGCGGTACTACCAGCGGTGCAAAATATATTCCTATTACCAAAGATTCCATGCCTACCCATATTGAGGCTGCCCGCAACGCAATTTTGTGTTACATTGCCGAAACGGGTAATGCTTCTTTTGTGGACGGAAAAATGATATTTCTCCAGGGAAGCCCTCAACTGGAGGAGAAAAAAGGAGTTAAACTGGGGCGGCTTTCCGGCATAGCGGCACATTTTGTTCCGGCATATCTTCAAAAAAACCGCCTGCCAAGCTGGGAAACCAATTGTATTGAAGACTGGGAAAAAAAAGTAGATGCCATCATAGAAGAAACACGTGAAGAAAATATGACGGTAATTAGCGGGATACCTTCCTGGGTGCAAATGTATTTTGAACGTTTGCAGAAAAAAACAGGCAAAAAAGTAGGGGAGCTTTTTCCAGATTTTAATCTTTTTATTTACGGAGGGGTAAATTTTGAACCTTACAGGGGCAGCTTTGAGAACCTAATTGGCAGGAAGGTGGACAGTATTGAACTCTTTCCCGCTTCTGAAGGGTTTTTTGCATTTCAGGATAAACAGAAAGAAAAAGGCATGTTGCTTCAGCTGGATTCCGGCATCTTTTATGAATTTGTAAAAGCCGATGAGTTTTTTGATGAAGACCCTGCCAGACTTACTATTGCAGATGTCCGCACAGGCGTTAATTATGTAATGATCATTTCTACTACGGCAGGCTTATGGGCTTATAATGTTGGGGACACCGTACAGTTTACCTCGGTAAGGCCGTACCGCATCATTGTTACGGGAAGAATTAAGCATTATATTTCAGCATTTGGTGAGCACGTAATCGCAAAAGAAGTGGAAGAAGCTATGCATCAGGCGCTTAGCGATACCGGTACACGTATTAACGAATTTACCGTGGCCCCGCAAATTAATCCTGAAGGCGGGGAACTGCCTTACCATGAATGGTTTGTAGAATTTGAAAAAGAACCGCAGGATATGGAGCAGTTTATTTCAATTCTCGATAAAGCCATGCAAAAACAAAATTCTTATTATTTTGATTTGATTGAAGGAAAAATTCTTCAACCTTTGAAAATAACAAAAGTGCCGAATCAAAAATTTCAGCATTACATGAAATCTGAAGGTAAACTTGGCGGCCAGAACAAACTTCCGCGCTTGTCTAACGACAGGATAATTGCGGATAAACTTCAAAAATTGATTGAAAATTAATCTTTTATATGTCTAATTTAAAAATACAGGGCCGCACCCGTGCGCAGGAAAGTTCCAGTGCCATTGAGCGCATGTATATTACCATGCGCCATCTTTTTAACCGCGGCTTTTACAAACCTATGGGGGTTTCCGGAGAGACACTAAGAGAAGCCCTGCTCATTTTACGCCCCGAAATTTATGGTTCTGTTGCCGATGATAAAGCAGAATTAAACGGACTTTTATACGTGATAGACCGCCTTCCCAAAGGCATTGAAGAATGCCGGTATATAAACCTTACCAGTGATGAAGGTTACGGGAATTCGCATTTTAAACCAATTATTCCTCCAAAAAGGCGCAGGAACTGTTACCGCATAGATGAGGAGCAGATGAACATTGAAATTACCCGGGGCCGGTCTGAAATTTATGATATTTTAACCCACCTTACCTTTCTTTTTATCGAATCTCATAAGATCATGCGCCGGGTGGTGATAGATGAAGAAGGAAATGTTACACGGGACTGGCAAAAACTGGAAAAGGCTGTATTGCAAACAGAGGAACTCACCCAGGCAGAACGGGAAGTGGCTTTAACCCATACAGCAAATATCCTTGGAAGAACCTTTAATGAGGTGACCGGCATTTATCCAAAATTTGCCATTCCTGAGAACCAAGAGCGTTTCTTAAGCCTTATCTATTGGTTGGGGAAACTTGCCATTTCTGAAATAGTTGAGAACAATAAGCGCATTATCACCTTTAGCCAGGTGCTTCGGGAACGCCTAGGGCAACATATTCACGGAGAAATTTGGGCAGATAAGATAAAGGAATATTTGCTTAGCGAAAACCTTACGCACAGGCCCATCCACATTATTAGCGCCAACATGCATAGTGTGATGAACACCCTTTATACTCCAATTGCCCTTAAGGCTGAATTAAAAAAGAAATCGGCATTGGGTATTTACGAAGAGTTGAGTGACAGCGGGAACGGTGCTTTACGGAATAAAGTAACCAAAGTGGCACTGGGCAAAGGCATGAAATTTATTGAAGATGAAAGCGGTACCAACATAGATGTGCAGGTGTTTGATACTGCCAAAATGGAAGAAGGATTCCGGATAGAAAATTTTGCTGAAAAAGCCGAAGAGGAAAAACCTGTGATCCTGGTGATGGATTATGCCTTTGGGGAACAGGCTTATGAAACCATGGATGAGCTCTTAAAGCCTTACAATTTTGAAGAAAATGAGATTCACATGAATGTGAAATCTATCTCTATTATGGGAAAAGCGGGAATTCTGGAAGGCGCCAAAGGCGATATTATGATTCCCACTGCCCATCTGTTTGAAGGCACAGCAGATAATTATCCCTTCAAAAATGAACTTACCAAGAAATCCCTGGAAGGCCACGGAATAAGTGTGGTAGAGGGGAGTATGATTACGGTCCTGGGGACATCCCTTCAAAATAAGGATATCCTTAGATTTTTCCATGATTCCACATGGAATGTGAGCGGCCTTGAAATGGAAGGTGCCCATTACCAGAAGGCGATCCAGGCAGCAGCTAAATTGCGGGGCAATATAGACGAAGACGTGAAGGTAAGGTACGCCTATTATGCCTCAGATAATCCCCTGGAAACCGGCAGCACGCTGGCGTCAGGAGGGCTTGGCACCACCGGCGTAAAACCCACTTACCTCATTACAGAGAAAATTCTGGAACAAATCTTTAATTCATAATTACCTATGCAGGTAGAAGAAACTCCTCTAAAAGATTGCTACCTCTTAAAACCTTCTGTTTTTAAAGATAAACGGGGTATTTTCCTGGAGAGCTACAATAGAAAAGTTTTTGAAGAAGCCATCGGCATTAGAGATGAATTTGTACAGGACAATCAATCGGTGTCCCGTTATGGGGTGTTGCGCGGGCTGCATTTTCAAACAGGAGAATTTGCGCAGGCAAAGCTGGTGCGAGTGATCCACGGCAAAGTGCTGGATGTGGTGGTAGATTTACGTCCCGGGTCACCTACCTTTAAGAAGGTTTACAAAGTGGTGCTGGATGATGAGAATTTACTTCAGCTTTACATCCCCAAAGGTTTTGGTCATGGCTTCATCACCCTTTCAGATATTTCTGTATTTGCATACAAGTGTGACCGGTACTATACTCCCGGGGCAGAAGGGGGGATTATTTATAACGATCCAGATTTGGCTATTGACTGGCAGTTTCCTGAAGAGAAAATGATTATTTCAGATAAAGATTTACAGCAGCCAACCTTCAAAAAACTTTTTGAATGAAAACAATTTTAATCACCGGGGCTTCAGGCCAGTTGGGGAAATGTTTTGAAAAACTTTCCTCCCATTATCCTGAATTTGATTTTCTTTTTACTTCTTCTTCTGAATTAGATATCAGAAAAAAATGTGAGGTAAGCCAGCTTTTTGGGGCAAAGCATTTTGATTACTGTATTAATTGCGCGGCTTACACCAATGTTGAAAAAGCAGAATCTGAAGAAGAGAAAGCTTTTGCAATTAATGCCGAAGCGGTTAAAAATCTAGCTGAAGTTTGCCATTCTTCTAATACCATGCTCTTTCATTTTTCTACAGATTATGTGTTCAATGGAGAGGCTAAAATTCCTTATTCTGAAGGAGATAAGACAAATCCCATTAATGTTTATGGGGCTTCCAAGTTAAAGGGAGAAGAAAATATAAAGAAGTTGGCCGATAAATATTTTATCTTCCGGACTTCCTGGTTGTATTCTGAATTCGGACACAATTTTTTCAGGACTATCTTGAAAAAGGCTGAAGAAGGGGCACAGCTTAAGATCACTACCGCCCAAATAGGAACTCCAACCAATGCCAACGATCTGGCCCGGCTGGTGCTACAACTTATTGCTTCAGAAAATGATGAGGTTGGCCTTTATCACTTCAGCAATGAAGGCCAAGCTACGTGGTATGATTTTGCGGAAGAAATTTTAAAAATTTCAGGAAATTCTAAAACCGTGGAACTCGAAAAAAGCAATGAATACAGAACTGTGGCAAAACGACCAGGATATAGTGTATTAAGTAAAAAGAAAGTAAAAGAGAATTTAAATTTTGAAGTGCCGCATTGGAAAAAAAGCCTGCAAGGCCTTTATTTTTCTGCAGTTTCAGCTAAAGAATAACGCCTTTTTTCGCACATAAGGATAAATTATTTTATGAAGCAATCTGCTTTGGTTTCCATTATTATGCCCGCCTACAATGCAGCCCAATTTATCATGAAAGCCATTGCCTCTGTTCAGAAGCAAACCTATACCAACTGGGAACTGCTAATAATTGACGATAATTCTAAAGATTTTACCGTTGCCAATATTAAAAAACAGGCGCGGGAAGATTCCAGGATTAAAATTTTCAGGAATAGCACCAATAGGGGAGCCGGCTATAGCCGTAATAAAGGCATTAAAGCCGCTGAAGGGGATTTTATCGCATTTCTGGATGCAGATGACCTTTGGAAGCCTGAAAAGCTGGAAAAACAGCTGGAATTTATGATAAGCAATGATGTTGCAGTATGTTTTACCAGCTATGAGCTTATTTACGAGAATGGGCAGAAAAAGCATGAAGTGGTACAGGCACTGCCATTTCTCACCTACCAAAAGCTTCTAAAGGCAAATTATGTGGGAAACCTTACGGGAATCTATAAGGCTGCCAAAATTGGAAAAATTTATGCCCCGCAGATCCGCAAAAGACAAGACTGGGCATTATGGCTAAGTGCTGTAAAAAAAGCCGGCATAGCAAAGGGCATGCTGGAATCCCTCGCTTTTTACAGGGTAAGAAGAAACAGTGTCTCCGGCAATAAGCTGGAAATGCTTACCTACAACTTCAATATCTATTATAAATTTCTTGATTTAAGCTTCTGGAAGAGCCTTAAGTGTATGTTGATATTTCTACGGGAACAAATAATTATCAAAAAGAGGCAAATCAAACAGGTTAAATAAGAGAGGTAAATTGTTTAAGTTTCCCGCTTTTACTGCGTTTCAGGATCGCTTTTCTTTCAAAATTTACTTTCAGGTTTTTGCCCACATATTTTTCTATTGCAGCCAGTATTTTTTGCACCTGCTCTTCATTAAACGCCTTATCGCTTACATATTCAATCTTAAAAGCATCCAGGGCGGTTTGGGTAATCACGAATTCCTTTATACTTCCGGTATCGGCTATAATGGTTTTGGTGACATAGTAAAAGGTTAAGCCAGGCACTACTTTTCCATCGGCTAAGTGTGCAATATCATTGGTGCGCCCTATTAGCTTTTGCAGTTTTGGCCGTTTTAATGTTCCTTCTTCAGAAAAAGCCCCGGTATCACCAATATCATAACGTATCATTGGATGTGCTTTATTGTAAAGTGAAGTTACCACCACGCGGCCTTCCCTGCCTGCTGGCAGAATATTGTTTTCTTCATCCAGGATTTCCACATAGAGGTCTTCAGAATTCACGATCCATTCGTTACCGGCATTTTCAAAAGCAATAAGTCCAACCTCGCTGGCGCCGTATTCGTTTACAACGGGCACCCCAAGCGCTTCTTCCATAAGAATTTTGTCGTTTTCAAAGAGCCTTTCAGAAGTAACAATACAAATTTTCAAAGTAGGGCAAACATCTTTCAGCACCACATTTTTATTCCGCAGAAATTTGGCAAACATCAGGATAGCACTGGTGTAACCGTTTAAGTATTCAAAAGGGGAACGCTTAAACCGCTTTAAGAAATTTTCCATTTTCCTGTCGCTGAGGTCAAAAATATTGAATCTTCTCCTTAGGCTAATCCTGTCTTTTACCCGTTCCTGCAGGTTTCCGTAGAAATCTAACGGGATACCATAAAATCTTGCCTGTAGAGATTTATTCAGGTTAATGCCATGCCAATGGTAACGATCGTTAAAATTTGCCCAGCTAAGCGCGTGGGCAAGTCGGTCTTTGGCGAAGATAAAAGGATGGCCGCTGCTCCCCGAGGTTTTGCCTACATAGGTTCTTTTGCGGGTGTTGTAGCCCTTGCTTAAGCGTTTTTGTAGTGGCTGCTGGAGGTGGGATTTTGTCATAACCGGCACATCATTCCACTTCCGGCAATCTTCAGCCTTACAAAACTGCCTGTAAAAGGCATTGTGCTCTAAATGAAATTTTAAAATGGCATCGCGCTGGCCTTCCAGAAATTCCTCATATTCCTTTTCAGGAATTTCCTGGATCTGGCGCAATAAAGTTTCGGCCCGGGTAATGGGGAAATTATTAAGCTGCAAAGAAAGCCGGAACCATTCCAAATGATAAATTTCTTTTTTTAGTGAAATTATTGGTGCTTCAATTTACAAACAATTATTTTTGACTCCATAACTAAAATTCCTCCAGATGAAAATTTTAATTCTTGGTGCCGGCGGTCGTGAACACACTTTTGCCCATATGATTTCAAAAAGCCCTAAATGCGATAAATTATTTGTTGCTCCGGGCAATGCGGGCACCGGAAAAATTGCTGAAAATGTTGCTCTTAAAGTTACCGATTTTGAAGCGATTAAAAAATTTGTTCTGGAGAAAGACATAGCAATGATGGTGGTGGGGCCGGAAGATCCTTTAGTTGAAGGAATAGCCGATTTTTTCATGCATGATGAACAGCTTAAACATGTACAATTAATCGGGCCTTCAAAGCGTGGTGCTTTGCTGGAAGGCAGCAAGGAACGTGCAAAGGAATTTATGCTGATGTACAATATTCCCACAGCTGCCTATGAAAGTTTTACTGAAGCAAGCCTTGAAGCCGGCAAAAATTTCCTTGAGAAATTAAAATCTCCTTATGTATTAAAAGCAGACGGGCTTGCCGCAGGAAAGGGGGTACTTATTTTAAATGATCTGGATGAAGCCAAAGCAGAGCTGGAAACAATGCTTGCGGGGGAAAAATTTGGCGCGGCAAGCAAAAAAGTAGTAATAGAAGAATTTCTTGACGGGATAGAATTGAGTGTATTTGTTTTAACCGATGGCAAAAACTATAAAATACTGCCTACGGCCAAAGATTATAAGCGCATAGGTGAAGGAGATACCGGTTTAAATACGGGCGGAATGGGCGCCATTTCTCCGGTTCCGTTTGCAGACGAGGAATTTATGCAGAAGGTGGAGGAGCGCATTGTGAAACCAACTGTGGGCGGGCTTAAGGAAGAAAATATAGATTATAAGGGGTTTATTTTTATTGGGCTTATTAAAGTTAAAAATGAACCTTATGTAATTGAATATAATGTGAGGATGGGAGACCCTGAGACTGAAGTGGTACTGCCAAGAATAAAAACGGACCTGGTTGAGGTGCTGGAGAAAACTTATCATTCAAAATTAGATGAGGTAAACCTTGAAATTGATGAACGGGCGGCGGCTACGGTCATGCTGGTATCTGGCGGATATCCTGAAAATTACGAAAAGGGAAAAGAAATAACCGGGATAGAAAAAGTGGAGGATTCCCTGGTGTTCCATGCCGGCACAAAAATCGAAAATGGCAAACTTCTTACCAGTGGAGGGCGGGTAATCGCTATTACCTCCCTGGCGGAAGATTACAAAAAGGCACTAAAAAAATCTTATCAAAATGTAGAAAACCTACAGTTTGATAAGATGTACTATAGAAAGGATTTGGGATTTGACCTATCCTAAATATGGAGAATGTTTAGAAGATTTTTTCTCTTCTTCATCCCTGTCCTGAAATTTTTTAAGCTGCCCCAGCCAGTACCCAAACGCTGCAATTCCAATTAGTAAAAAGATAAAGTTTAGAGCATTGGCCAACCACCATGAATCCATTTGCAATTCACGTAAAGCATCAAGAGGGATAAAAAGAACTTCTTCAAAAAGCCATTCAATCCCTTCAAATAAATCTCGCATCATTTTTAACCTGGTATTAGTTAATATTACAAAAATATAAAAAACAGCCATGCTAACAAGCTTTTTTGGTAAATCAACTCCCGTAAATATTATAGCAGTAGTGCTTTTTATGGCGTCGTTTTTTGTATTTGCCAATTCTAACGAATGGATTTTAAGTTTTGCCTTGTTGCCGTTCCTGGAAAAACTTGGAGTTTTGCTTTGTTTTATCCTGAGTGTGCTGGTGCTTAACTTTATTGCCAAAAAGAACGAACTCACCAAAAGAAGTGCCTATAAAATACTTCTTTTTGCTATTTTTAGCAGTTCTTTTTTTGCCCTGCTGAAAAATGAACAGGCTATTCTGGCTAATTTTTTCATCCTGCTGGCCTTTAGAAGAATCATTAGCCTTAAATCCCGAAAAGTGGTTCAACAAAAGATCTTTGACGCCACGTTTTGGATTTGTATCGCCTCCTTATATTATTTCTGGTCTATTCTGTTTCTATCAGTAGTGTTTGTTGGAATTGTTTTTTATGCTTCTTACTTAAAAAACCTGCTTATTCCACTCGTAGCTATCCTGGGGGTGGTTTTGCTCACAGAATGCTTTCACCTGCTGGTGTACGATAATGTATATACTCTTGCCCAATGGTACCAGCCGGTAAACCTGGATTTTGATAGTTATCAGCAATTAAGACTGCTGGCACCCCTTAGTGTGATTCTCGCCTTGTTGCTCTGGACCCTTATTTCTTATTTTTCTGTGATTCAAAAAGCCAGTGTTACCCGCCGCCCGGTTTTAAACCTCGTGCTTTTTAGCCTTGCCGTAGCGCTTTGCGTCGCCTTGCTTTCCCATCAAAAAAATGGCAGTGAATTCATTTTCTTTTTTGTTCCTTTAAGCATTATCGCCTCCAATTATTTTGATGGCAAAAAAGACAGGATATTTAAGGAAGTACTGCTTATTCTGCTTATTTTAATGCCTTTCGCAGTGCCCCTGTTTTTATAAAATTTTCTCCTGAAAAACTCTGTTTCGGAGCGTGCTTCAACTTAAGCTACGTTAAATTATAATACCTTTGCGTTTTAAACTTCAATGTACAATAACAAGATTAAGAATTAGAATGTTTTCAGATAAAGCCAATAAGATATTTCAGAAAGTGATTGAAAAATATCATGAAAAAGATACTGTAGAGCAGCCTTTTGATAATCCTTATAGCAGAAATAAAGAGTTAATTGAGCACCTTCTTTACCGAAAATGTTGGATAGATACGGTACAATGGCATTATGAAGATATTATTCGCGATACCAATATAGATCCTGCCGATGCCCTGGAGTTAAAGCGAAAAATTGATGCTTCTAACCAGGACCGTACAGATACCGTGGAATATATTGACAGTTATTTCCTGGAAACTTTCAAGGACGTAAAACCAAAGGAGAATGCTACCATAAATTCTGAGAGTCCTGCCTGGGCCATAGACCGACTTTCTATTTTGGCACTAAAGATTTATCATATGCACGAAGAGGCCAACCGCAAAGACGCCACCCAGGAACATATGATGAAGTGCAGGAGCAAACTGGATGTTTTATTGGAGCAGCGGGTAGATCTTTCTTCAGCAATAAATCAATTGTTGGAAGATATTGCCAACGGTGATAAATACATGAAGGTGTACAGGCAAATGAAGATGTATAATGATGAAGAGCTAAATCCCGTATTAAGGAAGAAGTAAGCTAAAAGCAGAAGGATATGAAGCGGGGTTCAGCAAAAAAAGGAGCATCTTTTTCGGGGAAAGAATCCGCCGCCGGGGAGAAATTACCGCACATTTTGGTGATACGCCTGTCTGCTATGGGAGATGTTGCCATGGTGGTGCCTGTTATTCGCGTTTTAACATCTGCTTATCCCGGTCTCAAAATTACCGTTTTAACCCGGGCGTTCTTTGCGCCAATGTTTGCCGGTATTCCTAATGTTTTGGTTTATGAAGCCGATGTAAATGGCGTGCATAGCGGGATTATTGGTTTGGGCAGGCTTGCAAAGGAACTAAGGGATGAGGAAATAGATCTGGTGGCAGATCTTCATGATGTGCTGCGAAGCAATGTGCTGAATTCTGTTTTTTATCTTTTTGGGATCCCTGTAAAACAAATCGATAAAGGCCGAAGCGAAAAAAAGGCGCTTACACGTGCGGAAAATAAAATATTTAGACCTCTTAAATCTACCCACCAGCGCTATGCCGATGTTTTTGAAGCCCTGGGGTATCCCGTTAACCTTGAAGAACATCATTTTAAACAATCCCTTCCTCTTTCTGCTGAAGTAAAATCTTTTACCGGTGCACATGATATTAAATGGCTGGGAATAGCCCCTTTTGCCCAGCATGCTTCTAAAAGTTATCCTTCAGATTTAATGGAAGAAGTCTTAGAGAGTCTTCAAAATAAGCAGAATATCAGGATTTTCCTTTTTGGGGGTGGCGCTTCAGAACTTCCAAAATTACAGGAATGGGAAAAGAAATTCGCGGAAATTCATTCCGTAGCGGGAAAATTTTCTTTTGAAGAAGAGCTCGCGCTTATCTCTAATCTGGATGTCATGCTTTCTATGGACAGTGGCAACGGGCATATGGCCGCTATGTACGAGGTACCGGTGATCACGGTATGGGGATTAACCCATCCTTATGCGGGCTTTGTACCCTTTAATCAACCAATTGAGAATTCCATTTTGCCAGATTTGGAAAAATACCCGCTCATCCCTACCTCCATTTACGGTAAAACCGTTCCTGAAGGTTATAAAGATGCCATGCGCAGCATTCCCCCAGCAAACATTGTTAATAGCGTTATTGAGGTGCTGGATAATAACCGAATGTAAGCACGGATTATTAATTCTGTTCAATCACCACTTAAACATCATCATAATCCACTTTTAAAGTAGGGCTGGTGGGTTGTGCCTGGCAGGTTAAAATTAGCCCCTCTTCCAGTTCTTCATCTGTAAGGATCTGGTTTTTTCTCATCTTGGCACTACCTTCGGTTATTCTTGCAATACAGCTGCTGCAAATTCCGCCCTGGCAGGAGTAGGGCACATCCAGGTCGTTTTCCAGCGCGGCATCAAGCACTGTATCTCCCTGTTCCATGGTGAAAGTAGTTTCTTCATCATCTACCATTACTGTAAGTTGCGTTTGCCCTTCAAGATCTGCTTCAACCTCCCCTGTGTCTTTACTGGAAAAGAGTTCAAAATGTACCTTTTCCTCAGAGACCCCGTTTTCATTTAAAATTTTAATAACCTGGTTAATCATTTCTTCAGGCCCGCACAGAAAATAAGATTTAAAAGAGTGTTCTTTAAACCTGTTTTTAAGTACATAATTCACCGTGCTTTTTTCAATCCTTCCAAAGTGGGCATTTTCTTCCCTGCTGCGGCTGTACACAAATTCTATAAAAAGCCTGTCTGGATATTTTAGCTGAAGTTCGAGAAGCTCTTTAAAGAAAATGGTTTCTTCAGGAGATTTATTTCCATAGGTAAGCACAAACCGGCTTTTGTCTTCTTCATTTAAAACCGTCTTTATTATAGAGAGCACGGGGGTAATCCCGCTTCCTGCCGCAAAAGCCGCGTAATTATTAAGTCCTTCTTCAGGGTTAAGTACAAATTTTCCTTCCGGCGGATGTACCTCCAGCACGTCCCCGGCTTTTAATTTGTTATTGGCAATAACCGAAAATTTACCACCTTCAACTTCCTTTACGGTTACTTTAAACTCCCCACTTCCAGGTGCAGAACATAGGGAATAGGCTCTTCTTACCTCTTCATTATTCACAGAAGCTTTTATGGTAATATATTGCCCTGCTTTAAAGCTGAATTCTTCTTTTAAATCCTGCGGGATTTCAAAAGATATACTAACCGCACGGGGAGTCTCCCGAATAACTTCCTTAACTTTTAGCGGATAAAATTTACTCATCAAAAAATAATTTGTTTGCAAAAATACAAAGTATGACTGTTTTAAAAGTGTAACAAATCGCTAAATTTCGCTACTTGTAGATAAACACCATCCAAATTATGTTTAGGCTTTTTTTATCTCTTGAATGGAAATCGTTTTTTAGGTCAGCCAGTTTTGGTAAAAGCCTGGGGATTAGAATTTTGCTTATCTTCCTGGGGCTTTATTTTGCAGCAGTTTTCCTTGTAATGGGAATTGCTTTATACCCTGGAATTCAGGAGTTGTATCCAAACCGGGATCCGCTGGAGCTGGTGAACAGCTATGTTTTATTATGGCTGGGCCTGGAACTGCTTTACAGGTTTTTCCTGCAAACTCTCCCCGTTTTAGACATAAAACCTTTACTTATACTTCCCCTAAAGCGGCGTAAAGTGGTGAATTTTGTGCTGTTAAAATCTCTGTATTCATTTTACAATATTCTCCCCCTGTTTTTAATTCTGCCCTTCGGAATTTATTGCATGGTTAAAGGAGACTATCCAAATATAAAAATTATCGCCTGGATGCTGGCTATGTATTCTCTTGCCCTGTGCGTAAACTATATTAATTTTATTATCAAGAAAAAGTTTACAGATAACCTGAAGGCTTTAATTCCCATAGCCTTGGTGGTGATAACTTTGGCCGCACTGGAATATTTTGAAATTTTTAGTGTTACCCAATGGTTTGGAAGTATGCTGGATTTCCTGGTTTTACATCCTTACCTGGTAATTGTGCCCGTAATTCTGCTTGTTCTTCTTTATAAATGGAACCAGTTTAACCTGGAAAAGAAATTTTATCTGGATGCCGGCCTTAAAGGCAAAGCCAAAACAGCAGACACAAATGATTTTGTATGGACCAGGAAATTTGGCAGTATAGCACCTTTTCTTCAGCAGGATTTAAAGTTAATCTGGAGAAACAAAAGGCCAAAAACCACCATTTACCTCTCTTTCTTGTTCCTTTTGTACGGCCTTATTTTTTATCCTAACGATGCTTATGAAAATATGCCGGCTTTCTATGCTTTTGTAGGAATCTTTATCACAGGGGTTTTTATGATCAATTTCGGGCAGTTTATTCCAGCCTGGGACGCAGCCTATTATCCCATGATCATGGCACAAAACATTCCGCTGAAGCAATACCTGGCTTCAAAAGCGGGATTAATTACTTTTAGTGTGGTGGTGCTGGCCATTCTTTCTACTCCCTACGTTTACTTTGGCTGGAGAATTTTATTGCTGAATATGGTTTGCGCGCTTTACAATATTGGAGTAAATATTCCCGTGCTTTTATACGCCGGCTCCTTTAACAAGAAAAAAATAGACCTGGATAAAAGCCCGTTTATGAATTACCAGGGCACGGGAATCACCCAGTGGTTAGTGGCCATTCCCCTTATTGGAGTGCCCGTATTGGTTTTCTACATTTTCTATAAGTTTATAAGTTATGATGCCGCCCTTATCGCGCTGGCCGTTTTAGGAATTATTGGAGTTTCCCTGAGAGGAAAAATTCTTGATTTTCTAACCAGGATGTACAAAAAACGAAAATACCAGATGATTAGCGGATTTAAACAAAGCGGCGAATAAAATTTCAATTGATATGATAACAGCTACCAATCTTTCCAAAGTATATAACGGTACAAAAGTGCTGGAAATTGAACATCTTGATATCCCTTCCGGTCAAAATTTTGGCCTCGTGGGAAATAACGGGGCGGGAAAAACCACATTTTTCAGCCTTCTCCTGGATTTGATCCAGCCCACATCCGGCAATATTTTCAATAATGAAATTACCGTTAGCCAGAGTGAAGACTGGAAACCATTTACCGCTTCTTTTATAGATGAAAGTTTTTTAATTGGCTATCTTACTCCTGAAGAATACTTCTATTTTGTGGGGGAATTGCGCGGCCGGAATAAGGCCGATGTGGACAGTTTTGTCGCACAGTTCGAGGAATTTTTTAATGGTGAAATTATAGGGCGCAAAAAGTATTTGCGGGACCTTTCTAAAGGAAACCAGAAAAAGGTAGGTATAATTGCCGCGCTTATTGGCAATCCTGAAGTGGTGATTTTAGATGAGCCTTTTGCCAACCTGGACCCCACCACTCAAATCAGGCTAAAGAAAATTTTAAAGGAACTTTCTGAAATTTCCGGTACCACGGTGCTCATTTCAAGCCATGATCTTATTCATGTGACTGAAGTTTGCGAGAGAATTGTGGTGTTGGATAAAGGGATAATTGTAAAAGATATTCAAACTTCAGAAGCTACTTTAGCTGAATTGGAGTCGTATTTTTCCGGGGAGCAGGTTGAGGTAAAGTCTTCTGAAGATTTAAACCCGTTGCCGTAAACTTTGTGTTTCTAAAAAGAAGCGTATTTTTACACACTAAAATAGCTGTTATTCAGTTATTCAAGGAATTAAGAAAACGCTGATTTTGAAGATATTTACCAGAATACTTTTCCTTATTTTCATTGCCTGCCTTGGCCTAAGCTGTTCGCGCAAGAAGAACACTTTTCTTAGCCGTAACTGGCATGCCATGACTACCGAATACAACACGCTCTATAATGGCAATCTTGCCCTGGAGAAAGGCCGTGAGGAACTAAATAACAATTACGCCGATAATTACTGGGATATTCTGCCGGTGGAACGCATGCAGATTGATGAAAATATCACGCTGCCGGACAGTGTTAGAAACCAGAATTTTGGGTATGCTGAAGAAAAGGCCGTAAAAGCCATTCAGCGGCATTCCATGCTAATTAAAGGCAAGGAAAAAAATCCTCAAATAGACGAAGCTTACCTGCTGCTGGGCAAAGCACGTTATTTCGATCAGCGGTTTATTCCCGCGCTGGAAGCTTTCAACTATATTTTGCATAAATATCCTGCCAGCGATAATATTAATCATGCGCAGATATGGAGGGAAAAAACCAACATGCGCCTTGATAATAACCGGCTCGCTATTGACAATTTAAAGAATATCCTGGAAAACTTCAACCTTGAGGAACAGGATTATGCCGATGCCAATGCAGCGCTGGCACAGGCTTATATAAACATGAACCACCCCGATAGCGCTATGGTGCCGCTGGAACGCGCTGCGGAATTCACCGGGAAAAACAATGAAAAAGGAAGGTATTATTTTATACTGGGGCAGCTTCATAATCAATTAAATGAGCCGCAACTGGCAAATGCTGCTTTTGATGAGGTGATTGCCCTCAACCGAAAATCGCCTCGCGTATATACGATTAATGCTTACATCCAGAAAGCGCGTAATTTTGAGTATAACCAGGGTAATGATTACCAGTTAAGGGAAATGCTGGCAGAACTTGAAGAAAATCGTGAAAACAGGCCTTTCCTGGATAAAATTTATTTTCAGATTGGGGAATATTACAGCAGGCTCGATTCTACTGAAATTGCTACAAAATATTACAACAAATCGCTTAGGGCGCCCTCAAGTGATAAGTACCTGAAATCCATCAATTACGAGATTTTGGCTAATATGAATTTTGATAACTCCAATTATCGCGCGGCCAGCTTATATTTTGACAGCACTTTAGCCAATATGTCTCCGCGTTTGCGGGAATTCAGGAGCATCAGCAAAAAAAGGGACAACCTGGAAGACATTATTCAGTATGAAGATATTGCTGAAAAAAACGACAGTATTCTAAGTTTGGCAAATATGACCCAGGAAGAACGGATCGCTTATTTTAGCAGTTATACCAATAAATTAAAGGAAGCTTATACTGAAGAAGTGCTGGCCGGGCAGAATGATCTTGCATTATCTCAAAATAACTTTGGGCCCGCCATTCCTGTTGCCGATGCTGCCGGCCCTGTAAACACTTTCTACTTTTATAACCCCGCCAGGATTGCCAACGGGGCAAGGGAATTTTTGCGAATTTGGGGCAGGAGAACTTTAGCCGATAACTGGCGTTGGGGAGATAATACTATTAATGTGAGCCAGGAACAGGTGCAGCAGGAATTTTTAAATATAGATATTCAAACCGATCCTCGTTTTGATGCCATGACATATGTTAGCCAGATTCCTGATGATCGTTACACCCTGGACAGCCTTACCCGCGACCGTGATTTTGCCTATTATCAGCTGGGGATTATTTACAGCGAGAAATATCATGAATATGCACTTGCTGCCGAAAGGCTGGAGGCTTTACTTGAAAATGCTCCCGAAGAAAGGCTTATTTTGCCCGCAAAGTATAATTTGTATAAATCTTACCAGGCCACGGGAAGGCTTGTTGAAATGGAAGAAGTAAAACAGGATATTTTAAGGAATTATACGGATTCCCGTTATGCAGCTTACATCAGGAATCCACAAAGCCTTACAGTAGGAGGCAATTCACCCGATGCCGCCTACGATGAGGTTTATAAACTGTTTGAAAACCAGCAATATGCTGAAGTTATTGATGAAAGCAATGAGCTTATCACCCAATATACCGGGGACGAAATTGTGCCTAAATTTGAACTGCTAAAAGCAATGGCAACCGGCCGTCTCTATGGTTTAGAGGAATATAAAGCTGCATTGAACAAACTTGCCCTGGATTATCCCCAATCTGAAGAAGGGAAAAAGGCCCAGAATCTTTACAATACCGCCATTCCGCAGTTGCAGAAGCTGGAACTGGTTGCTGAAGATAGCGGTACCTATAAACTGTTGTATTCTTTTGGCACAGGCCAGCAGGAAGAAATTTTCGCTCTAAAAGAAAAAATTGACAAAGCACTGGAAGACCTGGAATATGATGAAATTTCAACGTCTGTAGACACTTACGATCCGGATATAAAATTTGTTACCGTGCATGGCCTTCAGAATAAAATGGCTGCTTTAGGTTTTGCTGAATTGCTGGGAAAAAATGATAATTATAGAGTAAAGCGTGAAGCAATTCCTATATCAGATCAAAATTACAGGATCATCCAAATAAAGAAGAATCTCCAAACCTACTTAGATAAGTTTAATTAAAACCCCAAACACCATGTTTTCAGACCAAAAAAGACTTAAATCTACATCAGAAGCAGGCAAAGACCAGAACCGTATTGCTGCAGGAACTTTAATAAAAGGCGAAATTACCGGAAAAGGAGCCTTTAGGATTGAAGGGACCTTAGAAGGAAATTTAACTACCCAGGGCAAGGTTGTAATTGGAAAAGGTGGAATAATTAACGGCAAACTGGAATGTGAGAATGCCGATGTGGAAGGAAGAATTACAGGTAACCTGCACGTAAAGGAAGTGCTGAGTTTAAGAAGTTCAGCCATAATAGATGGTGAAGTGACCACAGGAAAACTTGCCGTGGAGCCAGGCGCCAAATTCAATGCCAGCTGCGCCATGCATGCAGGGATAAAGTCCATAAGCAAGAATGATGAAAAACGATCAGCGTAAATACCTGGAATTTGTAAATATTGCTTTCCAGATGGGTATTATCATTGCAGCCGGTGTGTTTTTGGGAATATGGCTGGACGGGAAATTCCCCAATAAATATTCGGGTTTCACCATAGGAGTTTCATTGCTGGGAGTTTTTATAGCATTGTACCAGGTATATCGCGGCATTAGCAATATGAGTAAAGACGATTAGGATGAAGATAAAATTATTGCGGTTTTTAAAATATTTTCTTCCGTTTACTTTTCTGCTGATGCTTCTCCAGTATTTTATCATAAATTATTTTGTGGAAGAAGAGCTGTACTACAGCACGTGGTCTATTTATACTTTCCACTTCCTTTCCACTTTTATAATTTACCTGTTACTGCTCTGGATACATGAGAATTTTCCAGATAAAACCGGTTTTGTATTTATGGCTGCAGGCCTTGTAAAAATGTTTGCAGCAGTTTTGTTCCTTTTACCACTGCTGCTGGCTAAAGTTGCCCATCCGTTTAACAATATCCTGGCATTTTTTATTCCCTATTTTTTATTCCTGATCTTTGAAACCTTTTTCGCGGTAAGATTAATAAATTCAAAATAAGCGGCTGAATATCAATAACATTATCAAAAATTGCGATATTGTCAAAAAAATGAAGAGGGTACTTTCAGATAAAAATTAAAAGTATACCTTTGCACGGAAATTTAGAGGCCACAATTTTAAGTAGAACAGGTACTATGACAGCACATAAATCTTTAATGATTAGAGTGTATTTAACACTAGCTTTTGCCATAATTCCTTTATTCACCTTTGCACAGGAACATGAATCCTTAGAAGAAGCTGAAGAGGGTTTTGATGCCACAGAGATGATCATGCACCATATTGGTGATGCGCATGGGTGGCACTTTTTTGGAGAAGGTGAGAATTCCTTCACAATACCTCTGCCGGTTATTCTGTGGACTGAAGATGGCCTCGTAAGCTTTATGTCCAGCAGGTTTCATCATGATAACACCGGCCACCACGTGGTGGAAGCAAGCGGAATGCGATTTGTAAACCTTCATGAGGATATCTACCGTTTAGACGAAGGTGCCGAAACGGTAGAATTTGACGCGGAACACCATCCTGTAAATGCCAGCAAACCATGGGATATCTCTATCACCAAGAATGTGGCGGCAATGTTTTTAACGGTTATATTAATGTTGTTGTTTTTCCGCAGCCTTGCCAGCCATCATAAAAAGAATGCTCATGCGCCCAAAGGTTTTAATAACGTGCTGGAGAGCCTGGTATTGTTTGTGAGAGATGAAATCGCTATACCGCAAATTGGAGAGAAAAAGTATATGAAATTTATGCCTTTTCTACTCACGGTTTTTTTCTTTATCTGGATAGCAAACCTTTTAGGGCTATTGCCTGGTGCAGCTAATGTTACCGGGAACATTGCCGTAACCGTTTCACTGGGTCTTTTTACCTTAGCCCTTATTATTATTAACGGAAATAAAGATTACTGGAAACATACCTTCTGGATGCCGGGTATCCCAACATGGGTAAAACCTATCCTGGCTATAGTAGAAGGGCTTGGATTAATAATTAAGCCATTAGCGCTTATGATTCGTTTGTTTGCGAACATTACCGCAGGGCATATTGTTATCCTTAGCTTAATTGGATTAATATTTATATTGGAAAATGCAGGGGTTGCAGGAGTGTCTGTACCTTTTGCATTATTTATAACAGTACTGGAATTGCTTGTGGCATTCCTTCAGGCGTTTATTTTTACAATTCTGTCTGCCCTGTTCATCGGGATGGCAGTTGAGGAACATGAACATCATTAATTTTAATTTTTAATTTTTTCAACTATGGAATTATTGTATGTAGGTCTTGCAGCTTTAGGAGCTGGATTAGCGGTTCTTGGAGCCGGAGTTGGTGTAGGTAAAATCGGTGGTTCTGCCATGGATGCTATCGCCCGTCAACCGGAAGCTTCAGGAAAAATCCAAACAGCTATGATTATTGCTGCTGCACTTGTAGAAGGTGTTGCCCTTTTTGGGGTGGTTGCTTCTTTATTAGGTGTACTAAGATAATCAAATTGAAAAACCCATTCGTAACGGTTGGTTGCGAATGGGCTTTTACTAAAATGATGTTGTAAAATTACTATTTTTAAAAAATATGGACTTAATTACTCCTGAATTCGGTTTATTTTTCTGGCAGACTATCGTCTTCCTGATCCTGATTTTCTTAATGGCAAAATTTGCCTGGAATCCAATTTTAAATTCCGTAAGAAATAGGGAAGAATCCATTAATAACGCGCTTTCTTCAGCAGAAGATGCACGTAAGGAAATGCAAAACCTAAAGGCCGATAATGAGAAGCTTTTACAGGAAGCCCGTGCCGAGAGGGATGCGATTCTTAAAGAAGCACGCCAGCTAAAAGAAAAGGTTTTAGCCGATGCAGGCGAAGAGGCCCAGAAGAAAGCAGATAAAATTGTTTCCCAGGCCAAGGAAAGTATTGAGATGGAAAAAAGGGCGGCAATGGCCGATATCAAAAATCAGGTAGCCAGCCTTTCTATAGAAATCGCTGAGAAAGTGGTGCGAAAAGAATTATCAAGTAAGGAAAAACAACACCAGATGATTGATGATATGCTGGGTGATGTTACCACTTTAAATTAAGTTAGCAATGAAGGGAACAAGAGCTGCACAACGCTATGCGAAAGCCATAATTTCTTTGGCCAGAGACAAGAGAATGGCTGAAGAGGTGAAAAGCGATATGAGCGATATTTTAAAAACCATTGCGGGTAGTGACGATCTAAAAAATCTCCTAAGCAGCCCCGTTGTTAAAAATAGCATTAAAAAAAATGCGTTGAAGGAAATCTTTAAAAGCAGTAATGCGGTAACTCTTGGAGCTTTTGATATTCTGCTTGAAAATAACCGTATCAATATATTAAATGCTGTTGCAAAGGAGTATTTAAAAATATATTATGGTACCAGCGGAATGCAGGAAGCCATAGTAACCACTGCAGTTGCTCTTAATAAAGAACTGGAAGAAAAAATTCAGAAGAAAATAAAAGAATTAACAGGAGCCGGAGCTATCATTAAAAATGTTATTGATGATAGCATTATTGGCGGATTTATATTGAGAGTGGGAGATTTGCAATATGATGCAAGTATCGCGAGGAATCTCAATAACCTGAAAAGAGAATTTAAAGACAATACATTCGTTTCAAAAATTTAGAAAATTTACGCAATTGGGCGTGTTATTATATAACAAGTAATTATGGCAGAAGTAAATCCTGCTGAAGTATCAGCAATATTAAAGAAGCAATTATCGGGTTTTGAGGCAGAAGCCTCTCTGGACGAAGTTGGAACCGTGCTTACCATTGGGGATGGGATCGCAAACGTTTATGGCCTTGCTAACGCACAATATGGAGAACTGGTTCAGTTTGAAGAAGGACTGGAGGGAATTGTATTAAATCTTGAAGAAGATAATGTTGGGGTAGTACTTTTAGGTTCCTACAAGCATGTAAAAGAAGGTTCTGTAGTAAAAAGAACCCGGCGTATCGCCTCAATTAATGTTGGGGAAGGTATTGTTGGCCGCGTGGTAGATACCCTTGGTAATCCTATTGACGGGAAAGGTGCTATTGAAGGAGAAACTTTTGAGATGCCTTTGGAGCGTAAAGCTCCCGGGGTAATTTACCGGGAGCCGGTTACGGAGCCGCTTCAAACAGGGATCAAGTCTATAGATGCAATGGTGCCAGTGGGAAGGGGTCAGCGTGAGCTTGTAATTGGTGACCGCCAAACGGGTAAAACTACTGTTTGTATTGATACCATTCTAAACCAGAAAGAATTTTACGATGCCGGTGAGCCGGTATATTGTATATACGTGGCCATTGGGCAGAAGGCTTCTACAGTGGCAGGAATTGCCAAGGTACTTGAAGATAAGGGAGCTTTAGCTTACACCACAATAGTTGCGGCAAATGCATCAGATCCTGCGCCAATGCAAATTTATGCTCCGTTTGCCGGTGCTGCTATTGGTGAATATTTTAGAGATACCGGCCGTCCGGCACTTATTGTTTATGATGATTTGTCTAAACAGGCGGTAGCTTACCGTGAGGTTTCTCTTTTGCTTCGTCGTCCACCGGGGCGTGAGGCCTATCCTGGGGATGTTTTCTTCCTTCACTCAAGATTACTTGAGCGTGCGGCAAAAGTTATTGATAATGATAAAATTGCCAGCCAGATGAATGACCTTCCTGATGTGCTAAAGGACAAAGTAAAAGGAGGAGGTTCGTTAACCGCGCTTCCGCTTATTGAAACACAGGCAGGAGACGTTTCGGCATATATCCCTACCAACGTAATTTCGATTACTGACGGGCAGATTTTTCTTACTTCAGATTTATTTAACTCAGGGGTGCGTCCTGCCATTAACGTAGGTATTTCGGTATCCCGTGTGGGTGGTAACGCGCAGATTAAATCAATGAAAAAAGTTGCGGGTACCCTTAAACTGGACCAGGCACAGTTTCGGGAACTGGAGGCGTTTGCCAAATTCGGTTCAGATCTTGATCCGGCTACCATGAACGTGATTGAAAAAGGGAAAAGAAACGTGGAGATTCTTAAGCAGGGACAAAACGATCCTTATCCGGTAGAAAACCAGATCGCGATTATCTTTGCAGGTTCTAAAAACCTTCTTAGAGATGTTCCTGTGGATAAAGTAAAGGAGTTTGAAAGAGATTATCTGGAATATCTAAATGCAAAGCATAGAAATGTTTTAGACACGCTGAAGGCTGGAAAATTAACTGATGAAGTTACAGATACTTTAGCTTCAGTAGCAAAAGAGCTTTCAGCGAAATATAAGAACAATTAAGAGTTAGGAGTTCAGAGTTATAAGTTCTTATAAAATTGGTTGCTGATGTCTAAGATGAGCGAGAGCCCGATTAGGATTAAAAGTTTTGCTTTTGCTGTTGACATTGTACAATTTTCAAAAACTCTGAAGACTGATAAAGAGTATGAGTTGGCATCCCAGCTAATGCGGTCAGGTACTAGTATCGGTGCAAATGTTAGGGAAGCTCAAAGAGACGTAAGTCTTAAGATTTTAAAAATAAATTTGGAATTGCTCTTAAAGAAGCTGAAGAAACCCAGTATTGGCTGGAACTCATTGACGCTAGCATAAGAGAGGTTCCTGAAGATTTGAAAATGAAGTGTGAATAGTTAATCAAAATTTTAGTTGCAATAATTAAAAACTCTTAACTCATCACTCGGAATTCATAATTATTAAGAATGGCAAACTTAAAAGAATTACGTAGCAGGATTACCTCGGTTTCTTCAACCATGCAGATCACCAGCGCCATGAAAATGGTTTCTGCTGCAAAGTTGAGCAAAGCCCAGGACGCCATTGAGGCAATGCGTCCTTATTCTGAAAAGTTAACCCAGCTTTTGCAGGATCTTAGTGCCACACTGGATGATGATTCTAGCAGCAAATTTGCTGAAGAAAGAGAAGTGAAAAATGTATTAATTGTCGCCATTTCTTCCAACAGGGGGTTGGCCGGTGCATTTAACACTAATATTATCAAAGCGGTGAGGCAAAGGGCTAAAGAGAAACATCCTGGTAAAAATGTTGAATTTTACACTATTGGTAAAAAAGCCAATGATATTCTTAGGAAGAACTTCTCAATTTATAAGAATAATAATGGGATTTACGATGATTTAAATTTTGATCATGTTGCTGAAATTGCCGAAGAATTAATGCAGTTGTTCCTTGACGGCAAGTACGACAAAATAGAAATTGTTTACAATCAGTTTAAAAATGCGGCTACGCAAATTGTAACTGAAGAGCAGTTCCTGCCAATTCCAAAGTTTGAAGGAGAGACCAATAAACAGCTGGATTATATTTTTGAACCCTCCAAAATTGAAATTGTAAGGGAATTGATTCCGAAATCCCTGAAAATGCAGCTTTATAAAGCATTGCGCGATTCTTTTGCTTCTGAGCACGGAGCGAGAATGACCGCCATGCACAAAGCTACTGAGAATGCCACAGAGCTTCGGGATGATCTTAAACTTACCTACAACAAAGCGCGTCAGGCTTCCATCACCAACGAGATCTTAGAAATTGTTGGAGGTGCCGAGGCACTGAGCAATTAGACGCAGCGTAGCGGAGTCAAATTTCTCCATCGCGAGGCACTGAGCAATTAGACGCGGCGTAGCGGAGTCAAATTTCTCCATCGCGAGGCACTGAGCAATTAGACGCAGTATAACGGAGTCAAATTTCTCCAGCACTAATTCGCTCCTTCCCTTTCAAGGGAAGGTGGCCCGAGAGGGGCGGAAGGGTTAGAAGTAGCCAACCGTCAAATTCAATAATACAAAAGAAACCCGCGGCCAAAAGTTGTGGGTTTTTCTTTGGCATCTGTTTTGCTTTCTTAGTTTAAAATCAATAAGATTATATATCATGAAGCACGTTTACTTTCTTTTTAGCAGCATTTTTATTTTCAGCCTTTTCACTAATTGCGGCAGCAACAAAAATCTTCAGGAAAAGGCCCCGGCGCAGTTTGGTGATGCCTATACCATCTTAAACGGGCAGTCTTTATCGTTACATATTCCTGTGGTAAACATCCAGGAGAACCAGGTCTCTCTTGAAAGTGTTTACTTTCGAGGGATGAAGTCTCCGCTTAAACAAAATGAGCAAATCCCGGGAGAATATGTGGCCAGATTCAACACCAAAGACCCTGCTATGGTAATGAGCAGTGACCCAAAAGAAGAATACGGGAATAAGCCACCACAAAAACCGGAAAAAAGCCCGGTAAAGCTGGAAAATAATGAAGCCCTGCTGGTTTTTGTCCAAAATGCAGCTACAAAGTTCTACAAACTGGAAGGAATTGTGGAAAAGGATTAATTCCAGGCGCCATTACTTCTGATTTATTCAGATATTTGTAAGAAATCAAGGCATTCCCATTGGGTACTTTCAAAAAATTATTTCAACATACTTTTCTTTACGGGCTGGCCACGGTGCTGCCAAGAATGCTTAATTTTATATTAGTACCCCTGTATACCGATGTTTTACCGATGGAAGAATATGGGGAAATTTCGGTGATATTCGCTTATTTTGTACTCTTTAATGTGATCCTGGCTTATGGTATGGAAACCGCCTTTTTCAGGTTTTATAACAAATCTGAAAACCGGGAAAGCGTTTTAAGCACCTCTGCCTTGTCCCTGCTGGGAACTTCGGTTTTATTTCTGGCACTTGCATTTCTTGTCCGGTCTTATGTTTCACACCTCATAAATATTCCGCTTAAATATATAAATCTGGCGATCTGGATCTTATTCCTGGATGCGCTGGTTATTATTCCTTTTTCATGGCTTAGAGCTACAGAAAAGCCATTAAAATACGCGATCATTAAAATACTTAATGTCGCCATCAATCTGGGATTGAACGTTTTTTTTCTTATTTATCTGGAAGACCTGGCAAGGGAATCTTCCATTTTCGCATCGATATATCGTCCCAATTTCGAGATATCTTATGTTTTTATTTCAAATCTCATTGCCAGTGCGGTGACCTTAGTTTTAATGTTATCTTTTTATCTTAAGATTAGTTTTACCTTTAATAAGCTGTTGTGGAAAAAGATGCTGGCCTACGCCGTTCCGGTATTAATTGCCGGGATTGCTTTTTCAATTAATGAGGTTTTTGATCGGATTATTCTGGATAGAATGCTTCCGGCAGATATCGCCAAAGCAAAAATTGGAGCCTATTCTGCCTGCTATAAACTGGCACTTTTTATGACGCTTTTCTCCACGGCTTTCCGTTTGGGAATAGAACCTTTCTTTTTTAGCCATGCTTCTTCAAAAAATGCGCCTAAAACCTATGCTCAAATTACTAATTATTTTACCATCTTTGGCAGTATTATCTTAATAGCTGTGCTTGTTTTTTCAGATTTATTAAAGCGGCTGCTCATTCAAAATTCAGAGTATTGGGAGGCGATGAAAATCCTTCCGCTAATCCTGCTTGCCAACCTGTTTTTAGGGATTTACCATAACCTCTCTGTATGGTACAAAATTACCGACAGGACTAAATTTGGCGGATTCATTTCTATAGGAGGTGCCATTGTCACTATTCTTCTTAATGTGCTGCTCATCCCAGGGATTGGCTATATGGGTTCTGCCATCGCAACGCTTGCGGCTTATGGCGTGATGATGTTCCTTTCTTATTTCTACGGAAGAAAATATTATCCAATTCCATACAATCTCAAGAAAACATTAGGTTTCTTATGCCTGTCAATTTTATTATCTTCCGTATCATTTTATATATTTCCCGGAAATTATTTAGTGGGAATCCCGTTATTGATACTGTTTATAGGAATAGTGTATTTTTCAGAAAAAAATCAAATTCAACAAATCATTCAATCATAGTTTATGAAAATCAAAATTATCAACAAATCTGAACATAAACTGCCGCATTACGAGACCGAAGCTTCGGCGGGAATGGACCTTAGGGCAAATATTTCCGAAGAAATCACTTTAAAACCTTTGGAGAGAGCAATAGTAAAAACGGGGCTTTTTATAGAATTACCTGTGGGTTATGAAGCCCAGGTAAGGCCAAGAAGCGGCCTGGCTGCCAAAAAAGGAATTACCGTTCTAAACGCACCCGGTACCATAGATGCAGATTATCGTGGCGAGATTGGAGTAATTCTTGTGAACCTTTCCAATGAAGAATATACTATTGTAAATGGAGAGCGCGTGGCACAGATGGTTATTGCCAAACACGAACATATTTCCTGGGAAGAAGTAGATATTCTTGGAGAAACCTCCCGGGGTGCAGGAGGTTTTGGAAGCACAGGGCATCAATAGGCAAATTACAATACTTACTTGATGAAGTTTGATAAAGAGTTTAAAGAAGCTATTAGTCATCTTCCCGATAAGGAGAAAGATAAACTGATTTTGCGCTTGCTAAAAAAAGATTTGATGCTGGCTAACCGGCTGCATTTTAAATTGGTAAATACTGAAAGTGTAGAAGATCAGCGTGAAAAAATGGAGAACAGGATTATTGAAAGGGCTAAGCAGATGCAGAAATCTTTTTATTCTGTAGGATACCTTAATATGGATGTTCGATTTTTAAGTGGGGATATCACTGAACATGTAAAAATTACAAAAGATAAATTTGGGGAAGCCAGCCTAAACCTGTTAATGCTAATTGAAGTTTTAAAACAAAACAAGGAGAATATACTATCGGCAACTCCTGGAAAAGCAAGAAAATTTTGTGTTGCGGTAGTGGCCAGGGTTTTTAAAATAATGCTTCTTATTCAAAAATTGCATAGTGATTATATGCTGGAATTTAAAGAAGATCTTAAAGAGTTGGGTAATTTAATAGGAGATAACCCATATCTCATGAAAGCGGCAATTAATAACGGGCTCGATGTAAACTGGCTTATACAGAGCGAAATCCCGGAAGATATTGTAGCAATGCATAAAGACCTTAGAGCCAGGGGTTATTTAAAATAGAAATAGTAAATAAAAAAAATTAAAATGAAAATTATCGTACCAATGGCAGGCCGTGGATCAAGGCTTCGCCCTCATACTTTAACCGTTCCAAAACCATTAATTCCCATTGCGGGCAAACCTATTGTACACCGGCTGGTAGAAGATATTGCCGAAGTACTGGATGAGCAAATAGACGAAGTTGCCTTTATTATTGGTGAAGATTTTGGAGAGAAAGTGGAAAGCGATCTCAAAAATATAGCGGAAAGCCTTGGTGCAAAAAGCAGCATTTACTATCAGGATAAGCCGCTGGGCACCGGCCACGCGATTATGTGTGCCAAGGACTCGCTTGGCGGCCCTGCAGTGGTTGCTTATGCCGATACCCTTTTTAAAGCCGATTTTACGTTAGACAAAGAGGCCGACGGCGTGATTTGGGTAAAGCAGGTGGAAAATCCCAGTGCGTATGGGGTAGTGAAACTCAACGAAAAACGGGAAATTACAGATCTTGTGGAAAAACCCCAGGAGCAGGTTTCAGATCTGGCGGTAATTGGTATTTATTATTTTAAAGATGTTGCCGTGCTTAAAAAGGAGTTGCAGGGTGTGCTGGATAACAATATAATTCGCGGTGGCGAGTACCAAATAAACGATGGGATTGAAGCCATGAAACAAAAAGGCATGCGGTTTGTTCCTGGAAAAGTGGATGAATGGATGGACTGCGGAAACAAAAACGTAACCGTGGAAACCAACGGCAGGATGCTTAACTTTTTGCATCAGGATGGCAAAAAGCTGATGTCCGATTCAGTTAAAATTGTGGATTCTGAAATTACCGAACCATGCTACATTGGGGAAAATGTAGAGCTGAAAAATGCCAAAATTGGCCCTAATGTATCTATAGGGAACGGTACAAAAATTGAAAATTCAGAAATTAAAAACAGCCTTATCCAGACTTTTGCCGAAGTTAAAAATGCCAAACTGGATAACGCCATGATTGGAAATTTTGCCCGTTTTGACGGCGAATTTAAGGAGATAAGCATTGGGGATTATTCTGTGTTGGAATAATCTTCTGTTTTACATACACGCAGGCTTTCAAAAGCTGTAAGGAATATAGAGGAAGAGGAAGATTGGTTGGATAAAATGAAAAAGAGCATCATCATATTTGGCTTTTTGGCAGGTTTGCTTGTGAACCAGCAGCTGTGGTCACAGGAAGAGCAGATGGCCAAAGTGGTGGTTAATGATGATTTAGGCAATGTTTCAGATGAGTTTCAGGAGTATTTTTTTGAAGCGCTAAAGCAAAAAGCAATAGAAAACTATGAGAAAGCGATAACGGCTCTGGAAAAATGCGAGCAGTTGCAACCTCAAAATCCGGTGGTTTTCTTTGAAATGGCCAAAAATTATAAGGCGCTTAGAAATTTTGATTTAGCCGAAGAAAACTTCAGCAAAGCCATCAATCTTGCTCCAAAAAGGGAAGCGGTCCTGGCCGAATTGTACGATATGTACATGCTCACCAACAATTATGAAGAGGCCATTTCCGTAGTAAAAAAGCTTATTCCGCTGGAAGATTCGTATAACGAAGACCTGGCGAATTTGTATATGCTCAGTGGGCAGTATGAGAATGCGCTTCAGCTAATAGATGAGCTGGATAAAAAGCTGGGGAGTAGTTCTTACCGCGAAAAAATGCGGCGCCAGATTTTTGCGCTAACCAATAATACCGCGGCACAAATAAGCAATCTTGAAGAAGAAATTTCCGCAGATCCTGAAAATGAACAAAACTATCTTAACCTAATTTATGTTCATAGCCAGGAGGGAAACGATGAGGAAGCTTTTAAAATTGCCACGGAATTGCTTGAGGCCAACCCCGGCTCTACCCTGGTGCATCTCGCGCTGTATAAATTTTACCTGGAAAGAGAAGAAACTGAAGCCGCGGTGAATTCCATGAAAACCGTTTTCCGCAGTGAAGAGATCGATCCTGATTCAAAATATAAGGTTTTGAACGATTTTCTTCTTTTTGCTGAAGAAAATAAAGAATATGAAGAGGATGTAATGGAAATGGCGCAGCTGCTTTCTGAAGTTGAAGAGCGGCCGGAACTTTACCAGGAACTCGGGCAATTTTATTTGCGGAATGGCAGGAAAGAAGAGGCGCTGGATTATTTTGAAAAGGCACTGAAGCAAAATCCTGATAATTTTGAACTCACCAGGAGCACGTTGTTGTTGCAGATTGACTTTAATAGATTTGAGGCAGCCGCCAGGGTAAGTAAAGAAGCCCTTGAAATTTTCCCTGCGCAGCCCGTTTTTTACTTACTGCGTGGAGTTGCTTTAAATGCGTTAAAGCAGTTTAAGGAAGCAGAGGAAATTCTTACTTTTGGGCTTGACTTTTTAATTGATGATAAAAAAGTAGAATCAGATTTTTATAATCAGCTCGCTTTGGCAAATGCAGGATTGGGAAATAAAGAAGAAGCTGCCGGTTTTTCCAAAAAGGCAGAGTTAATATTAAAAGAAATAAACTAATGTTTAAAAATAGTATTGCCCTTTGTTTTTTAATGCTTGTGCTGGTTTCCTGTGGAGGGGGCAGGGCAGCTAAAGGCATCGCCACCAGGAATGCGAAAGCTGCCAATGTGATTGCCCGCCATTATGATAATGAGGTAGATTTTGAAACCGCTTCAGGCAAATTGCGGGCGGTTTATCAAACCGAAGACAGGACACAGTCGGTGAACCTTAGTTTTAGAATGGAAAAAGATAAAGCCATCTGGATGAGCGCGTCTGTGCTGGGTTTTCCTGTAGCCAAAGTTTATATTACGCCCACTTCAGTAAGTTACTATGAGAAAATAAGCAAGAGCTATTTTGACGGGGATTTTAGCCTGGTGAGTGACTGGCTGGGAACTCCGCTGGATTTCCAGAAGCTTCAGAATCTTTTAATTGGGCAGGCCATTTACGATCTTAGGGAAGAACCATATAAAATGGAACAATCTGCCCGCGGCTACCAGTTTTTACCGGAAGAAACCGGCGCGGTGGAAAAAATGTTCCTTATTAACCCTTCAAATTATAAAGCGACAGCACAGCAGCTTGCGCAGGCTTCGGAGAATCGTAGTGTGACCATTACTTATTCTGATTATCAAATGATTAACGGGCGCCTTTTTCCCGATAATATCAAGATTATTGCTAATGAAGGGGGAGAATCTACCAATATAGATATCACATACCGCTCTGTAGATTTTAATGAGGAAGTTAGTTTTCCGTTCGACATTCCTTCAGGATATGATGAAATTAGCGTGAAATGAAAATAAAGAAATTTGCATATATCTTTTGGTTTTTTACCATTTTCGGCCTAAGCCAGGCGGCATCTGCACAAACCAACAGGGAAGAGTTGGAGAAGAAACGCCTGGAACTGCGCAAGGAAATCAGTAAAATTAATGAACTGCGCTCCAGCAATAAACAAAAAGAGAAGTCTGTCCTTACCCAGGTAGAGGATTTAAACCAGCAAATTAAGCGCACCGAGAACCTTATAAAAGTCACCAACCAGCAGGCAAATTTGCTTACGCAGGAAATCAATGCCAACACGCAAAAAATTTCCAGCCTGCGTGAGGAGCTTCAGCAATTAAAAGACGATTACGCCAAAATGATAAGGAGGTCTTATAAAAGTAAATCCCAGCAAAGCCGGGTGATGTTCTTATTGTCTTCAGAAAGCTTTTTGCAGGCTTATAAGAGGCTTCAGTATATGAAGCAATATACAAACTACCGGAAGGAGCAGGGAGAGCAAATACGTTCCCGTACTGAAGATTTGCAGCGTTTAAATAAGAACCTGGCAGATCAAAAGGAAGAAAAGGAACAATTAATAGCTGAAAATCGCAAAACCCGGCAACAGCTTGAGGAGAACCGTAAATCCCAGCAGGCCTTAATGGCTACCATTAATAAGAAGGAAGGGCAGTTTGCAGCACAAATAAAAGAGCGGCAGCAGGAAATTAACAGGATAGACCAGCAAATTGAGGAGATGATCAGGGCTTCTATTGCTAAAGCCAATGAAGAAAGCGGTTCTACCTCTCGCGATGTATATAAGCTTACTCCCGCGGCTAAGGCCCTTGCAGCCGATTTTGCCAAAAATAAAGGAAAGCTGCCCTGGCCGGTAAAGTCTGGTGTGGTAACCATGTCTTTCGGGCAACATCCGCATCCAATAGTGCAAACTGCCATTATTAACAATAACGGAGTGAATATCGATACCGATCCCGGCGGGAAAGCGCGTGCGGTTTTTAATGGGACAGTAAGCGAAGTCCAGCTTTTAAAAGGAGCTAACAAAGCGGTTATGGTAAGGCACGGAGATTATATTACCATTTACGATAACCTGGATGAAGTTTATGTAAAAAGGGGGGATGTGGTAAGCACCGAGCAGGAGATAGGAGAGGTGGCCACAAACAGGACTACTGGTAAAACCACGCTTCATTTTCTAATCTTCAGGAATACTCAAAAGATGAATCCGGCAGACTGGATTTATCAAATGTAATTAGGTTAGACGCAACTTTTTAGCTTTCGTGCATCTGTATAATATATAATTATCCATCTGCTTATGTCCAAGGTTGTATTTCTCTGTGCTCTGTTTCTGGTTTTGTACAGCTGTACACCGGTTTCCATTGCAGATAATAAAAGGCTGCAGGTAAAGGGTAAAATCGGTAATATTGCCGGTGAAAATTTGCCGGATATGGGCGTGGAAACCAGAACTTATGTGGGGAGCAATTTTATTCTTGCTTCCTCTCATCTGGAAAGAATAAATGGATCTGCTACAAATTCTGAAGGGGATTAATTTTACTTCCCTGGATGTTGATGCGGGGAGGCTTTTTGTACAAATAAACTCCGGCATTGCGGGGAATGAATATCAAAGCCTTACCTTCCTGGATAACAGGTTTAGCCGTAAAGAAAGTCTCCTTGACCTGGGAAACATCAATTTGAAAAAACGAGTTAATGTAAGAATTATCTTTAATATTACTGAGCCAATGGGAGTAGAGGTGAATTACCTCAATCCGGAGCCGGTAATTACTATTGATAATTGGACAGAGATGCAGGAAGTTCCTGAAGAACCCGAATATTCCAAAAATATTACCAATTATCTTTTGGTAGAACCTAACGAAGAAGGAGACTACCAACTAAGCTTTGAAACCCTTGAAGATTCTGAAGTTCTTATCAAATATGCTGTAGATGGAATTACGCGAGAAGCGGTAATACCTATTTCTGGGGAAGAAGAAAATCCGTATGAGTTTAATCCTTAAACTATTTTTAATACTACTGCCGCTAAGCATGTTTACCTCTTTTGCCCAGGAGCAGGAAAATATTTATACCGCGCCTCACGCCGGAAAACTGCAGATTGAAGTAGGGATACATCAAAATTTTGCTTTAGGTAAAAATTTTCTTGGAGATGCTTATAATTTAAATACTGGTCTGGAGTATGGCCTGGATGTTTTTGTAGATCCAAACTGGCTCGTTGGATTTAAGATTGACCATGTTGGAGGGGAAGTTGAAAAACCCGAAAAACTGGGAAATGTGAAATCCACAATAATAAATACTGTTGCCCTTAACGGGGGGTATAGCTGCCAGGTGAATCCCAGAATTGACCTTTCTTTATTCGCGGCTTTTGGCTATGCTTCGTATGTAAACACCTCTTTTTTTGACACTAAGTTTCATGATAATGCCTTTGTTTTCTGGCTACAGCCAAAGATTGGGTATAGGATTACAAAAAATATGGGAATATTTGGAGCCGGGAAATGGCGAAAAGATTTTACCAGCATTAAAACTTCTCCTGAACTGGAAAAATATTTTGGCAGCGCTACTATTGCCAGCCTGTCTTTAGGGATTAGAATAACTACTAATTAGGGTATTTATTCAAATAGTGCCTTTAGTTCTGTAGCTTCATTCGGCTTCATTTTACCAGCTAAAACCAAACTGAGCTGTTTTCTTCTTAAAGCCGCAGCAAAACGTTCTTTTTCAAGATCGGTTTCCGGTTTTAGTGGCGGGATTTGGATTGGCGTGCCGGTTTCATCTACCGCAACAAAAGTATAGATGGCTTCATTGGCTTTACTACGCTGGCCGCTTTCCCGGTCTTCCACCCAAACATCAATAAAAATTTCCATAGAAGATTTAAACGCGCGGGAAACGGCTGCCTCTACAGTTACCACACTACCTAAGGGTACCGCCTTGTTAAAGGCCACGTGATTTACAGACGCAGTAACAACAATCCTCCGGCTGTGTCGGCGTGCAGCGATACTGGCGGCGCGATCCATACGAGCCAATAGTTCTCCTCCAAAAAGATTGTTTAGCGGATTTGTTTCACTTGGTAATACAAGATCGGTAAGGGTAGTTCTTGATTCTGCCGGAGTTTTAGCTTGCATATTTTAAATTTTCGGCAAAAATACGGTGCTTCTGGCTTTTTCCGGTTAAAGAAGTATTAAAGTTCCTGGACGAGCAACCATGCAGCATCATTGGTTTTTTTAACCTCCCGCAGCATATTAATCGCTTCCCTTCTTGTTTGTAAACTCGCATACACTACCTGGTGAAGGCCATATTTATTTTCACCAATAAGCCGCGCTTTATATCCTTCGGCTTTAAGTTCTTCTACCTTTTTTTCGGCATTTTCCGGCATTCTAAAAGCGCCTGCAACAATATGATAATCACCAGATTGCTTTTCAACATTAAGGGTTACCGCAGGCAGCGGATTATCTATAATAAAGGTTGCCTGTTGAATTTGCTGCTGAAGCTGGTTTTCAGCCTCCTGCTGTTCCGCAATATTATGTTCTGAAACCTGGTTGCTGTACAGGTTCAATCCTGCAAAACCTGAGATTCCAAGAGCCAGTAAGCCTATGGCTGCATATTTTAAATAAGTGGTACTTTTTCTTCTTTCCGGAGTAAAAAGGAAGGCTGTCTTTTCTTCCAGTTCCTGCACCTGTTTTTTATAAACTTCCCTGTTTACCACACTGCTCTGGAAAGATTGTAATCCAAAGGAATCGGTAAGGAAGTTTATATCGGCATACGGTTCGAACTGCAAATTATTTTCAGCAGAAAAACTGAGCTTCCCAATATTTTCCAGTTCCGCGTGTTTATCATCTTCAAGTGATTTTTCAAGGGAAGCTACAAATTCGCTGATTTTATAAACAGCATTGCTATAAGAAAGTTGCTCTGCTTCAGCCAGATAATTGGCTAATAGGCCATCATTTTTAACCAGTTGCCCGTTAAAGGAAACTACCTTTTTGGGCGGATAAAAAGTCTTGGTCTTTTGATCTATAAAAGCCGGTTGTTTTTGGGATAAAAAGGCCCCAAATCCGGGTACTATTACGCATTCGTAACGATATAGTAAATCCTGAATATGCTTTGCTATGTTCATCGGGACAAAAATAAGAGTTCCAGCCTTCTGATAAAGTTACCCAAAGAATTTTTATTAACAAATCTTTTTTTGTGTAATTTTAAAAGATGGATTTCTCTCAACTCATTTATGCCCTGGCCTTACAGCATGTTCCAAACCTGGGGGATAGCAATGCTAAAAAACTTATCCGGCATTGCGGTTCTGCGGAAGCGGTTTTTAAAGAAAAAAAGCAGCATTTACTTAAACTGGATGGAATTGGTAAAACCAGGATTGCCGATCTTCAGAATGCCGTACATTTTAAAGCTGCGGAAAATGAGCTGAAATTTATAGAAAGGAATAATATCCAGGTTTCTTATTTCCAGGAACAGGATTATCCGGATAAATTAAAGCATTGTTTTGACGGCCCGCTGCTGCTTTTTAGCAGGGGAAATATAAAGTTTGATCAGCAAAAGATGATCAGTATCGTTGGTACCCGTAATATTACAAACCATGGCGTTACATTTTGTGAAGAACTCGTGGCAGAACTTGCTCCTTTGAATCCGGTTATTGTTTCTGGTTTTGCCTATGGTGTAGACATTACGGCTCATCGGGCAGCTGCCAGAAACAAGCTTCAAACTATAGGTTGTCTTGCTCACGGATTAAACCAGATTTATCCCAAAGCGCACCGAAAGTACATGCAGGCAATAGAAGAAAATGGTGGTTTTTGCACCGACTTTTGGAGCACAGACAAATTCGACCGGAACAATTTTCTCAAGAGAAACAGGATTATTGCCGGATTAAGTGAAGCTACCATTGTGATAGAAAGTGCCGAAAAAGGGGGTTCCCTTGTTACGGCAGATCTGGCAAATTCTTATAACCGGGAAGTTTTTGCCGTTCCCGGGCGCCCCGGGGATAATTACAGCAAAGGCTGCAATAACCTTATAAAATTCCAGAATGCGCATGTACTAACTTCTGCAGCAGACCTTATCTATATTCTAAACTGGGATCTTCCTGCTTCACAAAAGGCAGTGCAAAAGCAACTGTTTGTAGAGCTGGAACCCGAAGAAGAAATTATAGCACAGTATCTTCAAAATATGGGCAAGGCCGAACTTGATCTTATAGCTCTTAATTGCAAATATCCCACTTTTAAGGCCGCTTCCGTTTTGCTGAATATGGAATTAAAAGGGCTGATAAGGCCCTTGCCGGGGAAGTTGTTTGAATTAATCTGAAATAGCGTTTTCCAAAACTTTTTTGAACTTAAAAACCTGAATTTCAGAAAAATGATTAAAAAAAAGTACAAAGTTGGAAGTTAGAAATTAGAATCCCATAACCAAAAGCTTTTTTATCCTGAATTCCGCATACCTAAGCTTTTATTGCAGAAGGAACTCATAACACATAACTCACAACAGCATACCTCTTATAAACTCCAACTTTAATATCCCATTTTCTCCCTCACTCTCTTAAGGACGGTATTCGCAACTTCCGAAGCTTTTTTAGCACCGTGGTCTAAAGCTTTGTCCAGTTCCGGAAGGTTGTTCATATAATACTCATATTTTTCCCTTGGTTCCCGGAATTTGTCTTTTAAAACTTCAAACAATGCCTGTTTGGCATGGCCGTAACCGTAATTTCCGCCTTCATAATTCTTGCGCATTTCGGCAATCTGCTCTTCACTGGCAACAAGTTTATATAATCCAAACACATTGCAGCTGTCCGGGTTTTTAGGCTCTTCCAGCGGAGTACTATCGGTCTGGATGCCCATCACCTGTTTTCTCAGCTTCTTGTCTGTTTGAAAAATATTGATGTAGTTGCCTTTAGATTTACTCATTTTCTCACCGTCTGTTCCCGGCACATACATGGTATTCTTCTCCACTCGGGCTTCAGGCAGCACAAAGGTTTCTCCTAGTTTGGCGTGAATACGGGAAGCCACATCGCGGGTAATTTCCAGGTGTTGCAGCTGGTCTTTTCCCACGGGCACAATTTCAGCATCATAAAGCAAAATATCTGCCGCCATGAGCATGGGATAATTAAACAACCCTGCATTTACGTCTTCCAGCCGGTCTGCCTTGTCCTTAAATGAATGAGCCAGCGTAAGGCGCTGGTAAGGAAAAAAACAGCTTAAATACCAGGTGAGCTCGGTCACCTGCGGGATATCGCTCTGGCGGTAAAAAACGCTTTTTTCAATATCCAGCCCACAGGCGAGCCAGGTAGCTGCTACAGAGTAGGTGTTGTTCCTTAGAGTCTCGGCATCCTTAATTTGAGTAAGGGAATGCATATCTGCAATAAATATAAACGAATCGTTCCCGGGTTGGTTGGCCATATTAACGGCTGGTAAAATTGCTCCCAATAAATTGCCTAAATGTGGTGTTCCCGTGCTTTGTACTCCTGTAAGTATTCTGGACATTTACTTTTTCAGTTTTTTTACAAAGTTAGCGTTTTTGTAGAATTCAGTCGAGTCATTTTAGTACTTTTGGATTCTATGGGCATACTTAAAAAGCTGGCAATACTGTTATGGCGCATCTGGTTCTACATCTTATTAGGATTGCCCATAATAATTATGCTGCCGGTGCTTCTGGTGGTTGCTTCTGCTGAACGTTTTTATCCCCAGTTCTACATATGCGCACGTATCTGGGCAAAATGCATCCTTTACGGCATGGGTTTTTATCCTAAAGTAAAATATGAGGAAAAGATGCAGAAAAGAAGAAGTTACATGATTGTGGCAAATCATACTTCTATTATCGATATTATGCTCATGATTGCGGTAAACAGGCATCCTTTTATTTTCATAGGAAAAATGGAACTCGCTAAAATTCCCCTTTTTGGACATTTTTATCGTAAAACTTCTATTCTTGTAGACCGGAAAAGCCAAAAAAGCAAGCAGGATGCTTTTAATGAAGCCCAGCGCCGTTTAAAGCAGGGAAATAGTATTTGCATTTTTCCGGAAGGTGGTGTGCCAGACAATCACTCCATTGTACTGGATGAGTTTAAAGACGGCGCCTTCAGGCTGGCCATAGAGCACCAGATACCTGTAGTGCCAATGACTTTCCATGACTGTAAAAAAAGGTTTTCCTATAAATTCTTCAGTGGAGGGCCGGGAAAACTTCGGGTAAAAGTTCATCATTTTCTTCCTACAAAAGGAAAGACCATTGCAGATAAAAGGGCGCTAAAGGAGGAAACGAGAAAAATTATTCTACAGGAACTGGAGAATCCTTCCGTGCGTTAGAATTTGTAGCTAAACCCGGAATAAATTCCGAAGAAGAAAGGCTGCACGCCGCTGGTGCCTTTAAAAGTATTGAGCTGGTATTTAAAGATAGGTTCTACATTTAGCCTGAAATCTGGCATAAGTTCATATCCCAATCCCAATCCAATATTGGTGCTAAAACTCACTTTATTAATATTATTGGCTTCTCCAAGTTCGGTACGCTGGTTATTTGCCAGAATACTCACCGAATTTTGATCTAGAAAGAGGCTGCTTCCCCCGCCAATAAGGTTTAAATCAAACTTTTTATCGATAAGGGCATATTCAATTTCCAGGGGAACTTCAATAAAACCATACTGCTGGTTAAGTTCTCCGGAAACGTAATTTGGAGCAATTGCAGAACTACTGTTGGAGAATTCTTCACCGGAAAGCCCGCCAAAATCTGGAATGCGGATGCCAGGGCTCTCATCCTGCACCTGTATGGCATTGTTAGAATTGTAATCTATGCTTTGAATGCTTTGCGCAAAGGCAGAAGGAGCATAGGAAATTTCCTGAATATCATAACTAATATTCACTTTGCTAATCCCGGTTCTAATGCTAATTTTCTCAGTTATGGGATAAGCGATATTAAGCCCGTAAGCTACTGTTACCTGCGCCTGGGAATTATTATCATTAAATTCCGGAGAAATAGCATTACCATTACCAAGATTATCGTAAAAAATAGGTGCCGCAAAGGTGCTTAGCCTTACTTTTTCCTTTGCAGGCTCTGCAACCGACTCCCGGTCGCCATTCTTTTGGTCAGCTAATTGGGCAAGGGCGTTTTGATTTTCTTCAATACTATTTTCATTAGGTTTTTCTTCAGAAGCGGACTTTTGTGTGTCTTCGTTTTCTATGGGTTCATTCCCTGCAATTGCTGAAGAATTGTTCTTCGCATCATTCAGATTGTTCTCCTCATTTTCTTCGGAAACCTGATTTGGATTATCCTGAATGGCAAGAATTTCTTCTTCTGCTTCAGTATTCTCTTCAGCCTGATTTGAGTAAGAATTTGATTGTTTTGAAGCAGGGCTTTTTCCGCGGGAAGAATTGTCAGAATTAAGGGTGTACTGGCTGTTTTGAGTATTTTTATCGCTTCGGGATCTTACAGAATCCAGAAGCCTGGAAGCTTCCTGAAGTCTTGTATTACTTAAAGGAACATCTATGGAAGGCCGTGCAGAATCTTCAATTTCAAAAACCACTTCGGTACCCGGATTTATGCTATCCTTGTTCATTAGATAAGCAAGGCCAAAAATTACGGCAACCGCAGCGGCTATGCCTCCCAGCTTGTACCATAGCGGAATGAGAAAGGGCTTTTTTTCCTCTTTCTTCTGAAGCCTGGCCGCAATATTTTGCCATGCTTCTTCCCGGGGAGTAGCTTCAAAATCTTTAAAGTTCTCCTGGTAAAGCCGGTCTATGTTTTTTCTTTCTTTCATCTTCATCAATTTGCGGCAGCAAAAAAATTAGCTGTCATAGGGATTGCACGGAATTATTGTTTTGATGATTTTCAATTTTTTCCTTTAGTATGTTCCTGGCGCGGGCAAGGTTAGATTTAGAGGTTCCCACAGAAATTTCCAGCATTGCAGCTATTTCTTTATGGGAATAACCATCCAGCGCGTAGAGGTTAAAAACCTGCCGGTAGCGATCTGGTAATTCCTGGACGGTTTGTAACAAAAAACTTTGTTCCAGGGTTTCCTCATCAACTTCTACCTCGGGTTCTTCAATTTGATTTTCGTTAATAATTTGTAATAACTTGGTCTTTCGGTGTTTTTGCAATGCGGTATTAATCATTATACGTTTCATCCAGCCTTCAAAAGAACCTTTGTTCTTGTACTGGGAAATTTTTTCAAAAATGGTAAGGAAGCCATCCTGAAGGTTGTCTTCAGCCTCATGATAACCTGAAGAATATTTAAGGCACAGGCCAAACAGCTTATCGGCATATAACCGGTAAAGCGCCTCCTGTGCCTTAATATCCTGTTTTTTGCAGTTTTTTATGAGCTTCTCTAGACTCACCAAGGTTTCTTATTAGTTGCTGCTTTCTTCGGTAGTTTCCTGGGTGTTATCACCTTCATCATCAGGAGCGCCAACAGGTATTTCTACCTCTGTATACTCGGCATCGCCGTCTTCATCCTGGCCTGATAAAAGGAAAAAGGTGTAAACGTCACCATCATCTGCTGTAGTTGGGATACGGAAATTTTCAATAGTCCTGTCTCTGCTTAGGTCGTCATCCTCTTCATCACATACTTCTAAATTTGGATTGTAAGTGGTAAGTGCTCCCAAATAAATTTCCACACCGCCTGATACTTCTTTAGAATTTCCGTCTATTCCTACAAAGTTATGACATGCGTCGGGAAGCTCGTATGTAACCTCAAGATCATAAGTTTCCCCGGCTTCAAAAAATTCAGGAAAATCATAAGCTGTAATTGGCGCATATTCATAAGCAATATTTACCCCATCATCATCATTGCAGCTTACAATTGTTAAAGCCAAGATCAATAATAAACCAAGTTTTTTCATTTTTATTTTCCTATTTAAAGTTAATGTTACTTTATAGATGCATAAAAAGGGGAAAGGTTGCGTAGGGCGCAAAAAAAATCCCTTAAAAAAGGGATTTAAATTTGGGTTTATTCGTTGGCGACTTTTATCGCCTCTTTTATTTTGGTTTCCAGCTCGTCCATGAGGTCCGGATTGTCTTTCAGGATGGTTTTAACGGCATCGCGCCCCTGGCCTAATTTAGTGTCTTCATAACTAAACCAGGAACCGCTTTTCTTGATGATCTCGTAATCTACTCCTATATCTATAATCTCCCCAATTTTAGAGACCCCTTCTCCGTACATAATATCAAATTCTGCAGTTTTAAAAGGTGGCGCAACTTTGTTTTTAACCACTTTTACACGGGTCTTGTTTCCGGTAACATTGCTGTTACTATCTTTAATTTGCGTAGACCTTCTAATGTCCAGCCTCACTGAAGCGTAAAATTTAAGGGCATTACCCCCGGTGGTGGTTTCCGGATTCCCAAACATTACCCCAATTTTCTCCCTTAGCTGGTTGATGAATATTACGGTGCAATTTGTTTTGCTAATGGAAGCGGTTAGCTTTCTTAAGGCTTGTGACATTAAGCGGGCGTGAAGCCCCATTTTTGAATCTCCCATTTCTCCCTCAATCTCACTTTTTGGAGTTAGTGCGGCAACCGAGTCAATTACGATAATATCTATCGCGCCGGAACGTATTAAATTATCGGTTATTTCCAGGGCCTGCTCCCCGTTATCGGGTTGGGAAATGATAAGATTTTCAATATCTACATTAAGTTTTTCAGCATAAAACCGGTCAAAAGCATGCTCCGCATCAATAAAAGCAGCAATGCCACCGGCTTTTTGAGCTTCAGCAATGGCATGAAGTGTAAGGGTGGTTTTACCAGAAGATTCCGGGCCGTAAATTTCGATCACCCTTCCTCTTGGATAACCTCCTACTCCCAAAGCCAGATCCAGCCCTAAAGAACCGGTAGAAATGGCATCAACATCTACAATAGCCTGGTCGCTCATCTTCATTACGGTACCCTTGCCATAGGTTTTATCCATTTTGTCAAGGGTAAGCTTTAGCGCCTTTAATTTGGCCTCTTTTTCTTTATCGTTGCTCATGATTTTTTCTGTTTTTAAGTGCCGCTAAAATACTATAAGTTTTGCTGCATCACAATTTTATAAAGGGAAAGAGTTTACCGCCAGGTGTATAAGTTCAGCATAAAATTTTGATACAGATTTCAGAAAACCTATAGATTCCTCAATAACTTTACAGAATTTATTTACCACCGGCAGAAAACTTTTTTAAGATTCCTTTAAATAGTATCTTTGCACAAATTTCTTTAACTCTTAAAAATTAGTATAGCATGCAACTGTACAATAAATTAAGCGCTAAAGAAAGGGAAGCTTTAATAGAAGAAGCCGGGGAAGACCGGTTGACGCTCTCTTTCTACGCCTACGCCAAAATAGGAAATCCGCATTTATTTAGGAATCACTTGTTTATTGCCTGGGACCAGATGGATGTACTCGGGAGAATTTATGTGGCACATGAAGGGATAAATGCCCAACTTTCAGTGCCTGCCAAAAATTTTGATCGTTTTAAGAATTTTATCGATAATATCTATTTTCTTGAAAATGTAAGGCTGAATATCGCTATTGAGCACGATGCTAAAGCATTTTTAAAACTGAAGGTAAAAGTGCGTAAAAAAATTGTGTCTGATGGCTTAAATGATGCCAGTTTTGATGTGACCAATAAGGGCATTCATGTTGATGCGGAACAGTTTAATAAACTGCTGGAAGATCCCGACACGGTTCTTGTGGATATGCGCAACCACTATGAAAGCGAAATTGGCCATTTTAAAGGAGCCATCACGCCAGATGTGGATACCTTCAGGGATTCATTGCCAATTATTGAAGAAGATCTGAAAGAACATAAAGAAGACAAAAACCTGGTAATGTATTGTACCGGTGGGATTCGTTGTGAAAAAGCCAGCGCTTATTACAAACATAAAGGCTTCAAAAAAGTTTTTCAGCTGGAAGGCGGTATAATAGAATACGCCCGGCAGGTGAAAAAGCAAAACCTTGAGAATAAATTTTTAGGCAAAAACTTTGTTTTTGACCATCGCCGTTCCGAGAGGATTTCAGAAGATATTATTGCGCACTGCCATCAATGTGGTAAACCTTGTGATACCCATGTAAATTGTGCAAACGAGGCCTGCCATTTACTGTTTATACAGTGTGAGGAATGTGCGATGGAGATGAACAATTGCTGTTCAGAAGCGTGTATGAAAATTAATTCCTTACCTTACGAAGAGCAGAAGGCGCTTAGAAAAGGCAAAGGGAACAGCAATAAGATATTCAAAAAAGGACGGTCTGAAGTTTTAAAATATAAAGTCTAACTTCCCGTTCTATAAACGGTAGTGCCAATTAATATTGGTATCTTTACGGTAGATTTTTTTATGAACCCAAAACTCCGCAAGGCAAATTGGCTTTGAAGGAGTTTCAACATATATAGTTTATGGCTTGCACTAGTTGCTCGACCGGTAAAGACGGTCAGCCAAAAGGATGTAAAAATAACGGAACCTGTGGAACAGATGGTTGTAACAAACTAACTGTTTTTGACTGGCTTTCCAATATGTCTCTTCCCAACGGCACAGAACCTTTTAATTTTGTGGAGGTCCGCTTCAAGAATGGGAGGAAACACTTTTTCCGGAATTCAGAAAACCTTAGCCTAAGCATGGGAGATGTGGTAGCCACAGAAGCCAGTGCCGGGCATGATGTTGGGATGGTAAGCCTTGCCGGGGAACTGGTAAGAGTACAAATGAAGAAGAAGAAAGTTTCTCCAGATAGTGATGAGGTATTAAAAGTGTACCGTAAAGCAACCCAAAAAGATATAGATGTCTGGCAGGAAGCACGGGACAGGGAAGAAAAAATGAAGGTACGTGCCCGGGAGATTGCCATAAGGCTTAACCTGAGCATGAAAATTAGCGATATCGAATTCCAGGGAGATGCCTCCAAAGCCACCTTTTATTATACTGCCGATGACCGCGTAGACTTCAGGGAATTGATAAAAGAATTTGCACGCGAATTCAACACACGCATTGAAATGCGCCAGATAGGATTGCGCCAGGAAGCCTCCAGGCTGGGAGGTATTGGTTCCTGCGGAAGGGAGCTTTGCTGTTCTACCTGGCTCACAGATTTCAGGTCTGTAAGCACTTCTGCAGCCAGATATCAGCAGCTTTCCTTAAATCCGCAGAAGCTGGCGGGACAATGCGGAAAACTGAAGTGTTGCCTTAATTATGAACTGGACACCTACCTGGAAGCATTAAAATCTTTCCCACGTACAGATACTAAACTGTACACCAAAAAAGGAACGGCCGTATGCCAGAAAATTGATATTTTTCAGGGTGTGTTATGGTACGCCTATGAAGGGGAGTGGATGAACTGGCATAAACTCACTGCAGAGCAGGCCAATAAAATCATTGCTTCCAATAAGAAAAAGGAGCCTGTGGGCAGCCTGGAAGAATTTGAAGCCGTACTGCAAATGGAAGAAACCAGGAAGCCAGATTTTAATAATGTAGTAGGGCAGGATAGTCTTACCCGTTTTGATAAACCAAAGGGATCTACAGGCAAAAGGAGAAGAAAAAAAAGGAAAGGTAAACCTTCAAAAAATGCGTAAAGCTTTTTTTTTACTGCTGGGATTTCTTACCATTTGCAGTCTCTTTTCCTGCGATAAGGAGCGGGTTTTTGATGAATATAAATCTGTCTCCACATGGAATAAAGATTCAGTTATCACGTTTAAACTTGAACACCTGGATTCTGTGAGGGCCTATAACCTTTTTATAAATATTAGGAATAATAATGATTACAAGTACAGCAACCTTTTTCTTATTACGCAGCTTGAATTTCCTCACGGAAAGGTTATAAGCGATACATTAGAATATGAGATGGCTGCCCCAGATGGAACCTGGCTTGGTACGGGTTTTGGTGACGTGAAGGAAAGCAAGCTCTGGTACAGGGAGAATGTAACATTCCCTGAACAGGGAGTATATGAGGTGCGTATAAAACAAGCCATGAGAAAAAATGGCGAGGTGGAAGGCATACAAAATCTTGAAGGTATTACCCATGTGGGCTTTCGTATAGAAAATAGCGCACAGCAATAGTAAAATAAATGGCAACTTCTAAAAAAAAGGAAACATCTCCAAAAAAGAGCAACAGGTCTTATATTCTTGGTTTTTGGACCCTCTTTGGACTTGGATTATTAATAGTAGTGGTGCTCTTTTTAATGGCCGGATGGGGAGCATTTGGTAAAATGCCCACTTTTGAAGAACTGGAAAATCCTGAAACTAACCTTGCAACTGAAGTTTTTTCTTCAGATGGGAAAACCCTGGGGAAATATTATAACGAGAACCGCACTCCGGTAAAATATGATGATTTGCCTGAAAATCTGGTTCACGCCCTGGTATCTACTGAAGATGAACGGTATTATCACCACTCCGGAATTGACGCAAGGGGGACCTTAAGGGCAATCGCTTATCTTGGTTCCAAGGGCGGTGCAAGCACCATTACCCAGCAATTGTCAAAACTTCTGTTTTCTGATGTGCCTGAGAGTAAAGTAGAAAGGGTATTTCAGAAAATGAAAGAATGGGTGATCGCGGTGAGGCTGGAAAGGCAGTACACCAAACAGGAAATTATTACCATGTACCTTAATAAGTATGATTTCTTGTACCAGGCCGTGGGAATTCGTTCCGCCTCCCGTATTTACTTTGGAAAAGAACCCAGAGAGCTTAAAACTGAAGAAGCCGCTGTACTGGTGGCTATGCTAAAGAATCCAATCTTATACAATCCCGCAAAAGAAGAGTTTAAAGAAAATGCCTTAACCCGAAGGAACCAGGTGCTTAAGCAGATGGAAAAAAACGGGTATTTAACGCCTTCCGAAAAAGATTCACTGCAATCCCTTCCTTTAAAACTCGATTTTTCTCCTGAAGGCCATGATGAAGGCATGGCCACATATTTTCGTGCCTACGTACAAAAGTTTTTGGGGGAATGGATAGATGAAAATCCAAAACCAGACGGTTCAGAATACAATATTTACCGCGATGGCTTAAAGGTTTATACCAGCATAGATTCAAAAATGCAGGAATATGCTGAAGACGCGGTGGAGAAACATATTTCCCATCTTCAGAAAGAATTCGCCAGGCAGAACAAAAATAATCCCACTGCTCCATTTAGAGATGTGGATAAGAGCGAGGTGGATCAGATTATAGAGAGTGCCATGAAACGTTCAGATCGCTGGAGGCAAATGAAGGCCAAAGACATGTCTGAAGAAAAAATAAAGGCTTCTTTTGATAAAGAACGTGAAATGAGAGTTTTTAGCTGGACAGGTCCCAATCATACAAAAGATACGGTCATGACGCCTCATGACTCTATTCTATATTACAAATCTTACCTTCAGGCGGGAATGATGTCTATGCGCCCACAAACCGGGGAAGTAAAAGCCTGGGTGGGCGGTACAGATTTTAAACATTTTAAATACGACCACGTTAAGCAGGGAAAACGCCAGGTGGGATCTACCTTTAAACCTTTTGTGTATGCAACCGCAATAGATCAGTTAAAGCTTTCGCCCTGTGATACGCTTCCCAAGAACCGATTTACTATTGAAGCCGGAAAATATGGGCTTTTGGAAGACTGGTCTCCTAAAAATGCCACAAATGACCCGGATGGGTACGTGGGAATGATGACGCTTAAGGATGCCTTGGCTAATTCTGTGAACACCATTACCGCCAGGCTTATAGATAAAACCGGCCCCCGCCCTGTGATAGATCTTATTGATAAACTGGGTGTAGACACACGAAATATTCCTGCCGTGCCTTCTATTGCCCTGGGAACAGCAGATTTAAGCCTCTTTGAAATGGTTTCTGCCTACAGCACATTCGCCAATGAAGGAGTTTATGTAAAACCCGTCATAGTTACCAGGATTGAAGATAAGAACGGTACGGTGCTTTATCAAAATGTGCCGCAAACCCGGGATGTCTTAAGCAAAGAAGCCGCTTATGTTACCATTAAATTAATGGAAGGGGTAACACAGTCAGGTTCAGGGGTAAGGCTTAGGGGAACATATGCTGCCAATTTAGATCATTATAAGCGTGCAGTTACCGGTTATCCTTACGATTTTAAAAATCCTATCGCCGGAAAAACCGGTACTACTCAAAACCAGAGTGACGGCTGGTTTATGGGAATGGTTCCCGATCTGGCTACAGGGGTCTGGGTTGGAGCGGAAGACCGTTCAGTGCATTTCCCAAATATCACGTATGGACAAGGGGCAACTATGGCGCTCCCAATCTGGGGAATGTATATGAAAAAAGTTTATGCCGATGATGATTTAAAAGTTTCACAGGAAGATTTTGAACGCCCTGAAAATCTTTCTATCGAGGTGAATTGTGCTGATTATGGGAAATCTCAAAACCCTGATACTACTGTACCAGACGAACTGGATTTTTAGAATAATTCAATTCTAAGATAATTTTTCTGAACAAATCTTAATTTGCACCGGTTTTTACGTTGTAACAGCTTTTTAATTTTCGTATTTTTCGGAATAAATCCTGAAAAATGATTCGAAAAACTGTAGAAAATGTACAGGAAGCCCTCCGCGGAGTTAAAGATGGAATGACCATGATGCTGGGCGGCTTTGGCCTTAGCGGTATTCCTGAAAATGCCATTTCAGAACTGGTGCGGCTTAATGTTAAAAATCTTACCTGTATTTCCAATAACGCAGGGGTAGACGATTTTGGCCTGGGGCTTCTCCTTCATAAAAAACAAATCGATAAAATGGTTTCCTCTTATGTGGGGGAAAATGCGGAATTTGAAAGGCAGATGCTTAGCGGAGAGTTGGACGTAGAGCTAATTCCGCAGGGAACACTTGCCGCCAGGTGCCAGGCTGCACAACAGGGTTACCCAGCCATATTTACTCCCGCGGGATACGGAACTGAAGTAGCCGAGGGTAAAGAAACCCGAGAATTCAACGGGAAACATTATGTGCTGGAAATGGCTTTTAAAGCAGATTTTTCTTTCGTAAAAGCATGGAAAGGTGACAAGGCCGGAAATCTTATTTTTAAAGGAACTGCCAGGAATTTCAATCCGCTAATGTGCGGTGCGGCAACAGTTACTGTTGCTGAGGTGGAAGAACTTGTTGAACCTGGAGAACTTGATCCTAACCAGATCCATATTCCCGGTATTTTCGTTCAGCGAATTTTCCAGGGAGAAAAGTATGAAAAGAGGATAGAGAAGAAAACGGTACGTTTATAAATTTGAAGATTAATTAATGTGTTAATGTGAAGATGAATCCTGCTAAGGAAAATCTTATTTTGAAGTTAAGTTTCGAGTTCTCTTTGGGAATAATTGCATTTTCCGAAAAGTTGAGAGAACATAAAAAATATGAAATGGCTTCTCAAATCTTTAGAAGTGGAACTTCTATTGGTGCTAATGTACATGAAGCGCAAAATGCTGAAAGTAGGGCAGATTTTATTCATAAGTGCAAAATAGCCGCAAAAGAAGCTGATGAAGTTTTGTACTGGCTGCTGCTCTGCGAAAAATCTGAATTTTATTCTAGACCAGGCCAGTTACTGTTTGATCAGTTAAAATCTATTACTCTCATTCTATCGAAAATAATTTCAAGTAGTAAAAAGAAATCAGCAAATTGACACATTTTCAAATCTCCTAATTAGAAAAAGATGTTAAACAAAGAAGGAATAGCAAAACGTATAGCAAAAGAAGTTAAGGACGGATATTATGTAAACCTCGGAATTGGCATTCCTACGCTGGTGGCTAATTTTGTTCGGGATGATATAGAAGTTGAATTCCAGAGCGAAAATGGCATTTTGGGAATGGGGCCTTTTCCTGTGGAGGGTACAGAGGATTCCGATTTAATTAATGCCGGAAAGCAAACCATTACCGCCTTGCCCGGCGCCAGCTTTTTTGATTCTGCCACAAGCTTCGGGATGATTCGCGGCCAGCATGTAGATTTAACCATTCTCGGCGCTATGGAAGTAGCCGAAAATGGGGACATCGCCAACTGGAAGATCCCGGGAAAAATGGTTAAAGGTATGGGCGGCGCTATGGATTTAGTGGCTTCCGCAGAAAATATTATCGTGGCCATGATGCATACCAACAGGGCAGGAGAATCAAAATTGCTGAAACGCTGCAGCCTTCCGCTCACCGGTGTGGGCTGTGTAACCAAAATTGTGACTAACCTTGCGGTAATAGAAGTAACTAAAGAAGGTTTCAAGTTACTTGAAAGGGCTCCCGGTGTTTCTGTGGAAGACATTAAAAAGGCTACAGAGGGCAAACTGATAGCAGAAGGGGAAATTCCTGAAATGCAGTTGTAAATTTTCCTGGTTGGAATGTTCAAAGAGGGCCTGCAAAGTTTTTTCAATTCAAAAGTAGCAAGGTAAAATTTTTAAGTCCAGCTTCAGGCGTTTAGATGCTGGTTATTTCTTCAGGAGAAAGTAGTTTTTCACGGCGGAATTTCAACACAATCTGGGCAATGGCAATTACATCTTTTTCGCAATAAGTAATGATTCGCGGCAATTCGTTATTGTAATAGCAGTTTCTAACCTGTTTTCCGTCAATATCATCTTTAGGGGTAGGGATGCCAAGAATATTGGTAAGCAATTTTAAGGAGGTAAAATGTTTATAATCACCAAATTTCCATAACTCCATCGTGTCTAAATGAGCAACTTCCCATGGCTTTTTGCCTGAAAGGTGCAGCTTTGGCGGTAAAGCAACCTCATTTATAATCATTCTCCTGGCAATGTAAGGGAAGTCGAATTCCTTGCCGTTATGGGCGCACATAACATGCTCCGGTTTATTGAAATGGGTGTTTAATAATGCTGAAAAATCCTGAAGCAGTTGTTTCTCATCTCCATGAAAAGTAGTGGTGCGGAAGTTTCTCTTACCTTCTTTTATTTTGAAGTGCCCTACAGAAATACAGATTATTTTTCCAAACTCTGCCCATATTCCCGCGCGTTCATAAAATTCTGCCGGAGTAAATTCTTCTTTCCGCTGGTAGCGGGTTTTTTCTTCCCACAACAACTGTTTTTCTTCCGGCAAATTCAGAAAAGATTCTTCTTCAGGAACGGTTTCTATGTCCAGGAAAAGTATATGTTCAAGATTGATTTTTTCCAGCACTTTTCAACATTTTGTACGTTTCATCAATATACATAAAGAAATCGGGGGAATGTATTGCGCCTTCTTCTTTTCTAATAAGATCCTGGCCAAGCCTCACAATAATCAAATCATCTTCAGGAATTACAATCACATACTGCCCGCGGATGCCGCGCATGTAAAAAATTTCTTTGTCCCGGTAATCGCTAAGCCAGAAGCCGTAGCCATACTGCGGGCTATCTGCAAACCTTGGGTGTATGGATTTGGATACAAAAGCAGAATCCAGCACTTGCTTTCCGTTCCACTTTCCATAATTTTTATATAGCTTCCCAAATCGGGCAAAATCCCTGGCGTTGGATGCAATGCAGCAATAGGCTTTTTCCATCCCGCTCTTCCTGCTATCAAGCTGCCATAAAGCATCATCTTTCATTCCTAATGTTTTCCAGTAGCTTTGGCTCAGGTATTCAGATAGGGACATTCCCGTGGCCTTTTCTATGACCATTCCTAAAAGCTCGATATTGCCACTGAGGTATTTAAATTCCTCTCCGGGTTTCTCCACTACCTTCAGGTTTAAAATAAGCTCCCTTATATTATCATCAAAATACGTCCTGGCGGTCATCCCAAAAGGGTTGTAGTAATCTTCTTTCCAGTTCAAACCGGAAGCCATAGAAGCCAGGTCTCCAACTTTTAAAGAGGAATCAAACTGAGGGAAAAAATCAGCCACCGGCTGGGAAAGGCTTTTAATATAACCTTCCATAATTGCTTTTCCCAATAAAGCCGAGACAATGCTTTTAGCCATTGAAAAGGAATTGGTTTTGGAAGAAGGGCCGTAATCCTGATAGTATTTCTCAAACCAGATGCTGTCATTTTTAATGATAAGAAAAGCAGCCGTACCCAATTCTTCATTTAGTTCTTCCAGTTTTTCAGTGGCTTCAACTTTGTTATAATTCTTATGCTCAGGCCAGGACTGCGGTTCATTGGAAGCTGCAATTTTTCTATTTTCAAATTCCGGGTAATCATCAATATATGCGGTTTTATGGCCCTGCAGGTAAGTTACCTGGATTCCCCTGAGCAAATAGTCATACCCAAGCAGGTGAAGAAGCAACACTGCTGCCAAAACAAATCCTACTATAAAAACTATAATTTTAAGAAGCTTTTTCATTTGAAAATTTTAAAAAAGCGATTGTTGCAAAGGTGGATTTTCATGTTCCAACAGCCATTTTTTCCTATGAAGGCCGCCCGCATATCCGGTTAGAGAACCATCGCTGCCAATTACGCGATGACACGGGATAACAATCCAGAGCGGATTTTTCCCGTTTGCTGAAGCGACCGCTCTTATTGCTTTTACATCGCCTAACTGTCTGGACAATTCCTGGTAAGACCATGTTTTTCCAAAAGGGATCTCTTGCAGCGCTTTCCACACTTTCCTCTGAAAACTGGTTCCGGAAGGATTCAGTTTGAGGCTGAAGTTTTTGCGTTTTCCCTCAAAATATTCATTTAGCTGAAGAATTGCAGGTAAAAGGACTTCAGGAATATTAGGAGTAAATTCTTTTTCTTCCTCAAGAATTTTAATTTCTGAAATACCATTTTCATCTCCTCTAACTTCAGCTAAACCAAGAGGAGTTTTAAGTATCGCTGTCTTCATTCTCTTTATCATCCTGTTTTTTCTGTTGCATGAGGCCAAGCCTTTCTGCACGCTTTTCCCAATTTTTCCTGGCCAGCACCTGCATATCTTCAATATTGTCACTCTCATCCATAATTTCAAGGCCCAGCAGGGTTTCAATGATATCTTCCATGGTAACAAGGCCCACAGTATTGCCATATTCATCTACCACCATAGAAATATGGGTTCTCTTCTGAACATAGATTTCAAAGAGCTCAGGAATAGGTGTGTGGGCATCGGTAACCGAAATATCTCGCTTTAAGGAGCTTAAAGGTTCCTGCCCTTTTTCTTCAATCATTTGCTCCAGCACATCATCTTTAAGGATAAACCCGGTAATGTTATTCGATTTTTCCTTGTACACCGGGATGCGTGAAAATTTGAGGTTTTTGTGATTATCGTGAAAAGCTTCAATGGTGGTGGCTTCATCTTCAGTAACCGCCACAGAAAAAGGCGTCATTACATCTTTGGCCTTGACCGATTTAAAGACGAGCAGGTTTTTAATTACCGTGGTTTCGCTTTCTTCAAAAACCCCTTCTTCTTCCGCTGCGTCTGTAATGGCGGCAAATTCTTCCTTGCTCATGGAATGTACATGGGCAGATTTGCCAATTAAGCGCGTGGTAAGCATCATAAGCCAGAGGATACCGGTATACTTCAGCGGGAATATCATTATTTTAAGTGCCTTTGCTGTAAAATTGCCGAGAGATTTCCAGTAGGTAGCACCAATAGTTTTCGGGATAATTTCAGAAAGGATAAGAATAGCAAGCGTCATAATCCCAGAAACTATTGCAACGGCGTTGCTGCCGTCTCCAAAAGTTTTTTCGGCCTGTACACCTACCAGGATTGCCCCCACGGTATGTGCAACAGTATTTACGGTAAGAATGGCAATAAGAGGTTTATCGATATCCTGTTTAAAATTGGAAAGGGTATTCGCATACTTCTTGCCTTCCTTCGTTTTAATTTTAATATAGGAGGGTGTAAAACTAAGCAGTGCGGCTTCCAGAACAGAACACATAAATGAAAAGAAAATGGATAGGAATGCAAAGGTGAGAAGTAAACCCATGTTTAAATTTAGAAGTTTTAATCCTCTAAGTTATACATTCTGCTTTCAAATTCTTTCAAAGAAAATATAAAAAAGGAGCAAAAGATTATAAGCTTGCGGTTTTTTCAGATTCATGACGAGGCCCGGTAACAATTTCCTTTTGGATCATGAAATCTGTTAGTTCCTGGGTAAAATCATCCAGGTCCTGTATGGGCTGTCTTAAAAACAGGCTGATTTCTTTTAATTCCCGCTCATCCAAATTTGGATGATCCAGCAGGATATTGAGCCCCTGTATCTGGCTGATGGACTGCCTTACCTTATGATTGGTGATAAAAAGCATTTCTTCCACCACCTCCATTCTCTGTTTTTTGTAGTTGTTGTGTTTTTCTGAAAGAGAACGGTAGCGCAGCCCAATAAGGCAGGAAGCCCAGATACAAAAAACCGAAATAATGCGGTCGGAATACACCGAATTTTCATGGATGATGTCCCTGAAGAGATACACATTCAAGAGGATTAAAAATGTTGAAACCAGCGAACATAGTAAAATTACTTTCTTCTCCTGGTTAAAAACGATGGTAATAGAAGTAAGGTACAAGGCACCAATGGCAGTACCAGGCGGGATATAGCAATCAATAATAAAAACAATAATAATAATACTAATTGCAGCTACAGCGCGGGTAAAAAAAGAATTGGTCATTTTTTGAGGCTTTAAAAACCCTGAAGTGGTAGCCATACCACTTCAGGGAGGTAAAAAATTATGCGGAAAGGTTCATGTGGATTAATTTTTCCCACCTTTCTGCCAGGAACAGCCTTGCTGCCATATCTGAAGATTCCGGGCCGTCTTCATCATAAAAAAGAATTTCCGCAACCTTATCTTTTCCATGATTTTCCAGAAGTTCTATGCTAATTTGAATAATCCTTTCACGCCCCCTGGAACGATCGGCATTAGGAACAGCTTTCTTTAAGATCTTGCTGTTATCTATTTTAGACAGATCAATGATGTCATACTGCATATTATTTTCAGGCTCAATAATTACAAGTTTCCTGGCCTGAGCATCCAGCCCTAATAACAGGCTATTTGAAATTTCTATATAGTCATATTTCAAATTTTGGGTAGAACCAATTTCATTTAATTTTTTCATGCGTTTCTTGTCCTTGTGGTTTTGCATCCAAATTGCATAAAGAATTGGTCCTACAAACAGCAGCAGCAGTGTGCTGCCAATAATAATTGATGGTGTATCCATTTTTAAAATAATTTTGGTGAAGAATTGCCGGCAGGGCTTTCATCATGTGTTATTAACAGCATTAATTTAGCCTGCACATACGGCTTTTGCCGCACGGCCTTAAGAATCAGCTATAAGATCTTATCACCAAAAAAAGTTAAATGGAAAAATTTGCAGTTCCAGAAGGTTCTTTAGATTCAGGAGATAAACCCAGGAATCATAATCTGCAGAAGTTTCTTCGGAAAGTAGTTTGTATTGAAAGCCTTCCTGAAGGTAAGCTGTCCCGGCCAACAGATCTTCGATAATTGAAGATGCCGGTTCTGCACTTAGCTCTTCCAGAAACACCGCCTGCCGGTTTTGATCGCCTTGGAGATAACTATAATCCCTGGAATCAAGATCTACGGAATTTAATGGAATAACAACAGTATCTGCATGGCTACTCAAGCTGTAAAGCAAGGCCAGCAAAAATAAAAGCAGACTATTTAACTCCCTGAATTTCACTGCACAAATGTACGCAGAAAGTAGATTCGATGTTCAGATTCAGCAAAAAATAACAGTTAATATTTTCACTGAAATTATTCCAGGTATTGTTCGTCAATAAAACCTGTGAAGGTTTAAATATTTCAGGAAATTAATTTCACCGCATCTTTTGCAAAGTAACTGGCGATCATATTGGCGCCGGCACGTTTAATGGCCGTAAGCTGTTCCAGCATTACGGCGTCATGATCCAGCCAGCCTTTTTCGGCAGCAGCTTTTATCATCGCGTATTCCCCGCTAACCTGGTAAACCGCAACGGGCACATTTACGGCATTTTTAATATCCCGTACAATATCGAGATAGCAGAGGCCGGGTTTTACCATCACAATATCGGCACCTTCCTGTATATCCAAAAGGGTTTCCTTTACCGCTTCATCACGATTGGCGGGATCCATTTGATAAGTTTTTTTGTCTTTTGGAATATCCTGAGCGTCCACAGGGGCCGAATCCAGGGCATCGCGAAAAGGCCCGTAAAACGCCGAAGCAAATTTTGCGCTGTAGCTCATAATCCCGGTATCATAGAAACCTTCATCTTCCAGGAGGCTTCTCATCTCAAAAATGCGGCCGTCCATCATGTCACTCGGTGCTACAAAATCGGCTCCGGCTTTCGCATGAGATAAGGCCATTTCAGCTAAAACCGCGGCAGAATCATCATTAAGGATTTTACCATCTGCCACAATTCCGTCATGCCCATAGGAAGAATAAGGATCCAGGGCAACATCTGTCATCACCAGCATTTCGGGTACGGCATTTTTTACTGTCTTTACCGCTTTCTGCATCAACCCGTCCGGATTTAGTGCTTCAGTGCCTGCATTGTCTTTTAGATCATCGGGAACTTTTACAAAAAGCAGGACAGATTTTAATCCAAGGTTCCATAATTCTTTAACTTCTTTCTCGAGCAAATCCAGGCTTACCCGGTAATAATCAGGCATTGAAGCGATTTCTTCCTTTACGTTTTTTCCCTCCACCACAAAAAGCGGCACAAGAAAATCATTAGGAGTTATGGCAATTTCCCTCACCAGGCTTCTTATGGCTTCATTTGTTCTTAATCTTCGGTTTCGTATTAGCATGGCTTTAAGTTATAAGCTTTAAGCTGTAAGCTTCAAGCGGTTCTACAAGTTATTTTTGATTTTTTGGATTAGTGAAAATAGCATTTTCTTTATTTCATTAATTGCTTCGGTGAGTTTATCAAAGCGATCTTTATAAATGAAATACAAATCTTTTGAAACTAAAATTAAATATTCAAGTTCAAAAGCAGAACCGGATGAAATATGCAAAAACCGCAGAAATTCTTTTTGCGTTTCTCTTCCACATCCCTCAACTATATTAGTTGGGATCAAAAGGGCAGCTCGGTTCATCTGGGAAATAAGATTAAATTTTTCGTCTGCAGGAAAAGTCCTGGTGATTTTATATATCTCAAGAACCAATGCATGAGATTTCTGCCAGACCTTATAGTTCTTATAATCAACCATATCAAATTTTTTAAAAAAGCATAGAGCTTATTGCTTTAAGCTTATAGCTACTCAACCCATCCCCTTGGTTCCATAAGCACTTTCAACAGTTTTTCCTCTTCGCTTCCGGGCTGCGGATGGTGGTCGTAAACCCATTGTACCTGTGGAGGCAGGCTCATTAAAATACTCTCAATCCTCCCATTGGTTTTTAAACCGAATAAGGTGCCTTTATCATGAACAAGATTAAACTCCACGTACCGGCCTCTTCTTATTTCCTGCCAGTTGCGTTGTGCTTCAGAATAAGCCAGGTCTTTTCGTTTTTCAACTATAGGCACATAGGCGTTAAGAAAACTATCCCCTACTTCCGTAACAAAATCGTACCATTTTTCTATGCTCATTTCTTCGGAAGCTTTGCAGTAATCAAAGAATAGTCCTCCAATTCCGCGGGCTTCGTTGCGATGGGAATTCCAAAAATAGTCATCGCATTTTTGCTTGTATTCCGGGTAAAATTCAGGTTTAAATTTATCACAGGCATTTTTACAAACCTGGTGAAAATGCGCCGCGTCTTCCTCAAAAAGGTAATACGGGGTAAGGTCCTGACCCCCGCCAAACCACTGGTCAATCGTATTTCCTTCTTTATCGTACATTTCAAAATAGCGCCAGTTGGCATGCACTGTAGGCACCATGGGATTTTTTGGGTGGAGCACAAGACTAAGTCCACAGGCGAAAAAATCGACCTCCCCAACTTTAAAATATTTTTGCATGGCGGGAGCAAGGGGCCCGTGCACTGCCGAAATATTGACCCCACCTTTTTCGAACACCTCCCCATTTTCTATCACTCTGGTCCTTCCACCGCCACCTTCAGGACGATCCCACAAATCCTCTTTAAATTTAGCTTTTCCATCAAGTTCTTCCAGTTTTGCAGTTATCGCATCCTGAAGTTCTTCAATGTATTGATAAAATTTCTCTTTCATTAAATTAAAGATTTGGCCTCATTTATTTTCTGAATAAGAGAAAAGGAAAAGGTTTTGCTCTCCTGCTGGGAATATTCGTAAAGTGCTATAGCTTTTTGGGCAAGGGAACTTTCAAGTTCTACGGGTTCAACTTCAGCCATTTTAAGAAAAAGGTCACCCATTTTTTCATAATTTGAAGGGTGAAAATCTTTTTCCTGAAGCATTGTAAGCACTTCCCGTGGTGCTGAATTTTCTAATCTTAGCAGCTCCAGGTCAAATTTTTCTTTTAGCCGGTTGTTTAACTTTTTCCGCTGCTCTTTTTCCCATAAATCGGGCACCATTTCCCACTCCAGCAAATCCTCTAGAACTTCATTCAGCTTTCGTTCCTCTTCGTCTTTAAAGCCTTTCCTTAACATATCTTTTCTGTTTAAATTTTATATTCTTTTACTGCATCCACAAAAGCCCTTGCATTATCCACCGGAATATCTGGCAAAATGCCATGGCCAAGATTTGCGATATAGGCATCTTTTCCAAATTCATCTATCATTTGGTGTACCATTTTTTTAATCTGGGCAGGAGGCGAATATAACCTGGAAGGATCAAAATTTCCCTGTAGCGTAATTCTTCCACCGCTTAAATAGCGGGCATTCCTGGCGGTACAGGTCCAGTCTACGCCCAGCGCCGCGGCACCAGACTGAGCCATTTCATTTAAAGCGAACCAGCAACCTTTACCATAAGCAATTACCGGGACTTCTCCTTTTAGCGCATCAATAATCTGCTGCATATATTTCCATGAAAAGCTTTGATAATCTGTTGGGGAAAGCATCCCACCCCAGGAATCAAAAAGCTGCACGGCATCTACACCGGCTGCCACTTTTGCCTTCAGATAAGCGATTGTGGTATCGGTAATTTTTTGAAGTAAAGCATGTGCAGCCGCAGGATTGGTAAAACAGAATTTTTTGGCAAGGTCAAAATTCTTACTTCCCTGGCCCTGCACGGTATAGCACAAGATGGTCCAGGGAGAACCGGCAAATCCAATTAAAGGTACTTCATCATTAAGCTCCTCCTTGGTCATTTTTATGGCATCAAAAACGTACTGAAGTTCTTCGTGAACAATCGGGACACGCACTTTTTGAACATCTTCCAGGGAACGAACGGGATTGGGTAACCACGGCCCCACGCCTGGTTTCATTTGTACTTCAATATTCATGGCCTGAGGGACCACAAGAATATCGCTGAATAAAATTGCGGCATCAGGTCCAATTTGTCTTATAGGCATCACGGTAATTTCGGTGGCAAGTTCTGGGGTGCGGCAACGCGTAAAGAAATCGTATTTTTCTTTAAGCTGCATAAAGTCCGGCAAATATCTTCCCGCCTGGCGCATCATCCAGACCGGGGGCCTTTCTACCGTTTCCCCTTTTAATGCTTTAAGTAATAAATCGTTTTTGATCATGTTTCTATTTTCTTTCTCTTAATTTTTATACCTACAAGGTTTTTTAAACCTTGCAGAAATTATTGCTATCCTTCAAGGTCTTTTTTTGACCTTGTAGGTTTTAATTTAAATTATAATTGCTATTTATTATTCAAGTCTAAATTTTTCTTCTATTTCCACATTTTTATTTCGGTGTGTGATTATAAAATTTTCCCTGTTTTCAAATAAGTTCAACACTTCCTCTCGTTTTAAAAGCGTTTCTTTTTTCGAAATTAATGAAGAATAAGAAGAAAAAATGTAGTTTTCAAAATCTTCTCCAAAGTGCATTTTTGGGTTCAAGGGAACATATAAAATTAGACTTTGAAGGTGTTTTTCCTGTGTAAGTTCAATTCTCTTAAAATGTTTTTCAAATAAGCTTCCCGTCCTTTCCTCCCGTTTATTAAAAGTCTTGGCATAAGCATTAAATAAATTGGAAAAAGCCTGAGTGACTAATTTTGGTTCGGCTTCAATACGTATTACAAGATGAAAATGGTTGCTTAAAAGACAATATGCGAAGGGAGAGACGTAAGTGGAAAGGTATTTTTTGAACAGATTTAGAAAGTATTGCTTATTGGCATTATTGGTAAAAATTACACAACCATTAATCCCTCTGTTGTAGATGTGATAGTATTTATCTTCTATTAATGATTCCAGTTTCATTGGCTTTTCTTAAAACCTTTGGTTATCTAAGGACCTACAAGGTTTTGTAAACCTTGCAGGAGTTCCTGCTGTCCTGCAAGGTCTTTTTTTGACCTTGTAGGTATATCTTTCGTTCTAAATTTATTTTACTAATTCCATTTTTCTATCTTATCATCTTCTAAAATATTTCACCACCTGTACAATTACATTTTCAATACTGGGCGTGGTGGCAACAACAATATTTCCGATATGTTTTTTTGCTTCTGATGCCGTTGTTTTCCCAATGCAAAAAGCAACTGAATCTTTCAGTCCGTTTTCCTTTATAAAACTCTTTACCGCGCTCGGACTAAAAAATAAAATTCCATCAAACTCCTGACTAAACTTTTGAAAATTCAGGCTGGTTTTATACACTTCTATTTCTGTAAAATCCACCTGATTGTTCCTGAGGATGGCAGGAAGCTCCTCCCTTCTTTTATTTCCGCAGAAAAAAATAAATTTTTCATGCTTATACTTATTTGTAATAATATTGGCCAGCTCTGCTGCATGAGTCGCTGTTTCCAAAATTTTAAACTTTTCATTTTTTAAAAAAGAAGAAGTTTTTTCACCCACGCAAAAACAATTTTCTATAGAAACTCCTTTCTTCAGGATTGCTTTGCCCGCATTTTTACTGGTGATAATAGCATTTTTCACATTAGGAGCTTCAAAACCGATAAAGTCGATTTTTATAGCCTCATAATCGACATAGGCGAGTCCGGCATTTAAAATGAGGTTTTGCTGGGAAGAAGTTAATATTTTTGTAGACAGAATGGTAGCCATCACTGCTTTATTGCTTTTTTAAATTCCGCCATGAGTTCGCGGCCACCATTATTCAGGATTTCTTCAGCACAGCGGCTTCCAAAGCCATCAATTTCTTCAACAGCAACTTCTTTTTCCACTTCAAATTTTTGGCTTCCGTCCATGCTAAAAAGGGCACCTTTAAAATGCACAATTTCATCTTTAAGGGTAGCCAAGGCTCCGATAGGAGCGGTGCAGCCACCTTCAAGTTTTCTCAGAAACTCTCTTTCTATGTGCACTGCAATTTGGGTTTTCCTATGATTAAGGGCATTAAGCGCATCTCTGCAAAACGTATCACTTTCCATAGCTACCACCAGCATTGCACCTTGGGCGGGCGCAGGGATCATCCAGTCCAGGTCTATAAAATTATCTGGTTTTAACTCGATTCTTTCCAGCCCGGCTGCGGCGAAAATTGCTCCATTCCAGTCATTGTCCTGTAGTTTTTTCATTCGCGTGTTCACATTCCCGCGAAGGTCTACCACCTTATGTTTTGGGTAATTGTGCAGCCATTGTGCCCTGCGCCTGAGGCTTCCGGTGGCAATAGTGCCTTCAGAATTTAAAAAATCCAGGCCTTTATGAACCAGGATATCTTTGTAATTTGCCCTTTTCATCACTGCTGCTTCCACAATACCTTTGGGAAGGGCTGTGGGCACATCTTTCATGGAATGAACGGCGATGTCTATTTCACCTTTTATCATGGCAACATCCAGCGTTTTGGTAAAAATCCCGGTGATGCCCATTTCATATAAAGGCTGATCCAGGTTGAGGTCGCCGGAAGATTTTACCGGAACAAGTTCGCTTTTATGGCCAAGCTTTTCCAGCGCGGCCTGCACGGTTTTTGCCTGCCAAAGAGCAAGTTCGCTGTCCCTGGTGCCAATTTTTATGACTCTGTTCATTTCTGAAGCTCTTCAAGCTGAAAAACCTTTTGGATAAGTTCCAGGCTTTCATCTGTAGTATTGGAATCTTCCTTGAGATGGTTGGCAAAATGCTTCATTATTTTCTGAATGATGCGATTGCTAACAATTTCAGCTTGTTCATTATTAAAGTCGGCTATTTTTTTACGCTGAAAGTCCAGTTCTGCATCTTTCATCGTTCTTAGCTTTTTCTTTAAAGCTTTAATGGTAGGAGCAAATTTGCGGGTTTCCATCCATTTATTGAATTCCCCTTCAACCTCCTCAATAATAAGTTCGGCCTGCGGAATAAATTGTTTCCGGCGCTCCAGGGTTTCATCGGTCATCTTAGAAAGCTGGTCTAAATGCACGAGTTTCACATTTTGGAGTTCTTCAACATCTTCTGAAACATTCTTGGGAATAGAGAGATCCAGCACTAAAAGTTCCTTTTTACAGTAAATAAGCTCTTTGGAGACCGTCGGATTTTGTGCGCCCGTAGCAACAATAAGAATATCGGCTTTTCTTATTTCTGCCTGTAAATCGGCATACTCTTTTACCACAAGGTTAAACTTCCCGGCTATTTTTTCAGCCTTACCTTTGGTGCGGTTAATAAGGGTGATGTGATCATTTTGCGTATGCTTAATTAAATTCTCACAGGTGTTTCTTCCAATTTTTCCTGTTCCAAATAGAAGAATATTTTTTTCTGAAACATTTTCGATATTATTCAGGATATACTGAACAGAGGCGAAGGATACTGATGTTGCCCCGCTGGAGATTTCAGTTTCGTTCTTAATACGCTTACTCGCCTGGATCACCGCGTTAACCAGCCTTTCTAAAAAAGGATTGGCAACGCCCATTTTTTTGGAGCGGATAAAGGCTGTCTTTAACTGGCTGATAATTTCAAAATCTCCCAGTATCTGGCTATCCAGGCCGGTGCCAACTCTAAAAATATGGGAAATCGCTCTATTGTTTTTATGTACATAGGCAACTTTCTCAAATTCTTCAACGGTGCCGTGGGTATGCTCGCAAAGTAATTTTATAAGCTGAAAAGGATGCTGTGCAAAACCATAAATTTCGGTACGGTTGCAGGTAGAAGTCACCAGAATGCCGTCAATTCCTTCATTTTTAGCCTGTTGCAAAAGCCTTACTTTAGCATCTTCATCAAGGCTAAAATGTCCTCTTATTTCAGCATCGGCCTTTTTGTAACTTAAGCCAACGGTATAAAAATGTTTTCCTTTTGAAAATTGATAATCTTCCATGTACCTATTTAGGGTATGAGCAAGCAAAAGTAATATAATGAAAAAGGAAAAAATAACGCTGTAGGTACTAAATATGTCGATAGATGATTAATATGTCAAAATCAAAGCTATAAATCTGAAAATACTTTACTTTTGTGATAGTACAGGAGCTTTTTAGCTTAGTTGTTTAGTATGATTCTAAATAATAATTCTTGATAGATATGGATATTGAAGAAAAAAATACCGCTGTAGGTTTAACAGAGGAAATAAAGGTGGAGGAAGGCTTTTTTGTTCTAAAGTTTCAAAATGATGGGAAAGAAGCACAACAGTTTGTACGCGAAATAGATAGCAGTTTTATACAATTTCATTTCAGCGTAAAAGGACATGGAAAATTTATGTTCAATAATAACAATTATGAACTTCCATTAATGGAGGAAAATTCGTTGTTGCTCTACAATCCGCAGCGTAATTTGCCGTTAAATTTGTCTCTTGCCGCCGATTCCTGGCTGGTTTCCCTGGTGATTTCCATTAAAAAATTCCATTCGCTTTTTTCACAGGAAGCGGATTACATTAGTTTTTTAAGTACCGAGAACAGGGACAAAAAGTATTATAAAGATGCTCCAATTTCGCCTTCTATGGCAATTGTCCTTAATCAGCTAATGAATTTTAACTTAACGCCCAGCATTAAAAATCTTTATTTTAAAGGAAAAGCTTTTGAATTGCTGAGCCTTTATTTTAACAGGACTGAAGATCCAGACGTGGAACAATGCCCATTTTTAAGCGATGAAGAAAATATTATAAAAATAAGGAAAGCCAAGGACATTGTGATTTCCCGAATGGCAGAACCTCCTTCTTTACAGGACCTGGCCGATGAAATAAAACTTAGTCTTAAAAAGCTTAAAGAAGGTTTTAAACAAATCTATGGGGACTCGGTTTATAGTTTTCTTTTTGATTACAAAATGGAATACGCGCGTAAACTCCTGGATAGTGGGGAATATAATGTAAATGAAGTAGGCCTTAAGGTAGGATACAGCACTTCCAGCCATTTTATCGCGGCCTTTAAAAAGAAATTTGGCACCACGCCAAAAAAATATATAATGTCATTACCCTCATCGCTGTAAATTGGGTGGAACTTATACGACCATAAAAAAGTACAATGCCAGGCTGCTTTACCTCTAAAATTATAGCCATATTTTTGTGCTGAAAAAGAAAAGTTATGAGTAAAGGTGTACTCCTTGTTAATTTAGGCTCGCCCGATAGTACCGATCCTAAAGACGTAAAAAAATATCTTGGTGAATTCCTGATGGACGAAAGGGTAATTGATGTGCCGCTATGGGCGCGAACGCTTTTGGTAAAAGGAATTATACTTAACACCAGGCCAAAAAAATCGGCCGAAGCTTATCAAAAAATCTGGTGGGACGAAGGCTCTCCTTTAATTGTTCTTTCTGAAAGATTACAGGAAAAAATAGATGATATTACCTCGGTTCCTATTTCGCTGGCGATGCGTTATGGAACTCCTAATATTTATAATGGCCTTAAAGAACTGCATGAAAAAGGAGTAGATGAAGTACTGCTTTTCCCGCTCTACCCGCAATTTGCGATGGCTACTACAGAGACCATTCTGGTTCTCGCAGAAGAACTTCGGAAAAAGCATTTTCCGGACATGAAATTCACAACCGTTCCCCCGTTTTATAATCATCCCGATTATATTAGAACTCTGGCCCACAGTATTTCAGAAAACCTGGAAGGAGTAGATTTTCAGCATTTACTTTTTTCGTACCATGGAGTGCCTGAAAGGCATATCCGCAAGAGCGATATTACCAATTCGCATTGCAAGATTGATGGTTCCTGCTGCCAGACAGCTTCTACGGCACACCAGTTTTGTTACCGCCACCAGTGTTTTGAAACCACGCGACTGGTTGCCGAATACCTGGAATTAAAAGAAAATACGTATAGCGTGTCTTTCCAGTCGCGCCTGGGCTTTGATCCATGGTTGCAACCGTATACTGACAGGACTATAGAAAGATTTGGAAAACAGGGCATGAAAAACCTTGCTATTGTAACGCCAGCTTTTGTATCAGATTGCCTTGAAACCCTGGAAGAAATCGCCATGGAAGGAGAGGAGATTTTCCATGAAGTGGGAGGTGAGCAATTTACCGTAGTTCCATGTTTAAATGATCGTAAAGACTGGGTGAATGTGCTTTCAAGGTGGATTGATGAATGGGCGCATCAAAAGCCCGTTGAAGCATAATGGCAAAAATCAATTCGGCGGCACTGGGAAAGGAGCCAATTGGGAGATTACTCATACAACAGGCGGCACCCGCTTCCATAGGCATCCTGGTAATGTCGCTGAACATTCTTATCGATACCATTTTTGTTGGAAACTGGATAGGCCCCACAGCTATTGCCGCAATAAATGTGGTTTTACCGGTTTCTTTCTTTATTGCCGCCCTGGGAATGGCCATAGGAATTGGCGGGTCCTCTATAATCTCCCGGGCACTGGGGGCAAACCAGCAGCAAAAAGCGCTCAAAACTTTTGGAAATCAAATTACACTCACTTTACTGCTATGTATTAGTATGGTGATTGTTGGGTTGATCTTTATAAATGAACTTATTCCCGCCTTTGGTGGAAAAGGCGAAATTTTTGAACCGGCTAAAATCTATTACAGGGTGGTACTTTACGGGATTCCATTCCTTGCCCTTTGTATGATGGGGAATACGGTAATAAGGGCTGAGGGTAAACCAAAATTTGCCATGATCGCCATGATTATTCCCTCTGTTGGGAACCTTATTCTGGATTATGTTTTTATTAATCAGATGGAAATGGGAATGCTTGGCGCCGCCTGGGCAACAACCGCTTCTTATTTTTTCTGTTTTGGATACATTCTCTGGTTTTTTCTTTCAAAAAAATCAGAATTAAAAATTAGTCTGCCGCATTTTGGGATAGACTTTCCCATTTTAAAAGAAATCTCCTCCCTTGGGTTTGTGACTCTTGCAAGGCAGGCAGTGGTAAGCATCACCTACCTCTTGATGAATAATATCCTTTTTGAACTTGGCGGGGAAAATTCGGTTACGGTTTATGCCATTATTGGGAGGATGCTCATGTTTGCCCTTTTTCCGGTTTTAGGAGTAACGCAGGGATTTTTACCTATTGCAGGTTTTAATTATGGCGCTCAAAATTATCAACGGGTTCGTAAAACCATTAATACCGCAGTGCTTTATGCAGTTGGATTGGGGATTTTGGTTTTTGTCGGGATCATGTTTTTTGCTGAAGATATTGTTGGAATTTTTACCGATAATGCCGTTATAATTGCTGAAACTCCCGGCGCCATGAGATGGGTATTTGCCGCTACGCCAATTGTAGCGCTTCAGCTTATAGGAGCGGCATATTTTCAGGCCGTGGGAAAAGCTATTCCTGCATTTTTGCTAACCTTGTCCAGGCAAGGCTTCCTTTTTATTCCGCTGGTATTAATCCTTCCGCAGTTTTATGGCGAAATTGGGGTGTGGATTTCATTTCCAATTGCCGATCTTCTTTCCACCATGGTTACGGGATATTTCCTCAACCGGGAAATTAGGAAAAATTTAAAGCCGACGGTTTAAATAGATTAAATTTGTAATTTTAAGAAACACTGAAAACCTAATTCTTGATAGAATATTATAATTACATAAAATCGCTTCATCTTATTTTTGTGATAACCTGGTTCGCCGGGCTTTTTTATATTCCACGGCTTTTTATCTATCATATTGAAGCTTTGCAAAAACACGAACCCGAAAAGTCTATTCTCTCCTCCCAATTTAAATTAATGACCAGGCGCCTATGGTTTATTATTACCTGGCCTTCTGCAATTCTCGCGAGTTTATTTGCTTTTTGGATGCTTTTTTTAATGCCTGCATGGTTGCAGCAGGACTGGATGCTGGTAAAACTGGGCTTTGTGGTGCTGCTTTATGCCTATCATTATAAATGCCATCTTATTTTTAAGCAACTTCAAAATGATGTGGTAAAGTGGACTTCCAACCAGATGCGGCTCTGGAACGAAGGTTCCACACTAATCCTTTTTGCCGTAATATTCCTGGTGATTTTGAGGAATGCCTTAAATTGGATCTACGGGGTTTTAGGTATTTTTCTACTGGCTGGAATGTTAATGCTGGGTATAAAAATATACAAAAGGATACGATCAAAAAACCCCGATGCCTAGACTGGTTCAATAATTGATGCAACCTGCAGGAAGAATAATTTTATGAGGCTCTTAAAACTTTCCTTACGCACCCGTATTTTCATAGCCATGATCTTGTTGGTTTTGGGGGCGTCTATTCTTATAGCCGGCGTTACCGTTTACCAGTACAAGCAGGAGGCTGAAAGTTATCATAAAGAAAGGCTGGAGCGCAAAGAACAGGCTATTAAGGAAAATATCAGGTTTGTCCTGGCAAGTACCACCTACCTTGTGAACACAGAAAATATTCCTGCGATTTTTAAGGAACGCCAGAAGATTTACGAAATGGCCACAGTGCACGAAATGCAAATCAATATTTATGACCTTAAAGGCCGGCTGCTGGTAAAATCTGAAGAATCCTTCTTTCGGGACACCATTAATACCCGCATTGATCCGGCAATTGTTAAAAAGCTGGATGCCGCTTCAAATAAAAGGGTGCTCAGAAAAACTGAAGTCAACGGGCAAAAATATCAGTCTTCCTACAGTTATATTACCGATCATAAATTTAAACCACTGGCTATATTGTATTTGCCATATCTTCAGGATGACAGTGTATTAAACCGCGATCTTCACAACTTCCTGATGCGCATGGGGGAAATTTATCTCTTTATGCTCGTGCTGGCAATTATCATGTCTTATTTCCTGTCCAGCTACATCACCAAATCCCTGAAGATTATTTCTGAAAAAATAAACCAGACGCGGCTGGATAAAAGAAACCAGAAAATTGAGCTTAGCAATGCCACCGAAGAAATTTACGCCCTGGTATCAGCATATAACAGCATGATAGACGAGTTGGAAGAAAGCGCGGTGAAACTGGCCACAGGCGAGCGGGAACAGGCCTGGCGGGAAATGGCAAAACAGGTGGCGCATGAAATTAAAAATCCGCTAACGCCAATGAGGCTTAGTGTGCAAAGTTTTGAGCGGCAATTTGATAAAAACGATCCTAATATCGAGCAGAAGGTAAAGGAATATAGCGCTACCCTTATTAACCAGATTGATACCATGAGCTCTATTGCTTCTGCTTTTTCAAATTTCGCCAAAATGCCGGCGCAGCAAAACGAGACGCTTAATGTGCCGAAAATTGTAAAACTGGCCCTGGATATTTTTAATGAAAAATACATCATTTTCACTTCAGAAAAAGAAGAAATCCTTGCGAAATTTGATCGTACACAGCTCATAAGGGTGATTACCAACCTGGTGAAAAATGCCGTACAGGCCCTTCAGGGAAAGGAAAATCCGAAAATTATGGTGAGCGTGGAAGAAGAGGAGGAAGAAGTTTGTGTAACAATTTGCGATAATGGTTCGGGTATTTCCGAAGAAAACAAGGATAAGATCTTTGAACCTAAATTTACCACTAAATCCAGCGGGATGGGCCTTGGGCTTGCTATGGTAAAGAACATTGTGGAGACTTATAACGGGACCATTAGCTTTGTTTCCAATCCCAATAAAGGCACTATCTTTAAGGTGAGGTTTCCAAAATAAACAACCAACAAAAAATATGTTATGGAGTACAACAACATTATTGTAGAAATTGGCGGCGGAATTTTGCAAATTACCATTAACCGGCCGTCAAAGCTCAATGCACTTAATAAAGAAACCATTGCTGAACTGCATGATGCTTTTGCAGATGCAAAGGAAGATGAAGAGGCAAAAGTGATTATTTTAACCGGAAGCGGCGAAAAAGCCTTTGTAGCAGGCGCCGATATTAGTGAATTTTCAGACTTTTCTACGGAAGAAGGAAAACAACTTGCTGCAGAAGGCCAACAAAAGTTGTTTGATTATGTGGCCAATTTTCCAAAACCCGTAATTGCCGCAATTAATGGTTTTGCCCTTGGCGGCGGACTCGAACTGGCCATGGCGGCGCATTTTAGGATTGCCAGTGACAATGCTAAAATGGGCCTTCCCGAAGTCTCTCTTGGGGTAATACCCGGGTATGGTGGTACGCAGCGTTTGCCCCAATTGGTAGGGAAAGGCCGGGCGATGGAGATGATCATGACCGCAGGGATGATAGATGCCAACCAGGCGCTGCAGTACAATCTTGTAAACCATGTAACAGAGCAGACGGAATTATTGGATTTTGCTGAAAAGCTTGCTGAAAAGATTATGAAGAATTCCCTTGTGGCTATTAGTGCCGCTATTAAAGCCATTAACGCCAATTACGAGGCCGGAGTAAATGGTTTTGATACTGAAATTGAAGAATTTGGGAATTGCTTTGGTACTGAAGATTTTAAGGAAGGGACTTCAGCATTTCTGCATAAAAGAAAAGCAGAATTCCCAGGGAAATAACAGGTTTTTCTGCCCTGTTAAAATTTGAAATAGTACCTGTTTCTTAGCTGAAAAAATTTTATGCCCAAGGGTGAAAGTTTTGTTAAGGCTGTGTATATTGCGCCATAACAAAATTAATCCACCATGAAATTTTTAAAAGCCTATGTGATCCTGTTTTTAATAGGATGGAGCACCTGTGCCCAAATTAAACCTATTCAGGTTCAAAAAAGTGAAATTCAGAAAGACGATAAGAAAGATTCTGAATTAATGTTTACCGCCTACGATGGGAATGGCGGTTTTTATACCGCCAGGATGTACAGCGGCGGACTCATTAAAAGCCCTAAAGGTTACCTTCTACAACATTACGACAAGTCACTGCAGCAAATTGGGGAATATGATTATGAAATTGATGACAGCAGTATTAAAAGCTTTTTTGTAAAGGATGGAAAGCTCAACATTATAGAATACAAAAGAGATAGAAGTGCCAATGTTAATGATTATAATTTGCTAACTACTCCGGTAGGCGAATTCAGCTTTGAAAAGAAGAAAATCTTTTCGGTCTCCAGAAAAGATGTAAAAAAACCTTTCATGATTCTGGTAGGCATCTTGCCTATTACCAACATGGGAAGCGTAGACCATGATCCTACGGGAGAAGTTTACCTTTCTGAAGATAAGAACTTTATCACCTTTAATTTTGATCTTAAGGACGACCAGGAGGAAACCCACCTGGTAAAGGTCTATAATGATAAACTGGAACTGGTATTTGAGAAAGAGTTTAAGCAGGAAGGAATTAAGGACAGGTTGTTTGAATATAATTCGGTTACAACAGATAATGAGGATGGCACGGTTTACTTCTTAGGCAAACAATATGAAAGTGAACGTGCAAAGAAAGACGGGAAGGCTAATTATGAATATAAACTGTTTAGCCTTTCTGCTGAAGGGATGCGTGAACTCTCCTTCAACACAGGCGAGAATTTTGTTGGTTCTATGGAATTGGTCAATAACCAGGATAATTTGGTTTGTGTTGGTTTTTATTCAGAAAAAAATGATTACCGCTATAAGGGAACGGTCTATTATAACATAAATAAGGAAAATTTTAGTTTAAGAACCTCTTCTTTGAATCCATTTACCGAGCAATTCATGGTTGATAAATACGGTGAAAAAAGAGGAAAACGCAAGAAAGAGAAAGGAAAGGAATTAAGGGATTTCACCTACAGGGGCTTCCATATTGATGAAGAGGGAAATACCTATTTTACGGCAGAAGAATATTATGTGGTTACCCACATGATGAGCGGTATGAATGGCATGATGACCACTACCACCACTTTTTACTTCAAAGATATTTTTGCCTGTAAAATAAATACTGAGGGCAAAATGCAATGGGCCCGTAATTTCAACAAATCCCAGGCTACAGCAGGTAAGGCTATAGACTATTATTCATGTTTGTCTACCTATAAAGATGATCGCTTAATTATTTTGCTGAATGGTTCTGATAAGGTTAAAAAACTAAAGGATAACAGGATAAGGTTTGACGATAAAAAAGTTAAAAAACTCAGCCTTTATGCTATTGAAATTCTGCCGGATGGCGACTTTGATTATGAGCAAATCATAAATAATAAAGAGTCCAAAGTTACCTATAAAGTGGCTGAAGGTATAGTTACCAATAATAAAGATGCGATTATCCTTGAAGGTAATAAGGGAAAAAAGAAGCGCATTGTAAAACTCACACTTTAAAATAGAGGAGTAAAAGACTCCCTGATCCTGATTTCAAAACATTGCTTTAAAATTAAAAGGTTCAACTGATATTCGGTTGGACCTTTTTTGATTAAGCCAAGGTGCCAAAAATATTTTGAGTTAAACATAAATAGGAATAATTCCAATATAAAGGATTTATTCCTTATTTTTGTTTTATGTCTAAGCAGGATTTTATTAAAGGAAGAGGAGCGCAATTAAATGTCCATAACAGGTTTGATGCGCACAGCCATGAAACCAGGGATGATTTTTTAAATTATTGCATTGTGGAAGGAGAAGAAGCCTATCAAAACAAAACAACACTCATAGATACCTTTCCTAAAAGCATTATAAATAAAGTGGAAAGTCCAGATGTGGGAATGGGATATTCCCTTAATCCTTACCAGGGCTGTGAACATGGCTGTATTTATTGCTATGCCCGCAATTCTCACGAATATTGGGGATTTAGCGCAGGCCTTGATTTTGAACAGAAAATCCTGGTAAAGCGAAATGCAGTGGAATTGCTGGAAAAAAAGATAAGCAGCAAAAGGTGGGATGCGCAAACCATAGTGCTTTCAGGAAATACAGATTGTTATCAGCCCATAGAAAAGAAGCTTGAAATTACCCGAAAACTGCTTCAGACTTTCCTTAAATATCGCCATCCGGTGGGGATAATCACCAAAAATGCGCTCATCCAGCGGGATATTGATATTTTAAAAGAACTTGCCGCAGATAACCTGGTGCGGGTAAACCTTTCTATTACCTCGTTGCATGAAGAAACGCGGCGAATCCTGGAGCCCCGCACGGCCAGTATAAAAAAACGCCTGGAAACGATCGAAAAACTCGCTAAAGAGAACATCCCGGTGAGCGTAATGATGGCACCTATAATTCCCGCTATTAACAGCCATGAAATTATGCCGCTGGTAAAGGAGATTGCCCAAAGGGGTGCGCAAAGTGTTGGCTATACTATTGTAAGGCTTAACGGGGCAATTGGCCAGATCTTTACCGATTGGATTAAAAAGGCGATGCCAGAAAGGGCAGCCAAGGTGTTGCATCAAATTGAAGATATTCATGGAGGAAGTTTAAACGATAGCAGGTTTGGGACCAGGATGAAAGGCGAAGGAAAATTTGCAGAGCAGGTGGAACAGCAATTTAAGATAGCCCGCAAGAAATATTTGAAGGATATAGATCGTAAACCACTCAATTTCGATTTGCACCGGCAGTTTAAGGACGGGCAGTTAAAACTTTTTTAAAATTCCGCTTTTTCAATCTTTTGGTTTCTGCTTAGCAGCAATTATTCAGTAACTTCAGGTAAAACCATGAATTATTAGTTATGCCTGAATTACCTGAAGTTGCTTATCAGAAAAAATATGTAGATGCCACTGCGCTGCACAAAAAAATTGTAAAGGTGGAAACGGGGGTTGCAAAACTTTTTCAGTCACCGCAAAAGGATTTTAAGAAGGCCCTGGAAAATCAAAAATTTGAAGAAACCACTCAGCTGGGAAAATATCTGTTTCTGAAGATAAGTTCCGGCCAGCAGCTTGTACTTCATTTTGGGATGACTGGGAAAATGGAATATTATCAGCATGATGAGGTTCCCAAGCATGCGCAATTAACCACGATTTTTGATGATGATTCCAGGTTATCATTTGTATGTCCGCGAAAATTCGGAAAAATTTATATGGCTGATGGAGTGGAAGATTTTCAGAAAAAACATTCCCTCGGAAACCATGCGCTGGATATTGAGGAAAAGGAATTCCTGGAACTGCTTCAGGAGAAAAAGGGAAGCATTAAAGGCGCGTTGACAGACCAGCATGTTATTGCCGGAATTGGGAATTTGTATGCCGATGAGATGCTCTACCAGTGCGGTATTCATCCTAAATCTAAAACTGAGAATCTTTCAGAAAAAGATAAAAAATGTCTTTTTAAAGAAATGGATAAAGTTTTGAAAAGGGTGATAAAAAGTAAAACTGAAGATTCCAGGCTCCCGGAAAGCTATCTTACCAGGCATAGAAAAGAAGGCGCAGATTGCCCTAACTGCAAAGGCAAAGTGAAAATGATAAAGGTTTCCGGCAGGAGCACTTATCTCTGCCCAAATTGCCAGAAAGAGAAGTGAAAAATTTGAAAAAAGTTCTCCTCTTTTTAAGGAGGGCCCGCCTGAATGACTCCGTTGGGCAGGGTGGCCGAAGGCCGGGGTGGTAGATAACATCTCGACTGCGCTCGAGTTGCCATTTTAATGCTAGCTAAAAAGTGAAGTAATGAAGATTTTTATAGGTTGTTCAGGTTGGAATTACAAAGACTGGCGCGGGACATTTTATCCTGAAAAACTGGCTCAGAAAAACTGGCTGGAATTTTACACCCAAAAGTTCAATACGGTAGAGGTGAACAATACCTTTTATAGATTTCCGAAGGAATCCACCCTGGAAAAATGGAAGAAAACCGCTCCAAAGGGATTCAACTTCACCTTAAAAGGCAGCCGTTACGTTACCCAGATGAAAAAGCTTAACGATGTGGAAGAGCCGGTAAGGAATTTTGAGGAAGTGGCAAATGTGATGAAGACCAAGCTTAGCTGCATTCTTTGGCAATTGCCGCCCAGCCAGCACCGGGATGACGAAAAGCTTATCAATTTTTGTAAAATGCTAAAAACTTCTAACCGAAATATAATTGAGTTCCGCCATAAATCCTGGTTTGATGAGGAGGTTTATGAAATTTTGAGAAAAAACAGCGTTAGTTTTTGCTCCATTTCGGCTTCGGGTTTTCCCGATGATATGATTGTGACCAGGAAAAAGACCGCTTATGTTCGCTTTCATGGTTTGGCAAAAGACTGGTACCGCTATCATTATTCAAAATCTGAATTACGGGAATGGTACGAGAAGATTAAAGATTGCGGTGCCAGCGAAATCTATATTTACTTTAATAATGATTATGAAGCTAACGCTCCCAAAAATGCCATGGAGTTACGGGAGATGTTTGGTTAAAAGAGGCATTTAAAGATTTCCTCCTTCAGGCTTCGCCATTCCATTCTTTATAAAATTGCTCCAGATAAATCTCCATAAACTCATGACGCTTTTCGGCAATTTCTTTGCCTGTTTGGGTATTCATCCTGTCCTTCAGCAATAAGAGTTTTTCATAAAAATGATTAAGAGTAGGGGCGGAAGAAGCTTTATATTCCTCTTTGCTCATGTTAAGGTTTGGCTTAATTTCAGGATTGTATAAGCCGCGGCCTTTATAGCCGCCGTAGTTAAAAGTGCGTGCAATGCCAATAGCTCCCAAAGCATCAAGCCTGTCCGCATCCTGGACGATGTCCAGTTCTAAAGAGCTGAACTCCCTGTTCACATTCCCGCCTTTGAAAGAAATATTTTCGATGATCTTTATTACATGTTCAATTACTTCTGAAGAAACCTGTTGAGAATTAAGAAAATCTTCAGCGGTTTTAGGACCTATCGTTTCATCACCGTTATGAAATTTGGAATCGGCGATATCGTGAAGCAAAGCGCCCAGGGCTACTATAAAATCATCAGCATTTTCCCCTTCAGCGATTAATTTTGCATTGTTGTAAACTCTCTGGATATGAAACCAGTCATGGCCCCCTTCAGCATTTTTAAGAGTTTCTTTTACAAAAGCAATGGTGTTTTCTATAATTTCAGCTTGTATTGTGGTCATGCAATAGTGGTTAAACCTCACCAGTTTTAAAAGTCGGCAAAGTCGAGTTATGTTTAATAATTATAATGGTTATTCAATATCCCCAATTATCGTTCTTTCGGTAAGGGCGATAAGGCTTTCAGGATCATCAGAATTCACGGGAATTGGTTTGTGAACTTTCAGTTTAAAGTGAATGCCCAATCCCAATGGAAACATCCCGTAACGAAATAATTTCCAGGAATTATTAATGGTAAGCGGCACAATAAGCGCATCGGGCATTTGCTTGATGAGGATTTGCAGGCCGCGTACGGCGAATTTCTTTGGCTTCCCCGTACGGCTCCTGGTGCCTTCGGGAAAAATAACCGCCGAGCGATTGGTCTCCTTGAGATATTTGGCAAAACCGGCCATTTTCACCAAAGATTCCCTGGCGTTCTTCCGGTCTATCAATACAGAGCCGCCATGCCTTAAATTAAAGGAAATACCGGGAATTCCTTTGCCCAGTTCTTTCTTGCTTACAAATTTAGGATGGTGCTTTCGCAAATACCAGATGATAAGAGGGATATCATACATTCCCTGGTGATTGGCCACGAAAATGCAGGGTTTATCTGCGGGAATAGGATGCGGATTATCACAGCTAAAACGGGAGCCCAGCACATCCAGGCATCGCATTAAAACGAAATTAAAATAATCTACGCTTTTCTTGTGAGCTTCATACCCGCCAAGCTTCAGGCTAATCCACTGGATCACATGAAAAACCAGCAAAGTGATAAAAAAGAAGAGATAACTTATTACCGAAAGCGGGTAGGAAAGTATTTTTTTCATTTTAATGTTTAAAAGCACAAAAATATGCTTTTAAACCAACACAGGGCAAGTGCAGAATCAGTCTTCTCTCTCTATGCAAATTCCGTTTTCACAGCGCAGGTTAGCGGGCGGTGCCGGGATACTGCAATCGGACGGAATATGGTATCTCTCGTTGTAGCTTTCTTCAGCTTCGGTATAATTGGCTACCATAGCTTCAAGTTTTGCTTCATCAATGCCTGAAGGATAGATCAGGTATCCGCGAGGGCCTCCGCAGGATTTGCTTCCGTAGGGAATGTAGGTGCAATTCCCATCTGCAGTACAGGAAGCTTCGGCAATAAATTCATTTATTTCATTTAATTTAAGCTGAAGTTGTGCTGAGGCTTCTTCCCTGGAAACGGCATCGCCTTGTGTGGAACATCCAAAGCAGCTTAAAAGCAGGAAAATTAAATACAGAAAAATAGATTTCATGGAAAGCTTGTTTTCACCAAGATGAACAAACTCCGCAATGGTTGCGTCTAAAAACTAAAAAACCGTTTAGAAATACATCCAAACGGTTTTTAATATTATTCTTTTTAAGAAAGATTTTAGCAGTACTCGTTATAAGCACCGGCAAGATTTTCTGCGATCATTTCTGCAGGACGTCCTTCAATATGGTGGCGCTCTAGCATATGAACCAGTTCCCCGTCTTTAAACAATGCCATAGATGGCGAAGAAGGAGGGAAAGGCACCATAAACCCACGGGCGTGGTCTGTTGCGTCTTTATCTACTCCCGCAAAAACGGTGTAAAGGTTATCTGGTTTTTTTGCATTCTGCAAAGAAATTCTGGCACCTGGACGGGCATTAGCAGCGGCACATCCACAAACCGAATTCACCACTACCAGAGTAGTTCCTTCTTTTTTCATCGCGGCATCAACCTCTTCTACAGTGTGCAATTCTTCAAAACCGATATTGGTCAAATCTTCACGCATCGGTTTTACTAATTCTGCTGGATACATATATTGATAATTTATATTATACTTAAGTGAATTGCAAAGATACAAATTAACTTTAAGTGCGCGTATCTCAAATTCCTATGAGCGAATAGGTTGAATTTATGCAAACACTGCTTTAAAAAACCTTCTACGGCCCTAGACTTTAGCTAAAATGTTATCTTTGCCCTGGAAAGAAAAATTGCCTCATGATTAAATGGTTGCTGGCCATACTCGGCCTGATTTACTTTAGGATCCCCGGAGCTGTTGCAGGCTTTTTAATAGGAACTTTACTGGACAACTACACCCGCTCCACCGGCGGGCTGCTTAGCGGCCTTTTTGGAGAAGAAAAAAAGCAAACCGTTTCCCCGGGAGATTTCGAGCTTAACCTGCTTTCCCTGTGCGCATTAGTAATAAAGGCAGACGGGCAGGTTTCCCAGCGGGAGCTGGATTATGTGCGCTCTTATTTTGTAAGTTCCTATGGAAAGGAAAGAGCCAATGCCACCTTCCGAACCTTCAATGAAGTTATCAAAAACAGAGAACTCTCTGCCTACAGAATTGCCCAATACCTGGCGCACCGTACCAAATATCCCACCCGGCTGCAAATAACCCATTTTCTCTTTGGGATTGCCCAGGCCGATGGAAATGTAAGTCCTGCCGAAGCAAAAATAATCCAGGAAATTGCCGGCTACCTGCGCATCTCCAGGATGGATTTTGAGAGTATCAAGGCAATGTTCCTTAAGAAATCTGCCGAGAGTGCTTATAAAATCCTTGAAATTGAGAAAAATGCCAGCGACGCCGAAGTTAAAAAAGCATACCGTACCATGGCCAAAAAGTACCACCCAGATAAGCTGGGCCATATGGATGAGGCCTATCGCAAAGGAGCACAGGAAAAATTCCGAAAAGTGCAGGAAGCCTATGAGCAGATTCAAAAGGAACGCGGAATGTAATATTTTGGGCGTTGCCTGCGGCCCGGGCTTTATGCTGCAATCTTTTGCTCGTGCCTCGCAAAAGGATTTTCGCTGCAATCCCTAACGCGAATTTTGCTGTTTTAATAGTTTGTTTTCGTGTAACTCACATGGTTTTACCAAAAAATTTCTTCTTCTATTAAATATCTTTAGCGGTATTTGTTCCTGAAAACTCATATTAATGGTGCCGCAAAAGAATTTTTAAAAAACCCGAACCTCCTTCAACCATAGATAATGCCGGCTTAAAATAAAAATTTAGACTTGCCTAAATTTTTATTTTTATTCTATAAAATATTTCGCATCTTTGACTTTCAAAGAATTAGGAATGATAAAGAAGCTTTTATTTGCAGGATCGTTAGTTGCCGGCAGCCTGTCTGCAATAGCTCAGGAAACTTCCAAAGAATTTATTACCGACCGGCCAGACGCAACAGAATCTCCGCGGCTTGTCCCGCATAAATCTTTTCAGGTGGAAACCGGTTTTCTTTATGAAAATTATGGCGAAAAGGAGCTAAGGCTCAATAACTACACTTACAGTACAACTTTACTTCGTTACGGGTTATTGGAAAATCTGGAGTTGCGGTTGGGAGCAGACCTTTTTCAATCCCAGCCTGGCAGGAGCAGTGCTGTGGCAGAGATAAGCACCGGTTTTTCACCACTTTTGGCTGGTGTAAAAATTGGTGTTGCCGAAGAAAATGGATGGCTGCCTGAAATTGGGTTTTTAGGCCACCTGTACCTGCCTTTTTCGGTTTCCGAAGAGTATCGTCCTGAAAGCACGGGAGTCGATTTTCGTTTTGCCTTTTCCAATAACCTGAGTGACAGGAGCGCATTATCCTATAATCTTGGTGCTGCATGGGCGGGAGCGCAACCTGCGGCGGTTTACTTATATACGGTTTCTTATTCCTACAGCTTAACTTCAGGTTTAGGCGCATATGCCGAACTCTATGGCGAAATACCTGAAGCAGGCATGGCAGCACACTTTTGTGATGCAGGTTTGACTTATGCAATTCAGGATAATCTGCAATTAGATGCTTTAGCAGGCTTTGGGATTAATAACGAACAAAATCTGATGCTGGGTGCCGGCCTTAGCTTCAGGTTACCAAATTAGATTAATATGTTCAGCCTTTCAGAAGAAAATTATTTAAAAGCCATTTTTCACCTGGAGAAAAATTACAGGAACGGGGTAAGTACAAATGCCCTGGCAGAAGAAATGGAGACCAAAGCATCTTCGGTTACCGATATGGTGAAGAAGCTTTCAGAAAAGAAACTGGTAAATTATAAAAAATACCAGGGCGCTAAACTTAGTGATTCGGGACGTAGAACAGCAGTAGAGATTATCAGGAGGCATCGCCTTTGGGAATATTTCCTGGTGGAAAAATTAAATTTTAGCTGGGATGAGGTGCACGAGGTGGCCGAAGAACTGGAACACATAAAATCTGAAAAATTAATCACAGAGCTGGATAAATTTCTGGATTATCCGCGCCGGGACCCACATGGGGATCCTATTCCAGATGCCCAGGGAAATTTTGTCCAAACCTCCAAAGTTTTGCTTTCTGCCTGTAAAAAATCAGATTCAGGAAAAATTGTTGGGGTAAAGGATTCTTCGGCGGCTTTTCTTCAGTACCTGGATAAACTGGATATTGGCCTGGGGAGCATTTTAGAAGTTCGTCATATAGAAGATTTTGACCAGTCTATAGAACTGGAGGTAGATTCCAATACGATCACCCTTTCTCATAAAACCGCTTCTAATCTTTATATTCAGCTGGAATAGAATGGAAAAAAGAAGTACAAAATCTTTGGAAGAAGTACATGGCTCTGTAAAAACATCAGGCAAGAAAACCGGCTGGAGAAAAATTCTGGCTTTTTTAGGGCCGGCGTATTTGGTAAGTGTGGGTTATATGGATCCCGGCAACTGGGCCACAGATCTTGCGGGCGGGAGCCAGTTTGGTTATAGCCTTATTTGGGTTTTGCTTATGTCCAACATCATGGCCCTGCTCCTGCAAAGTTTTTGTACAAGATTAGGAGTGGCTAGCGGGCTGGACCTGGCCCAGGCTTCAAGAAGGGAATATCCAAAAGCGGTAAATTTTATCCTTTACATTTTAGCTGAAATCGCTATCGCCGCCTGTGACCTGGCAGAGGTGGTGGGTATGGCCATAGGGCTCCAGCTGCTTTTTGACATTCCGATGGTCTGGGGCGTGTGTATCACCGTATTAGATAGTTTCCTGCTGCTTTTCCTCATTAATAAAGGAATAAGAAAAATGGAAGCTTTTATCGTCGCGCTAATTGCTGTAATTGCCTTATGTTTTTTTCTTGAAATGTTTTTTGCCAAACCCGATGTTGCTGAGATTGCCACCGGCTTTATACCTTCTATTCCAGATAGCCGGGCCCTATATATTGCTATTGGCATCATAGGGGCTACGGTGATGCCACATAATTTATATCTGCATTCTTCCCTGGTACAAACCCGGCGCACAAAAAAAACCAGGCATGGGATACGGCAGGTATTAAGGTTTAACTTTTTAGATTCGGCCATAGCACTTAACCTGGCATTTTTGGTAAATGCGGCCATACTTATTCTCGCCGCGACTGTCTTTTACAAAAACGGCATGTACGAAGTTGCCGAAATTGAAGATGCACATAAATTACTGGAGCCATTGCTCGGCACCTCCTGGGCACCTGTGTTGTTTGCCCTTGCTCTTATAGCCGCAGGCCAAAGCTCTACCTTAACCGGGACCCTGGCCGGGCAAATTGTGATGGAAGGTTATCTTAATTTAAGGATTCAGCCATGGGTACGCCGGTTGGTTACCAGGCTTATAGCCATTGTGCCGGCACTTCTAACGGTAATTTATTTTGGGGAAGGAGCAACAGGAGAGCTGCTGGTTTTAAGCCAGGTAGTGTTGAGTCTTCAGCTGGGATTTGCCGTAATTCCACTGGTTCATTTTGTGAGCGATAAGAAGCTGATGAAAGGTTTTGCCATAAACTGGCCGCTGCGAATTGCCGCCTGGTTAATTACCGCTGTTATTGTTAGCCTTAATGCCAAACTGGTAATTGATGAACTTGCCGGCTGGATAAGAATTTCAGATCATCCGGTGTATATCTGGATATTTATTGTTCCAATTGCCGTTGCCGCTGCCTTGCTTCTTGTTTTTATCGGGGTTTGGCCATACTTAAAAGATTCATACCAAAAAAGATCAATGGTGCCACATATAACCAAAGCTGAAATAGGGGAATTGTCTATGCCGGAATCTTATAAAAAAATTGCTATTGCCATAGATTTTTCTGCCTCAGATAAAAAATGTATTTCTTCAGCATTACAAATAGGAGGTAAAGAGGCAAACTATACTTTAATTCATGTGGTGGAAACTGCCGGAGCTTTAATTTATGGCAGTGATATAAAAGATCATGAAACCTTTAGTGATAATGAATATCTTGAAAGTTATAAGGAAGAATTGCATTCCCATGGCTACAAAGCTCAAGTTGAGCTGGCTTTTGGTGTGCCCAAAAAGAACATTCCAAAAATAGTGAATGCGGCAGAATTTGATTTACTCGTTTTAGGAAGCCACGGGCATTCTTTCTTTAAAGACATGATATTTGGTACCACAGTAGAAACAGTAAGGCATAAGGTGAAAATCCCGGTTTTTATAGCCTGACTTATAAATGTGAAAAAATAATAGAAAAGATGAAGTCAATTATAGAATACTTTGAACAACTTGACCCGGTACTGGCCGCTTTATATGCAACTTTATTTACATGGGGCCTTACCGCGCTTGGAGCTTCACTTGTATTTTTCTTTAAAAAAATGAACCGGAAGGTGTTTGACGGGATGCTGGGATTTACAGGAGGGGTAATGGTTGCTGCAAGTTTCTGGAGCCTCCTTGCCCCGGGTATTGAAATGAGTCCCGGTGAAGGCTTTGTAAAAGTGATTCCGGCCGTGGTTGGTTTTGGTTTGGGGGCATTGTTTATCTTTGCTTTAGATAAGATACTTCCGCATTTACATGTAAACTTCCAGATGAGTGAAAAAGAGGGGGTAAAAACAAAATGGCATAAATCTATTCTTTTAACCCTTGCCATTACCCTTCATAATATTCCTGAAGGTTTGGCCATAGGGGTGCTTTTTGGAGGTGTTGCTGCGGGATTTGAAGGAGCAAGTATTGGTGGTGCAGTCGCACTGGCTATGGGAATAGGCTTGCAGAATTTCCCCGAAGGCTTTGCCGTTGCCATGCCTTTAAGAGGGCAGGGCCTTAGCCGTTGGAAAAGTTTTAATTATGGCCAGCTGTCTGCAATAGTGGAACCTATAGCAGCCGTATTAGGTGCCTGGGCAGTAATGACTTTTCAGCCGGTTTTACCTTATGCCCTGTGTTTCGCAGCCGGAGCCATGATGTTTGTGGTAGTGGAAGAAGTAGTGCCGGAATCTCAGCAGGAAAGTTATACCGATATTTCCACTCTTGGGTTTATAGGTGGTTTTATACTCATGATGACGCTGGATGTTGGACTGGCCTAATTTGTAACGCCGGTGGTTTTTGGTCGTCTTTAGGGAAACAGAAGTATGAAAAGTTTGTTATTGGGGTTGCTGCTGGTTAATTGCAGCTTGCTTTTTTCACAGCAAAAGGAGGCGGAATATCAATATTTCCAGGAAACACTTTGCCCTGGGGATGTTTTTTCCCTTGGCAAAAATGCCGTAAAATTTAAAAAAGTAATTTCAGATTCCCGTTGTCCTGAAAATGTAACCTGCATCTGGGCAGGAGAGGTGAAAGTATTGCTGGAGTTTTTTGAAAATGGTAAATCTGTTGGAGAGCAGTTGGTTGCCGGTGTCAATTTTCCTTTAGATAATTTCTTCGGAAAATCTTTTGCTCTTTCAGGCTTTGCAGTTTATCCATATCCTGAAAGTCCTCAGAAAATACAAGCTTCAGAATACAGCCTTCAGCTAAAAATTACAGAAAAGCGAGAAAATTAGTGGCAACCACAATCTGATACTCCGCAGGCCTTCTCTTTTTTATTGCTCCTGGACGGGGTTAGGAAAGCAGGCTTCCATATAAATTTGGTGATAAGGTATCCTATTGCAATTGCAAAAGTTATAAAAACTAATATGTGTTGTATCAATTCCATAATCGATGAGTCGGGATTAAGGTGTATTCCTTACATGTTATTTTAGGAGCTGAAATGCAATTAATGCCACAAGGTAAGCAAAAGAACTCATAATTACCAATTGCAGTACCGGCCACTTCCAGGTGTTGGTTTCTTTTTTAACAATGGCCAGCGTACTCATACACTGCATTGCAAAAGCATAAAAAAGCAGCAGGCTTATGCCGCTTGCCAGGGTAAACAAAGGTCCTCCCAGGATGGGATTCACTTCTGCTGCCATACGGTTTTTAATAGTCTCTTCTTCATCACTTCCCACGCTGTATATTGTGGCCAGGGTTCCTACAAAAACTTCGCGCGCTGCAAAGGAACTTATAATGGCAATTCCAATTTTCCAGTCATAACCCAGTGGAGCCACAACAGGTTCTATCCCTCTTCCCATAATACCAATGTAAGAATGCTTCAGTTTATAGGAAGCCACCTCGCCCTGGAATTTTTCTGTAGAAACATTGGCGCCGGATTCATAATTTGAAGCTACTATTTCTTCAGCATTGCTAAAGTTTTTTCCGGGCCCATAGCTTGCCAGCACCCATAGAATAATGGAAATAGCGAGAATAATCTTTCCGGCGCCAAGCACAAACGATTTTGTTTTTTCAACTACAGTAATCCCTACGTTTTTAAGCATGGGCATTTTGTAATTGGGCATTTCAATTACAAAATAGGTACGGTTCTTCACTTTCAGGATTCCGTTTAAGATCCATGCTGAAAAAATGGCCGTTCCAAAACCTATAAGATAAAGCAACATTAAGGTAAGTCCCTGGTAGTTAAAGCCCAGAAAAGTTCCTTCAGGAATTACCAGCGCTATAATGATAAGGTACACCGGTAATCTGGCAGAACAGGTGGTAAAGGGCACCACCAGAATAGTGATAAGGCGTTCTTTCCAGTTTTCAATATTACGAGTGGCCATAACCGCAGGAATGGCACAGGCGGTTCCCGAGACGAGCGGGACTACACTTTTGCCACTAAGCCCAAATCTTCGCATGATCCTGTCCATTAAAAATACCACCCGGCTCATGTAACCTGTTTCTTCCAAAATTGAAATGAACAGGAAAAGAAATGCGATTTGCGGGATAAAAATGATGATTCCCCCAAGGCCGGGAATAATTCCTTCTGCAACCAGGTTGGTAAAGACACCCGGGGGCATAATATTTTTAGCAGATTCACTGAGAGAGGCAAATGCGGCATCTATAAGATCCATGGGATAGCTGGACCAGTTATAGATCACCTGGAAAATAAGCAGTAAAATGGTGAAGAAAACTACGTAGCCCCAAACTTTATGAGTAAGGATCCTGTCTAACCTTGTTCTTAAATCTGTCGCGGCATTTACATCTACCGTCATGGCTTCCTTAAGGGTGCCGTTTATAAACTGGTAGCGCAAAATGGTTTCTTTCTGCTGAAGTCTTTTTAGGTCGCTGGCAGATTTAGGATTAAAATCATGGCTTTTATTTACCTCGTGCCGGTTAATTTTTCCGAAGTTCACATCCTGCGTGATTACCAGCCATAATTTATATAAAGACTGGTTTGGAAAAGCCTTCCTGAGGCGTCCAAAATATTCAGGATCTATAACTGATGCGTTTACACAGGGCTCTGTGGTAATGTGCCGGTAATTTATAATAAGCTCTTTTAATTCCTCTATCCCTTGTCTTTTTCGGGCACTTACCAGGGCAACTTTGGTTTTAAGACGTTCTTCCAACAAATTTACATCCAGGGAAATTCCTTTGCGTTCCATACGGTCTGCCATATTCACCACCAGGATAGTGGGAATCCCCAGATCTTTAATTTGGGTAAAAAGAAGAAGATTGCGTTTTAGATTTTCAACATCGCTTATTACCACGGCCACATCTGGATAATCCTTATCATTTTTATTAAGCAGCAGCTCAATAACAACATTTTCATCTACAGAAGAAGCATTAAGGCTATAAGTTCCCGGCAGGTCCAGGATATGTGCTTTTAGCCCTCTCGGTAATTTGCATATTCCTTCCTTTTTTTCTACCGTAATACCGGGATAATTCCCAACTTTTTGGTTAAGACCGGTAAGGTGGTTAAAAACCGAAGTTTTTCCAGTATTAGGGTTTCCTATTAACGCAACATTAATTTGTTTCGCCATGCTACTCTATTATCTCAATTTCAATCTCTAATGCGGTTTCTTTTCTAATGGCAAGATGGCTTCCGTTTATGTTGAGGTACATGGGATCTTTAAAGGGAGCGGTTTGCACCAATTCCACCTCATTGCCCGGGAGACAGCCCATTTCCAGGAGTTTTAAGGGAACAACATCAGCAGAAAATTCTTTGATAATTCCACGTTGCCCTCGTTTAAGATCTGCTACCGTAAGCTTCAAATTTTATTTAGATTGAATTTAAACAAGGCAAAAGTAAGGTAAATAAAACTAGTAGAAAAGCCTGTAGCTCAAAAACTCCTAATCCTCATATTCCCGCTTTAGGATCTTGATGTCTTCCATAAGATTTTCTATAGCTTCAGGGTCTGTACCGTCATAAAAACCCCTTATTTGCTGGTGTTTATCCACCAGTACAAAATTCTCGGTATGTACCATGTCATACTTGCCACCATCGCCGGTGCTTTTTGTGGCCAGGTAAGACTTACGGGCCAGGTCGTAAATTTGCTTCTTATCGCCGGTAACCAGGTTCCATTTTTCATCAATCACGCCTTTTTCTTCAGCATATTTCTTTAAAACCGGTACGCTGTCTGTCTTGGGAAAAACAGTGTGCGAAAGCAGGAAAACTTCAGGATCATCTTTTATTTTTTCCTGGATTTTCACCATGTGGTCTGTCATGATTGGGCAAATAGTAAGGCAGGTAGTAAAAAAGAAATCGGCTACATAAATTTTGTCCTTGTAGAAATCCTGGGTAATGGTATCTCCATTTTGGTTTACCAGTTTAAAGTCAGCAATCTTATGATATTTTCTTACGTATTGCACCGTGGTATCCACCAGGTCTGCATTTACCATATCTGGCTGATACACAGGCAGGGTCTTCTCCGGCTTCAGCAGCGAATAAATGCTGATGACAATAATAACCGACAGGATAAAAAACACAATGGCAAAGAATTTGTAACGTGCAAAAAACTTTAGCATAATTCTATATTTAGTGCAAAACTAAAGGCTGGCGCTCAAATAGTCACATTTTGTATATTAAAATTTCAGAATAGCCCTTTGCCTTTCTATATAAACTTTTTTAGGAGTTTTTAAAAAGTTACTTTTGTGCGATTAAAATTTGAAGATTAGAGAATGGATCCATTTGCAGTTAAGGCAATTCAACTTTTACTTAGTTTGTCATTGCTTATTGTATTACACGAATTCGGGCATTATATCCCGGCAAAAATATTTAAGACCAGGGTAGAGAAGTTCTTCCTGTTTTTTGATGTGAAATTTGCTCTGTTTAAGAAGAAAATAGGCGATACTGTTTACGGGATTGGATGGTTGCCTCTGGGCGGTTACGTGAAGATTTCCGGGATGATAGATGAAAGTATGGACCGGGAGCAAATGGAAAAACCTCCGCAGCCATGGGAATTTAGAAGTAAACCTGCGTGGCAAAGATTAATCATTATGCTTGGCGGGGTTACGGTAAACCTGGTGCTGGGTTTCCTTATTTTCATGATGATATTATTTGTTTGGGGCACTAATTACGTAGGGCCGGAACAAATGCCACAGGGCTTCGCGGTAGCCAATGAGTTTAAGGAATTTGGATTTCAGGATGGCGACCGTATTCTGAAAGTAAACGGAGAAGATTTCGAAAACAGCCTGGATATTAACCGGAATCTTTTTATGCGGGATGTAAATTCTATTACTGTTTTGCACCAAAACGGGCAGGAAGAAACTATTACTCTGCCTGAAGAAATTGGGAGTACCATGTTCCAGAGCGGGGTGCTCCAGCCTTTTGTGCCTATTCAAAGGCCGGTATTAGATACGGTTGTTGCCGATATGGCCGCCGGGTTGGCCGGGCTTAAAAAGGGAGACAGCATTATTTCCATCAATAAGCAGGAAATTGGATATTGGCATGAAATTTCACCGGTCACCAGAGAAAATAAGAACAAAGAAATTGAAATTGTTTACGAAAGGGATGGTGAAATAAAAGGCACCATGGTTACGCCAGATGAAGAAGGCCTGTTAGGAGTTAGGCAAAAACGTGGTTTTAAAGTTGCTAAACGCGAATATGGTTTGGCCGAAAGTATTACAGAAGGTTTTGAAGACGGATACTGGACCTTACGGGATTATGTGTACCAGTTTAAATATGTTTTCACTAAAAAGGGAGCTTCCCAGCTAGGAGGCTTTGGCGCTATAGGTGGCCTTTTCCCAGACACATGGAACTGGCAGGGCTTTTGGCATACCACTGCTTTAATTTCCATAATCCTGGCTTTTATGAATATTCTGCCAATTCCTGCCCTTGACGGGGGGCATGTGACTTTCCTGCTTTATGAAATTGTTACCGGTAGAAAACCCAATGATAAGTTTATGGAAATAGCACAACTGGTTGGCTTTGTACTCATCCTGGGCCTTGTACTTTATGCCAATGGGAACGATATCTATAAATGGCTTTTTGAATAAAATAACAGGAACTTAATAAAAAAGCCGAATGCCCATTTCGGCTTTTTGGTTTTTAAGGAATTCCTAAGATTAGATTTGGTAATTTTGAAAAGTTGCAAAATTAAAACATTATGAAGCATTTCCTTCTGAGCCTTTTTCTTCTATTATCTCTGCAGTCCTTCTCACAGATCTACGATCCTGTGGACTGGTCTGCTTCTGTTGAAAAAGTTGCAGGTACTAAAAATGATTATAGTTTTGTTTTCTCTGCCAAAATCGAAGAAGGATGGCACCTATATGCGCAGGATGTTCCTGAAGGAGGCCCCATTGCCACAACGTTTTCCTTTAAAGAAAATCCGGCGTATGAGGTAATAGGAGAAACTGAAGAGGAAGAAGGGAAAACGATAGAAGATCCCGTATTCGAAATGCGTATTAAATTTTTTGAAGACCAGGCTACCTTCCGGCAGCGTATAAAATTGCTGAAGGAATCTGCTGTAGTAGAGGCTTCGGTAGAGTTTATGGTTTGTGATGACGAACGTTGCCTGCCACCTTCAGTAGAAGAATTTAATTTCAGCATTCCGGAAAGAGCAGGAATAGCAGCTTCAGCAGATCCCAACGTTTTTAATTCTGCACCTGCCGGAAATGAAAATACAGATACTACCACCATTTCAGAAGAGAAGAAAATTCCCAATCAGGTCGAAACAGGAATTATCGCAGATAATGAAGGGGAAAAAGGCTTATGGGGAATTTTCATTGTGGCCTTTCTTTCCGGCTTCGCGGCTTTGCTAACACCCTGCGTTTTTCCTATGATCCCTATGACGGTAAGTTACTTCACCAAACAAAGTAAAAACCGTGCGAAAGGAATAAGAAACGCGATAATTTATGGAATTTCCATAGTGGTGATTTATGTGCTGCTTGGTTCGGCAGTTACGGCAATTTTTGGCGCCGATTCCCTTAATGCTTTGGCCACTAATGTTTGGTTTAACCTTGCTTTCTTTATCATTCTGGTGGTTTTTGCCATTTCCTTTTTTGGGGCTTTCGACATCATGCTGCCCAACTCCTGGGCGAACAAAGTAGATTCACAGGCAGACCGGGGAGGGATAATTGGTATTTTCTTTATGGCCCTTGCCCTGGCCATAGTATCCTTTTCCTGTACCGGGCCAATTGTGGGCACATTGCTGGTGCAGGCAGCTTCCACAGGTGGCCTTGCTCCAATCATCGGGATGCTTGGCTTTTCGCTGGCAATCGCCTTGCCCTTCGCGCTCTTTGCCGCTTTCCCTGGCTGGCTTAACAGTCTTCCACGCAGTGGCGGCTGGTTGAATACCGTAAAAGTTTTTCTGGGATTCCTGGAACTGGCCTTGGCTTTTAAATTTCTGTCTCAGGCAGATCTTGTACTGCAGCTGCATTTGCTGGAAAGGGAAATTTTTATAGCCATCTGGATTGCCATTTTTGGCGCTTTGGCTTTTTATTTATTCGGAAAAATACGCCTGCCGCACGATTCTCCTTTAGAACATATTTCTGTTGGCAGAATGCTGATGGGGCTTTTGGTCCTTACGTTTACCATATATTTAATTCCCGGACTTTGGGGTGCTCCGCTGAATTTAATCAGTGCTTTCCCACCGCCAATGGAATATAGTGAATCGCCTTATGGTGTTGGTAATAGCCGAAATTCTGTAGCGGCAAATCCAGGTGCCAACACTGAAATTCCCGAAGGGGCACATTTGCTCCCGCCGCACGATATTATGGCTTTTAACGATTATGAGAAAGGAATGGCCTATGCGAAAAAGGTCCATAAACCGGTAATGCTGGATTTTACAGGTTGGGCCTGTGTGAACTGCCGCAAGATGGAACAAAACGTATGGCCGAAACCACAAATTTTGAGTAAGTTAAAAAACGAAGTGGTGCTTATCTCGCTTTATGTAGATGATAAAAGGGATTTGCCTGAAGAAGAGGCTTATACTTCAGAAGTTACCGGAAATAAGGTGAATACAGTTGGAAAGAAGTGGAGCGAACTTCAGATTAAAGAATACGGTGCAAATGCGCAGCCTTTTTACGTTTTGCTAAACCACGAAGGGGAAAAACTGAATGAACCCGCCGCCTATACGCCAGATGTTGAAGAATACAACCAATGGCTGCAGGAAGGGATTGCAGTCTTTGAAGATTAGCAACAGAAGCTTACTCCTGTTCGAATTAGATATTATAAAATCGGAGAGCGTTTTCGTAAAATATAGCTTCTTTTTCTGATTTGCTGAAAATGGAAGTGTAATCTGCTAAAAGCGCTGTCACGGCATCATAATCCCCGGCAAGATTACAAACAGGCCAGTCAGATCCAAAAAATACTCTCTCCGTTCCAAAGAAGGTAAAAACCGTATCGAGATAAGGCTTAAAGTTTTCGGGCTTCCAACTTTTCCAATCTGCTTCGGTTATCAATCCAGATAGTTTACAGTGCAGGTTAGGAAATTCTGCAAGCCGTTCTATATTTTTCTTCCATTCCTGGAATTTGATATTTTTGATATCTGGTTTTCCAAGGTGGTCCAGCACAAACGGCTGCCCGGGAAAATCCTTAACCAGATGGATTACCGAATTCAGCTGGCGATGATCTACCAGAATATCGTAAGTAAGTTCGTATGCCTGTAGTTTAGAAATTCCGCTTAAAAAGGTTTTATTCAGACAAAAATCATTTTCCTTATCCTGCAGGACGTATCTTATTCCTTTTAAATAAGGGTTTGAGCTGAAACTTTCCAGTTTTTCAGCCACATCTTCCGCAGTTAAATCTACCCAGCCAACAACTCCTTTTATTATATCATGTTCTTCTGCCAGTTTGAGGAGGAATTCTGTTTCTTCTTCCAACTCCGCTGCCTGTACGGCCATGCATCCCTGTACCTCCTGGCCCTGAACCGCTTGCTGGTAATCTTCAGGAGAAAAATTTCTTTTTATGGCCTCCATATTTTCGTTAATCCATATATCCCTTTGCGGATTATAATTCCAGAAATGTACATGGGCATCAAAAATCATGAGCGGTATTGTTTTGCTATTGTATAGATATACCTGAAGATACAAAGAATGGAATAATCCGGCTTTAGAATTTTTATAATTGTAAAGCCGGATTCCCTGTTTTCTTTCTGCTCTTGAATTAGGGCAGTTTAGCAGCAGTATTTTTTATTGTACTTCTACTGTAACTTCATCTTCAATATTACGCGAAGAATTTCCGAGTTTTAATGTGTAAGTTCCCGGTTCCACCATCCAGCTTTTGCTGTCCACATCATAATAAGCCAGTTCTTTAACGGGAAGTTCTATAGTTACTGTTTTAAAGCCTCCCGCAGGAACCATTACTTTTTTAAAGCCTTTCAGTTCTTTGGCCGCACGCTCTACTTCTGAATTTGCCTTGGAAACATAAAGCTGGACCACTTCTTTCCCATCCATCTCCCCGGTGTTTTCAACATCTACTGAAACATTAATGGTTTCGCCCTGGCTGTAAGCTTCTGCTTTATCAATCCTTGCATTTAAAATATCGAAATTGGTATAGGAAAGCCCGTAGCCGAAGGGATAAAGCGGCTCTACATTTTTGGTGTCGAACCAGCGGTATCCAACCAGAATCCCTTCCTCATAAGAAACAGTATCGTCCCCGGGAAAACTGTTGGTGGCATGGGCAGGAGAATCTTTAAGCTCTTTAGGCATCGTCCAGGGCAGTTTTCCGGAGGGATTAACATCTCCTAATAGCACATCTGCAAGGGCGTTACCACCTTCAGAACCATTAAACCAGCTCCACACCAAAGTTGAAGTTTTCTGGTTAATGTTTTCAATATTGAAGGGCGCCCCGGCGATCATCACAATAATAGTGTTGGGATTTGCCTCCAGTACTTTTTCAATAAGCTTTTGCTGTCCAAAAGGAAGATCAAGAGAAGCCCTGTCTGAGGCTTCGGTTTCGTAATCTCTATTGGAACCAGCAAAGAAAATGGCCGCATCGGCTTTTTTAGCGGCATTTACGGCTTCTTCCACCATTTGTGGATCGAGTTCATTAATAGTTACCGGGCCGTCCAGGGTAACATCGCCAAATTTTCCTTTTTCACTCTTGGAAAACCGCTCCTGGTATCCTTGCGCATAGGTAATCTCCACAGATTCCGGCAGCCTGTTTTTAAGACCTTCCAGTGGGGTTACTTCACGCCTGGTTTTTACTCCCGCGCCAAAACCGCCCAAAGCATTTTTCTTTATAGCATTGGCACCAATTACCGCTAAAGTTTTTATACTGTCAGTTTTAAGAGGGAGCATATTTTTATCGTTTTTAAGTAATACTACAGATTCTGAAGCAATGTTATAGGCATCTTTAAAATGCGCTTCTGTAGCCAAACTTCCGTCTTTCCTGCCATTATCTGTAACGCTGTTTAAGGAGTACATTACCCGCAATACGCGTTTTACATGTTCGTCCACTTCAGCTTCTGAAATTTTTCCAGCTTTAACCGAATCAATTAAAGGTTGGGCAAGGTAAAATTCATCAAAAGGTTTGGGCGTTCCCATTTCCACGTCCAGTCCGCTTTTTAAAGATTCCACAGTGCTATGCACTGCGGCCCAGTCTGAAATTACAATACCCTTAAAGCCCCATTCTCCTTTTAGTATTTCGTTGAGCATATAATCGTTTTCACAAAGAAATTCTCCACGGAATTTGTTGTAGGCGCCCATCATACTGTAGGCATTGGCCTCTTCTACCGCAGCTTTAAAAGCAGGCAGGTAAATTTCCCTTAAGGCGCGTTCATCTATTTTCACATTTACATAATCCCGGTGTGTTTCCTGGTTATTGGCGGCATAATGTTTTACGCAGGCAGCAACATCATTATCCTGTACTCCCACTATAAATGGTACGGCAAGCCTCTTGTTAAGGAAAGGATCTTCAGTAAAATATTCATAGGTCCTTCCACCAAGTGGGGTCCTGATGATGTTAATGGCGGGAGATAGCAACACATCTTTGTCCCGTGCGCGTGCTTCAGAACCCACACTGTTTCCAAAAGTGTAAGCCAGCTCCGGATTCCAGGTAGCCGAAAGGCCGGCACCGGCAGGGTAATACGTGGCGTAATCTTCATCTCCTCCCACAGGAGTCCAGGAATCTTTAGAAATTTCTTCCCTTACCCCTAAAGGTCCGTCTGTCATTTTTAATTCCGGAATTCCTAATCTTTCCACGGCTGCTGTGGCAAACATTGTAGTGCCGTGCAGCATTCCGGTTTTTTCTTCTAAAGTCATTTGGGCAACCAGGCTATCGATTTTAGCGTCATATTCCTTAGTTATAGGGCTTCCCTTAGAAATGGAATTTTCTTCGGAATCTTTGGTAACTTCAGAAGGCTTTGTTTCTTCTTTACAAGCTGTAAACGCGATAAGACCAAGCGCAGCTACTAAGGACATTATTCTATTTTTCATAATTTTGATTTATTTTAATTTGAGTAAGGCTGATTCTTTTGTAATTCTATTTTAAAACTGGTTTTTCCTTTTAACGGATTCTCTTCCATTTCAAAAGTGTTTCCTTTTCTGCTGAGGTTTAGGGTTTGCAAAGCATCACCTTCCGGAAGAAAAACTTTTCCGGTAGCCGAATTGGTACCTTCCGCTGCATAAACTTTTAAATCAAGTTTGCTCCAGTCCATATCCTGTGTGGATTGCGCCAGTTTTATATGCGGAATAACCGTGCCGTTTTTAACCAGGGCGATAATTGGAATTTCCCCGGCTTCAATAGTATGCCAGCCGCTTTCGTATACTTTGCCGGTCTGGTAATCTATCCACTGGCCTTCCGGCAGGTAAACATCTTTCTTAGTTACTTCTTCAAAAAGCGGGGCTACCAGAATGCTTGAGCCTAATAAATATTCATCGTCAATCAGCCAGGAGCCGGCATCATCGGGAAATTCCACAAATAAGGCACGCATCATGGGCAGGCCTTTTTCTGAACTTTCTTTGGCCTGCGCATAGATGTAAGGCATTAGTTGGTACCTCATATTATCGGCTTTTCTGAAGTCTTTCAGGAAGCTGTCACTGTATTCCCATGGCTCTGTTGGCGGTGCGCCGTGGCTTCTCACATGCGAAGAAAGCATTCCGAAAGGCGTCCACCTTCGGTATAAATTTTCTGGTGATTTAGCTACAAATCCGCCCACATCGTGGCTCCAGAAGCTAAAGCCGCTTAATCCTAAAGACAATCCTCCTCTTAAAGTCGCTGCCATGGCAGAATTTGTGGTCGCTGCGTCGCCGCCCCAGTGGAGTGGATAGCGTTGACTACCGGCCCAGGTGCTCCTGGCCCAGATTAGAGTATAGCCTTTTTCCTGTTTGGTGATATCAGCTACCGCTTTATTGTATCGCAACGGGTAAAGGTTATGTTCGTAAAAACCGGTACGGCCGGAATGGTAAATTCCGTTGGCAGGCGCTGCTTCTCCAAAATCGACTTTAAAAACGCTTACGCCAAGGTCAAACAAATTTTTCAGTTTATTCTGATACCAGGTAACGGTTTCAGGATTGGAAAAATCCAGCACGGCATCTTCGTAAGGAATATTGCCTTTACGGTCTTTTACTGCCAGGTCATTTTCAATTATTTCATCGAAAAGGGTGTTTTTCGGCGTAAAATATGGCAATTGCCATAAACTTACATGAAAGCCCTGATCTTTCATATCGACAAGCATTTTTTCAGCGTTATCAAAACGATCGGCGGCGAACTCATAATTATTTCTCCAGTCCACATCAAACCAGCCGGTATCGAAATGGATCACGTCGCTGGGGATTTTATATTTTCTGAGGTTATCAGCCACTTCGCGGCCTTCTTTTTCAGAAAAATAAGTGATGCGGCTCATCCAGAACCCGAACGACCAAAGTGGTGGCATGGCGGCTTTCCCGGTAAGATTGGTATATTCATCTAAAACATCTTTAGGTTCTCCAATGAAAATGAAAAGATCTGCCACATCATCGCCCAGCATCATTTTATTGGCAGCACTAAAATATTTACCAAAATCGACCGCAATAGGAGAGGAGGTATGCATAAAAACGCCATACCCGCGGCTGCTCATATAAAAAGGGATGGGTTTGTACATAGTTTCATTCTGCACCCCGTTGGCATCATCTGTCCATAAAACCACTTTTTGGCCTCTTTTGTTGAATTGCGTAAAAGACTCCCCGCAACCAAAGATCTTTTCTCCCGGCTCGAGGGTAAATACCGGTGCAAAACTCCTGGAGTAATCGCTGCTCCTGCGCACGTAGGAAAATGGCAGAACAGGAGTATAAGTATTGGTGACATCTGCACTGTGTAAAGTGCTGGTCAATAATTTCCCATTTTCATCAAAGATCTTCACATGCCAGGGTTTGGATTGAATTTCTACGGAACCATGGGCGCTGGTAAATTTATAGCCGCCCTCAATTTTTGAAGATTTCCATGCTTCAGGGTGGTTAGGCGCCGTGCCATCCACCAGCATCAGCGATTCTTCCTGCTCGTGAAACTGTGGCCCGGAAGCCATTTTAATGCGGATAGTGCGATCTGAAACAAACTGGATTTCGAAAGGCAATTCCGGGGAAGCTTCATATTCGGTAGTTGGGAATTCGTTCGCTTCCGCAGGAACCGGCCGCATAAGCATATTGTTAAAAGCCTGGCGGGTTTCGTAATTATTACGTAGATATTTTATGGTTCCCTTACCCGTTGCAGGATCAAATTTGGTAAGTTCATCTGCAAAGTAAAAGGTGTTTAGGTAATTTTCAAAAGTCTCGCTCATATCTGGCGGGGCATTCAGGATATCGGCATTTTGATCCTGGGCGTTGAGGTTTGAAACTGCCAATATTCCCAGAATTAAAGTCATGGAAATTCCGGCAATATATTTATTTCCGAATAGGTAAGATTTTAGGTTCATATTGTTGAATTAATTAGCTGTTATGGTTATGCTGGCTTTTTGCAGTCCTTCAGAAGTTGCAGTAAGTATTAAATTTCCCGCTTCTTTTCCTGACTGAACAATCACCAGGGCTTTGCCGTTCATCGCGCTGTGTTCGGTGCCTTTAAAGGATTCATGGTTGGTTGGATCTCCGCTGGCCACGCCTACAATTTTTCCATCCCCTTCAAGGCTGAATTTTATCAGGTTACCGGCCCGTGGCGCAAGGGTTCCTTCTTCATCGGTTATAGTAACCGTGATAAAGGAAAGGTCGTTATTATCGGCCTTTATTGTACTTCTGTCTGCTGAAAGTTCCAGTTTTAAAGGTTCTCCGGCGGTTTTCACTTCAGTTTCTTTAACCACATTGCCGTCTTTCCTGGATATCGCTTTTAAGGTACCGGGTTCAAAAGGGAAACGCCACATCACGTGCAGGTCATCACCTTCTTTGCTTTTTGTGCCCATAGATTTTCCATTCAGAAATAATTCCACTTCATCGGCATTGTTATAATACGCCCAAACATCTACGGCCCGGCCTTTTTGCCAGTTCCAGTGCGGCAAAATATGAAGTACATCTTCGGTAGTCCATGCACTTTTGTACATATAATAAACATCTTTGGGAAAACCGGCCAGGTCAACAATTCCAAAATATGAACTTCTGGAAGGCCAGATATAAGGAGTAGGCTCACCTATATAGTCAAACCCGGTCCAGATGTAAAACCCGGAAAGAAAATCGTATTTTTTGATCACTTTCCAGGTGGCCTCATGGAGAGAACCCCATGGCGCCCTTACCTGGTCAAAGGCCGAAACAGTATTATCGGGATTCCCACCTTCAAAGACCTTGTCCCAGCTTACCGGCCAGATTTTGGTGGTATCTGAAGGGAATTCATAATATCCCCTGGTTTCAAGAGCCGAAGTGGTTTCCGTAGCGATAAATGGCGTATTGGGGAAATTCTTTAAATGGTAGGGGTAAGTTTCGTGGGCATAATTGTAGCCGATGATATCCAGTGCGCCCGAACCTGCCAAAGCATTAGGCTGCGCCCGGTTTTCTTCAAACTGTATGCTGATGTCTTCGTTACTGTTTATTGCAATTGGCGGATTCATCGCGGCGATCACGGGGCGGGTGCTGTCCAATTCTTTAACTATTTTCGCCAGTTCCCAACCTATTTTTGCGCCTTTTTCGCTCCATTGTTCGGGGATTTCGTTCCCGATGCTCCACATAAAGATGCTGGGATGGTTACGGTCCCTTACAATCAGGTCCGTAAGGTCTTTTTCGTGCCACTGTTCCCAGTTTTGGGCATAGTCATTTTCCGTCTTGTGTTGCGCCCACATGTCAAAAGCCTCGTCCATAACGATAAAGCCCATTCTGTCACAAAGGTCCAGCAATTCCGGCGCGGGAGGATTGTGGGCGGTGCGTATGCCGTTAACGCCCATTTCCTGCAGGATTTCCAGTTGGCGTTCTATCGCGCGGGTGTTAATGGCCGCGCCAAGAGGGCCAAGATCGTGGTGCATGCAAACCCCTTTTATTTTTACCTGATTCCCGTTCAGGATAAAGCCTTCCTTTACATCAAATTTGAAGCTTCTTATCCCAAAGGAAGTTTCATACCTGTCCAGCACTTCTCCGTCTACCAAAATTTTGGTAACTGCAGTGTATAATTGTGGATTTTCAACCGACCATAATCCGGGATTTTCAATAACGACTTTCTGGTGGATTTTTTCTTCGGAAGAAGCCGCGATATTTATTTCTTCGGAAACTGAAGCGACTTCATTTTCGCCATTTAAAAAAGAAGTCTGTATAGTTGCGGTTTTTGCTTCAGCATAAGCATTTTTGAGACTGATTTCAACTTCAACTGAAGCACTTTCTGAAGTTACCTGCGGAGTAGTGATAAAAGTACCCCATTGCGGGATGTGCAGTTTATCGGTGGTTTTTAGCCACACATTCCTGTAAATGCCAGAACCGGAATACCATCGGGAATTAGGCTGACTGGAATTGTCAACTTTAACCAGGATCTCATTTTCTTCCTCGCCGTAATTAAGGTAAGGTGTTAAATTGTATTCGAAGCAGATGTAGCCGTAGGGCCTGTTGCCAAGCTGCTGCCCATTAATCCAGACCTCACTGTCCTGGTAAATCCCGTCAAAAACAATGGAAGTAAGTTGGGTGCTGTCTTCAGCTTCAATTTTAAATGTTTTTTTGTACCAGCCCAATCCTCCGGGCAAGGCACCGCCGCCCACGCCTGAGGGATTCTCAGGATTAAACTCCCCTTCAATACTCCAGTCGTGCGGCAAATCCAGTTCCCGCCATTCGGTATTTTGGTTAATGGTATCCTCAATGGAATCGTTCAGGTGGAATTGCCATGCCGAATTAAAGGCAATTTTTCTACTTTCTGCCAGGCCTTGAGCTTCCTGAGCTTTACAGTCGGCCAGCGCAGCAAAAAGGAAGAACAAAACAGGATATAATTTTATAGTCTTCATTGTGTAACTTCAGAAGAGGTGATGTTCTAATAGTGATCCTAAAAAGATAAAGTTTTTGTTTTAAAACTGTGTGATTTAAAATTTAGAGGGTTTAACCAGATACTTTAGCGATAAAAATCAACCGCAGAATTTGTTATTGTTAAAAAACCATGGCTAAGTTCTTTAATTTTTGGATTTTAAGAGGGTTTTTATTAGAAAATCACAATCTGTCTCAAATATAATTAGAGAAGAGAGGATGCACTGAATCTATTTTTGCAAAGTATAGTACTATTTTGCCTCCGGGTTTTAAAAAAGCTAAAAGCCCGGCATTTCCGCCAGGCTTTATTTTGCTCCCCCTCTTGGGCTCGAACCAAGGACCCTTTGATTAACAGTCAAATGCTCTAACCAACTGAGCTAAGGAGGAATTTCAGTATGTCCAGAATTTTTAAAAAAGCTTTCTGTTGCTCTTTGCTCCTCCTCTTGGGCTTCCCTCGACTCCGTTTCACTCGCTCGGGACAGGCTTCTCGCCCAATAGAATTTTGCCTTAAACTTTTGCTCCTCCTCTTGGGCTCGAACCAAGGACCCTCTGATTAACAGTCAGATGCTCTAACCAACTGAGCTAAGGAGGAATTTTCGCAATCAATTTTGCGGATGCAAATATAATAGAATTTTTAAATTCCTGCTAAAAATTATAAAGAAAAAATAGGCCTTTTTTAAATCTTATCGGAGGGATTTTTTAAATAAAAAGTCATAAGAGGCTCTCCAAAAGCCAGACCTGTATATTTTTCCTGTCAAAATTAAGATTTTCATTTTTTATCATGCAAAAAAATATTAGATTCATAAAAAATTTATGATATGGAAGTTACAAATGCCAAAATAAGCATTGAAGCCGTAAAAGGAGGAATTACACAGCAGCCAGATGTAGAAGCTATAGTAAATGCGGCTAATGCCGAGTTAACCACCGGGGGTGGAGTGGCAGGTGCTATTCATCATGCCGCCGGGCCAGACCTTTATAAGGAGTGTCAGGATTTTGCTCCCATTCGTCCGGGAGAGGCCGTTATTACCGGAGCGCATAAACTTCCAAATAAATACGTGATCCATTGCCTGGGCCCGGTTTATGAAAGAAAAAAAAATCACGAAGAGCTTCTTGCTAATTGTTATAAAAATGCCCTAAAGCTCGCTGAAGAAAATACTATTACCTCTATCGCTTTTCCCGCAATCTCTACTGGTGTATTTGGTTATCCCATGGAAGAAGCGGCTGAAGTTGCCGTAAGGACAATTTTAGGAGAATTACCCAGGCTAAAGCAGGTAGAAAAGATTAAATTTGTCCTGTTCACACAGGCAGATCTGGAAATTTACCAGAAAAAGCTTGAAGAACTTCAATAAGTTCAATATCAAGACAAAATATATTATGTTCAACTTTACTGCCACGTATACGGACCAGTACCAACTGGCCATGGCTCAGGTTTATTTTGAAAAAGGTCAAAAAGATGAGCAGGCTGTATTTGAATATTTCTTTAGAAAATTACCTTATAATGGAGGGTATGCTGTATTTTCTGGCCTGGAAAACCTGCTTAAAATTATTGAAGAGCTAAGGTTTGATCCTGCGGATATTAAGTTCCTAAAGACTAAAGGCTTTAAAGAAGACTTTCTTAACTATTTGCAGGAGTTTCGGTTTAGAGGTAATATCATTTCAGCAAAAGAAGGGGATGTTGTTTTTCCTACCCGGCCTGTGCTGCAGGTGGAAGCAAATATGATTGAAGCCCAGCTTATAGAAACCCTCCTGTTAAACCTTTTGAATTTCCAGACGCTTATCGCGACTAAAGCCAGCAGGACCAGGCTGGTGGCAGGAGATAAAAAACTATTGGATTTTGGGTTGAGAAGATCTCAGGGGCCGGGAGGTTATTATGCTACGCGTGCAGCAGTCACCGGGGGATTTGATGGGACCAGTAATGTAATCGCGGGAATGGATATGGAAATTCCGGTTTCCGGGACGATGGCTCATTCTTTTGTTCAGAGTTATGATGACGAGCTGGAAGCATTCCGGGACTTTGCTAAAGGCCGTCCGGAGAATTGCGTACTTTTAGTGGATACCTATAATACCTTGAAGAGCGGCATTCCCAATGCCATTAAGGTAGCAAAAGAAATGGAGGAGAGAGGGCAGAAGCTGCTGGCGGTTCGGCTGGATAGCGGAGACCTGGCTTATTTTGCAAAAGAAAGCCGAAAACTTCTTGATGCCGAAGGCCTGGATGATGTAAAAATTGCGGCTTCCAATCAACTTGATGAGTATGTGATAAAAAGCCTTTTAGAGCAGCAGGCGCCAATAGATATTTTCGGGGTGGGCACTAACCTTGTAACCGGCAGCCCAGATGCCGCTTTGGATGGGGTTTACAAATTGGTATATTCCGGAGGAAAACCAAGGATAAAAATTTCAGAAAGCCTCTCAAAAGTAACACTTCCGCATAAAAAACAGGTTTTTAGAATTAAAAATAAAGATGGGAAATGTATAGGTGCAGATGCCATTGGCCTTTCTGAAGAAACCCATGTAACGGAAATGTTTCATCCTTTTGAGCCCTATAAGTCGTTGAAAATAGAAGATTATGAGCAGGAGCCGCTGTTGGAGAAGGTGATGGAAAACGGGAAAAGTTTGCTGAAAAAACGCAGCCTACAGGAAATTGCAGATTACAGCCTTTCCAGGGTTGCCGAGCTGCCTATAGAATATAAACGCTTTAACAATCCTCATATTTATAAAATAGGCTTGAGCAGCCGCCTGAAAGAAGAACGGGACCTTTTAATTAAAGAATATAAAAGCAAAGCATGAAAGCCTTACTCATTATAGATGTACAAAATGATTTTATGCCCGCTGGGGCTTTGGCTGTTCCTGAGGGAGACCAGGTGGTGCCGGTAATAAACAGGCTTCAGGAAAAGTTTGAACTTGTTATTGCCACTCAGGACTGGCATCCTGCGGGGCATGCCAGTTTTGCAAAAAGCCATGCCGGAAAAATGGAATTTGAAAAGATAGAATTAGACGGAATAGAGCAGGTGCTCTGGCCGGAGCATTGCGTGCAGAATTCTGAAGGTGCTGCCTTTCACAAGGATCTGGAAACTTCAAAAATTGAAGCTATTTTCAGAAAAGGCACAGACCTAAAAATTGACAGTTATAGCGGGTTTTATGACAATGCACATTTAAAATCTACCGGCCTGGCAGGATATCTAAAGGAAAAAGGGGTTGAGGAAATCTATTTCAGCGGACTTGCTGCAGAATTCTGTGTGTTTTTTTCCATTCAGGATGCTCTACAGGAGGGATTTTCAGCACTATTAATTGAAGATGCCACCAGAGCACTAAATCCTTTGGAATTTGAAAAGGCAAAAAAAAGCATCCTTGCAAATGGTGGAAAAATAATAACTTCAGAAAAAATTTCTAAAAATTAATATAAAAAACATAACCCACATTCAGCCAGAAAATCCAGTCGTTGTACTTATTCTGAGGCCCTTGCACATCTAAGCCATCAATAAAATCTGAATTATAATAATTCCAGCGCGCGTCAATAAGAAGATCATGTTGCATGCCCAGCCGGTACCTAACACCTACACTTCCTGAAATGGCAAAAGTGGTACTAGGCTCCAGATCCAGCCCTCCCTGGAAGCTTGGGAAAAGTATCTTTGGGTCGTCTACCGGACCCAGATCTGAATATGCAGTAGGGGTGTAGTATACATAATGTACTCCAAGACTAACATAAGGGCCAAATAATACGGCAAAATTTGTAAAATCTTTAATGCGCATAAAATGATACTCCAAATGTGTTCCCAGCTCATAAGTTTCGGTAAAGCCATGCATGGCTCTCAATTTTCTTGCTCCTTCTCCTTTGCCATTGGCTACCGGCCCAAAATGCTCCAGTTTGGACCTAAGGTAATCAAACTCATTTCTAATTCTAAAATGATCACTGAACCAGCTTTCAGATCTTTCACAGGTACATCTTGCTTTGTATGCAAAACTTAGGTAATGCACCACGCCAACGCCAAAACCTTCATTTTCCAAATTATTCCTAACGTTCCACCTTTCTCCATAATCGGTAAAAAAACCAGCCGGCCCGGCGAGCACCCCAACTTCATTAGAGACATGTATTTGTGCGATGCCATTCCCCTGTGTAAGAAACAAAAGGAAAAACACCATTAAAAATACTCTGGTATTTTGCATATGGACGCACTTGAAGTACTGACAAATATATAAAAAGAAGTTTAAGATATAATTTAAATAAATTATGGGGATACAAGGAAATGATTTGTACGTTAATATTATATCAAAAAATAAAAATCATCGCCTATCTTTTAGAGAACCTCTATATTTGCACCGCATAAAAGTAAAATTTTTTAATAAACTTTATTAGCACCACACATTATGGAACAAAATGTAAAAGAGTTCTTAGATAAAGTATCAAAAAGAAATCAAAACGAGCCGGAATTTATGCAGGCCGTTCATGAGGTCTCAGAAACTATAATTCCTTTTATAGAAAAAAATAAAAAGTATCAGAATGTTAAACTTCTGGAACGCATGGTAGAACCTGAGCGGGTAATTATGTTTAGGGTCTCCTGGCTGGATGATGAAGGGAATATCCAGGTAAATCGCGGGTTCAGGATTCAAATGAATTCTGCAATAGGACCCTATAAAGGCGGTTTGCGTTTTCATCCCACGGTGAACCTGAGCATATTAAAATTCCTCGCCTTTGAGCAGGTTTTCAAAAACTCGCTTACCACCCTTCCAATGGGTGGCGGTAAAGGAGGATCAGATTTTGATCCCAAAGGAAAATCAGATAATGAAGTAATGCGTTTCTGCCAGAGTTTTATGACAGAACTGGCAAAACACATTGGTGCAGATACCGATGTTCCTGCCGGAGACATAGGTGTAGGTAGCCGTGAAATTGGTTACTTGTTTGGCCAATACAAGAGACTGCGAAATGAGTTTACTGGTATTTTAACCGGAAAGGGAATTTCTTACGGAGGATCGTTAATTCGTCCTGAAGCTACAGGTTACGGTAACGTCTACTTTACGCAAAATATGCTTTCCAGGAGAGGGGAGAAAATTGAAGATAAGAAAGTAATTATTTCCGGGTCTGGAAATGTGGCGCAATTTGCGGCAGAGAAGGCCATCCAGCTAGGCGCCAAAGTACTCACCATGTCAGATTCAAGCGGATATATTTTTGATGAAAAAGGAATTGATGAGGAGAAGCTTGATTTTATCATGAAACTTAAAAATGAGCGGCGGGGCAGAATCAGCGAATATGTAGACGAGTATCCCGATGCCAAATATTATGAGGGCGAAACCCCGTGGGGTGTAAACTGCGATATAGCACTTCCCTGCGCCACACAAAATGAACTACTGGAAGAAGATGCGAAAAAGCTGGTAGATAACGGTTGCATATGTGTTGGGGAAGGCGCGAATATGCCATGTACCCCGGAAGCTGTGGAAGTTTTCCAGAAGGCGAAAATTCTTTTCTCACCGGGTAAAGCTTCAAATGCAGGTGGTGTGGCCACTTCAGGTTTGGAAATGTCTCAAAATTCATTACGATATTCCTGGACTTCAGAAGAAGTGGATAAAAAGCTACATGAAATTATGAATAATATCCATTCAAAATGCGTGGAATATGGGACAGATGACGATGGATATGTAGATTATGTAAAAGGGGCAAATATTGCAGGTTTTGTAAAAGTTGCTGACGCTATGCTCGCCCAGGGCGTGGTGTAGCTTCTGCTTTATAACATTATATTAAGCCGCTCCTTTTGGGCGGCTTTTTTAATATCTTTGAATTTCAAATTTCTCCCGATGCTTATTAAAACAGAAGCCATAATCTTAAGTGCGCTTAAATATGGCGAGGCAGATCTTATTGTGAGGGCTTATACCCTGGAGAGTGGTGTGAAAACGTATATGTTACGGGGAATCTTAAAATCCAGAAAGGGTAAGTTGAAAGCATCGCTCTTTCAGCTACTAACCCAACTGGAGGTGGTTGCCAGCCATAAAGATAAAGGTACGCTGGAGTACCTCAAAGAAGCTAAAGTTTTACACACATACCAGTCGCTTCATACTAATATGATAAAAGGCTCCATGCTCATGTTTTTAGCTGAAGTTTTAAGGAATGCCATAAAAGAAGAGGAACCTAATCCTGCCTTGTACCAATATCTTAAGCTCAGCCTTAACTGGCTGGACCTGCATGGCTCCATTGCTAATTTCCATTTGATTTTCCTGTTGAAGCTTACCCGGTATCTCGGCTTCCAACCGGAAGACTCCTCGGCAGATTTGTCATATTTCAATATGCTGGATGGGGTTTTTCAGGAAATCAGGACAAATGAATATTGTGTAGAAGGAAAAAACCTGGATTTTTTGAAGCAGTTTCTTTCAGCCGATTTTGATTCTTCAAAAGATATAAAGCTTAATCAACAGAGCCGCACAGGATTTCTGAACCTGCTTTTGCTTTACTACGAACTGCATATTGAAGGTTTCAGGAAACCAAAATCCCTGGCGGTTCTAAATGAAATTTTTAATTAAGATTTTCTGTTTTACTTTTTTATGAAGCTATGCAAGCAGTGACTGCTGCGGAGCGACCAGGAAAGATCTTAAAAGCTGGTGGGCAGGACGTTTTCTGTAGGAACATGAAACAATCCTTCTGTAATTTCAATTTTCCCGTTAGCTCCTTTCAGCGTGCCCGAAAATACCCCGCTTATCCCCTCTTCATCAATTTTGGTAAACCGTATCCTCCAGTTATACTTTTCAGGATCATGAGCTAAATGTTCTCCATAAAGCAAGTTGCCTTTATAAAATAGAAAATCCATATAAGCAAATGGGCTAATAGTATATTCTTTATTGGTTTCAATCTCTTCAGGAGTGTAAAGATTAAGCTGAAATTGCTCCGGGGAAGCATCATCATTTAAGATAGCGCTTATGGAAGTGGTGTGTACAGGAATATCAGCTCCCCAGAATTCTAATGCAACAGGTGTGTTTGCAAATCCTTCAACATCAGAGTAGGGGTTGCCGGTTTCTCTCAGCTGAATAATACGGTATTCCTTTAAAACCCCACTTTCCCTGAAGCGTAAGAAGTACGCTTCCTCTAAAATTCTAATGGGTTCCAGAGGAGAATCCACAGTAGTACAACTGCAGGCCAAAATTGTTATACATGCTAGGTACAAAGGAAGGTTTTTGCTCATCTACTTTATTTATTTCCATGAATAAGCCGCAGGTTGAGCAGGTAAATTTGTAGGGATTATCCAAATTAGGGAAAGTTTGTAGAAAAAGCAACAGTTTTTAGCCACTTTGCAGCCTATGCTAACAAATAGGAAGATCATTTTAAATTAATTGATTTTGATGTAAGAATTATATGTCAGAATAAATCATGAATGTCAGGAAACACTGCTGTAATAAGTAAGGCACGAGCAAAGGTCTTATTTTCCATTATAGGGGACTTCTCTTTTACGAAAATTGATTAATTTCGCACATCATTAGAAATTTCAAGAAAATGAGCAATAAGTTCCCTGAATATAAAGGACTTGACTTACCAAAAGTTGCAGAAGAGACGCTTGGCTGGTGGAAGGAGAACAGGATTTTTGAAAAAAGTGTGGAATCCCGGGAGGGAGAGGAGCAATTTGTGTTTTTTGAAGGCCCGCCTTCGGCAAATGGCTTGCCTGGAATTCACCACGTGATGGCGCGTGCTATAAAAGATATTTTTTGCCGTTACAAAACCCAAAAAGGTTTTCAGGTAAAACGTAAAGCAGGCTGGGATACCCACGGCTTACCGGTGGAGCTTGGAGTAGAGAAAGAACTGGGAATCACCAAAGAAGATATTGGAAATAAAATTAGTATAGAAGAGTACAACCACGCCTGTAAAAATGCAGTGATGCGCTATACAGATGTGTGGAATAACCTTACCGAAAAAATGGGATATTGGGTAGATATGGGCGATCCCTATATCACCTACAAATCTAAATACATGGAAACCGTCTGGTGGCTGCTTTCTGAAATTTACAAGAAAGGCCTTATTTATAAAGGTTATACCATCCAGCCATATTCCCCAAAGGCCGGGACCGGCCTTAGTTCACACGAGCTTAACCAGCCGGGAACTTATCAGGATGTTTCAGATACCACGGTAACGGCAATGTTCAAAATAAGCAATTCTAAAGCCTCCCCTGTTGGTGAAGGTTTGGAGGGGGCCTATTTTATCGCCTGGACCACCACTCCGTGGACTTTGCCATCCAATACCGCGCTAACCGTGGGGCCAAAAATTGAATATGTTACGGTAAAAACATACAACCAGTACACCTTTGAACCAATAACAATTATAGTGGCCAAAGATCTTGCTGAAAAGCAGTTTGATAAAAAATTCAGAAAAGTTGAAAATGAAGAGGAGCTAAAAAATTATAAAGCAGGAGACCAGTCTAACAGCAAGGCAGGCAAAATTCCTTATTTTATTGGGAAGGGTTATGTTGGTGCAGATCTCGTAGGAATTCGCTATGAGCAGCTTATGCCTTATGCGCAGCCTTACCATAATCCTGAAAATGCCTTCCGCGTCATTGCCGGGGATTTTGTAACTACAGAAGATGGTACGGGAATCGTTCATACTTCTCCCACTTTTGGTGCAGATGATGCCCTTGTGGCGAAACAGGCAACTCCCGAGGTTCCACCGTTGCTGGTTAAAGATGATAATGATAATCTGGTTCCGCTGGTGGATTTACAGGGGAAGTTTAGAAAAGAAATGGGCGAATTCGCCGGGAAATATGTGAAGAATGAATACTATAATGATGGCGAAGCCCCGGAAAAATCTGTAGATGTTGAAATAGCTATTAAGCTGAAGGAGGAAAATCGCGCTTTTAAGGTTGAAAAGTACGTCCACAGTTACCCAAATTGCTGGAGAACAGATAAGCCAATTCTCTATTATCCGCTGGATTCCTGGTTCATTAAGGTGACCGATGTTAAGGACCGTATGTACGAGCTAAACCTTGGCATAAACTGGAAACCTAAAGCTACAGGGGAAGGCCGCTTTGGAAACTGGCTGGCCAATGCTAACGACTGGAACCTTTCCCGAAGCAGGTACTGGGGAATCCCGCTTCCAATCTGGAGAACTGAAGATGGGAAAGAAGAGAAAATAATAGGCTCTATTGCACAACTTAAAGAAGAAATAACACATGCTGTAGAGGCAGGGGTTATGGATAAAAATATCTTTGAAGCCTTTAAGGCAGGAGATATGAGTGACGAGAATTATGATAATGTAGACCTGCATAAAAATGTAGTTGATGAGATCGTGCTGGTTTCAGAAAGTGGCAAACCCATGAAGCGGGAAGCAGATCTTATAGATGTATGGTTCGATTCTGGTTCTATGCCTTATGCCCAATGGCATTATCCGTTTGAAAATAAGGAAAAAGTAGAGAAAACCTGGCGCAAAGCTGATTTTATTGCGGAAGGTGTGGACCAGACCAGGGGCTGGTTTTATACACTACATGCCATAGCTACCATGATTTTTGATGACGTGGCGTATAAAAATGTGGTTTCCAACGGACTCGTGCTGGACAAGAACGGCCAGAAAATGTCCAAAAGGTTAGGGAACGCGGTAGATCCTTTTGAAACTCTGGCAGCTTTTGGGCCGGATGCCACCCGCTGGTATATGATCTCTAACGCGAACCCGTGGGACAACCTTAAATTTGACATTGAAGGAATTGGGGAAGTGCAGCGAAAATTCTTCGGAACGCTCTACAATACTTATTCGTTCTTTACTTTGTATGCCAATATTGATACTTTCACTTATGCTGAAGAGGATATTCCGCTAAGCGAACGGCCTGAAATTGACCGCTGGATACTTTCAGAATTGCATACACTCATAAATAAAGTGGATGCATTTTATGGAGATTATGAGCCTACAAAGGCGACCAGGGCTATTTCAGAATTTGTCCAGGAGAATCTTAGTAACTGGTTTGTACGCCTTAGCCGCAGAAGGTTTTGGAAAGGTGATTATGGTCAGGATAAAATTTCAGCATATCAAACTCTTTATACCTGCCTGGAGACGGTAGCAAAATTAGGAGCTCCTGTTGCGCCTTTTTATATGGAACGCCTTTACAGGGATCTTAATAAAGCTAGCGGGAAAGAAAAAGTGGAATCTGTTCATATCTCTAAATTCCCTACATTTGATAATAAGTTTGTTGATAAAAAATTAGAAGGCAAAATGGAGAAGGCACAACGCATTTCTTCATTAGTGCTTTCGCTTCGCAAAAAGGAGATGATCAAAGTTCGTCAGCCCTTGCAACGTGTAATGATTCCGGTACTTTCCAGGGAACAGGGGGAGGAAATTATGGCCGTTCAGGAGCTTATAAAAAGCGAGGTAAATGTAAAAGAAATCGAGCTTATAGATGATGCTTCAGGCATACTGGTGAAGCAGGTAAAACCTAATTTCAGGGTTCTTGGCCCAAGATTTGGTAAGGATATGAAGCTGGTTGTCAATAAGATAAATAAATTCACCTCAGAAGATATTGCCAAAATAGAGCAGCAGGGCAGGATAGAGGTTGAAATTAATGAAAAAATGATTACTTTGGCGGCCGAAGAAGTGGAGATTACTTCTCAGGATATTGAAGGCTGGCTGGTGGCCAGCAGCGGTAACATAACTGTTGCGCTGGATGTTAGCATTTCACCTGAATTGAAAAAAGAAGGAGTGGCAAGGGAATTGGTTAATCGTATACAAAATATGCGTAAAGACTCCGGTTTTGAAGTTACAGACACTATAAACGTGACCCTACAAAAAGATGGCATGGTCGAGGATGCCGTTAATGAGAATATAAATTACATTAAAAATGAAACGTTAACCGCAAATCTCGAATTTGCAGATGTGGTTGAAGACGGCACCCAGGTGGAGTTTGATGATATTACCACAAAATTGTTTATTAAAAAACAGTAGCCTTATGTCAACAGATGTTAAAGAACGTTACAGCGATGCTGATCTGGCAGAATTCAAAGCCTTAATTCTAAAAAAGATAGAAAAGGCCCAGGAGCAGCTGGAAATCTATAAAAGCGCCTATAAAAATGATGGGAACAATGGTACAGATGATACTTCCCCAACATTTAAAGCTTTTGAAGAAGGTAGTGAAACTATGAGCAAGGAAGCGAATTCACAACTTGCCATCCGTCAGGAAAAGTTTATCAGGGATTTGAAGAATGCTCTTCTTAGGGTAGAAAATAAAACCTACGGAATTTGCCGTGTCACCGGGAAATTAATTGCAAAGGAGCGTCTTTTACTGGTTCCTCACGCAACTTTAAGCATTGAAGCGAAAAATCTTCAGCGATAATTTAAAGATTAAAAATAACAAAAACGCTCCTGTTGATTCTTCAGCCAGGAGCGTTTTCCGTTCTAAAATGAAGCAGGTTCTTAGCATCTTTTTTATTTTTTTCAGCCTGATTAAAATTCAGGCTCAAAAGGACGTTGCTAAGATTATAGATGCTTCTAACATTGACATTATTGAAATTAACAGCGATGAAGTTTACAAGATCAGTTTAAAAACTGCTGCTGTTTCTAATATTAGTATCACCACCCATTCTGAAGGAGAATATTTCAACAACATTTTTTTAAGATCCGAGATAAACGGGAGGAAACTGCTGCTTTCTTCTGAATATCCCGAATCCTATACCGGCGGATTCGATAAATTAAGCGCTCATAAAGTTTTTTCGCTTGAGGTAACTATAGAAATACCTGCAAATAGGCAGGTATTCCTTAGATCTAATATTGCCTCTGTAATTGCTGAAGGAGATTTTAAAGATTTTGAAGCCAATCTCAAGCAGGGCTACTGCAGGCTTTTGGATTTTAAGGGCAACGCTACCATTAACACTTTTGAAGGGGATATTTTTGTTAAAACCACTAAGGCTACAGTAGAGGCCAGTACAAGAACCGGAAGCCTGGAACTGGCAAATCTTTCCCCTGGAACTAACCTCTTAAAACTCACCTCTATTAATGGGGCTATAAGTGTGCAGAAAACTAAATAATATTAGTATTTTTGGTGCGTTTTTAACCAAACTATTCCATGTCTTTAAAAAAAGCCAGCTTAATTATTGTCCTGATCCTCATCATAGATCAAATATCAAAGATTTATATTAAAACACATTTTACTTTAGGAGAGGAAATTAAGGTTTTAGACTGGTTTCATATTCTTTTTGTGGAAAATGAAGGAATGGCCTGGGGCACAAAAATTCCGGGTGCCTATGGAAAACTGATTCTCACTTTGTTTCGACTGGTGGCGATTTTTGGGATTGGTTACTGGCTTTGGGATTCAGTAAGAAAAAATGCTTCCAGAATTTTAATAATTTCCGTAGCACTTATTTTTGCAGGAGCAATGGGGAATATTATCGATTCAGTTTTCTACGGAATTCTTTTTGACGACAGTTACAGGCACGTTGCAAGCTTCTTGCCGGAAGCAGGGGGCTATAGCAGCCTTTTTCATGGGAAAGTGGTAGATATGCTTTATTTTCCATTATATGAAGGATACTTACCGGGGTGGATCCCAGTATGGGGAGGCAACTATTTTACTTTTTTTGAACCTGTATTTAATATTGCAGACAGTTCTATAACCATAGGAGTGGTTCTCATGCTTATTTTTAATAAAAAGGCGTTTCCCAAACATAAGGAAGGCGAAAGTAAATCCTAGGCGGCAGTGGTCCTTTTCTCAAAAATTTTCTCAAACTTTTTAAGTTCAATAGGTTTTATTAAATAATCGGTCACCATATTAATGGATTTTGCTCTTTCCAGGTCGCGCGGGTCTATGGAAGAGCTTACCACATAAAGAGTAATCTTTTTATTAAAGTTGTTTTTAATCTTAATGAACTCGTTCAAAAATTCCCATCCGTCCATTACTGGCATATTAAGATCCAGGAATATAATTTCAGGCAATTTATCTTCAGTCATATTGCCTAGAATAAGCTTGAAATAATCCAGCGCTTCTTTTCCGTTTTTATAAACCAGAAGGTTTTCTGAAAGCTTCTTGATCTCAATAATTTTTTTCACCAAATTGACATATATCTTATCATCATCAATAATACATGCCAGCTCTACTTTTTGCCCCATATCAAAACTTAATTTTAAAAGTTGTCCCTACATCAACAGTGCTGGTGACTGAAATTGTGCCCCCAAGCGCCTCCACCTGGTTTTTGGTTATAAAAAGGCCAATTCCCTTAGCCTCGGGATTGCCGTGAAACGTTTTATACATTCCAAACATACTATCCCCGTGTTGATCGAGATCAATGCCCATCCCATTATCACTTACCTCAAGAAACTCTTTCCCGTTGTCTGTATAAGACTGAATAAAGATTATTGGTTTCCTGCCTTGTTTTTTATATTTAATGGCATTGCTAACTAAATTTAGTAAAATACTTTCAAGATACTCAGGGATATACAGAATTTCTTTCAAGTTGTGAAATTCAGCGACAATTTTTGCATTTTCCCGATTAATCAGGGAAGAAATAGAAGCAAGAACAAATTCCAGGGCTTCATTAAAGTTAACTTTAACCCTTTCTTTGTGTAGCGAAGTTTGTACGCTTACCACTTCATTTAAATGTGCAATAGCGGCATCTAGATTTTCAGAAACATATTCCACATTAGCCAGCAGTTCCAGCTTATCGGCATCTGTTCTGGCTTCTTTAAGAAGCTCCACTATTAAACTAAGGTTGCTGCTGTGGGACCTTAGATTATGAGAAACAATGTGTGCAAAATTAAAGAGCCGTGAATTCTGGGTTGCTATGATATCCAGAGAATCCTGCAGGTTGATCTCATTGGTTTTATTCTCATCTATATTTTGAAAGACCCCTCGTATGCCAATTATTTCCTGTTCTTCGTTATATACCGGTTTGCCTGTGGCCCTAACCCAAAACTCGCGGTTATATAGGGTGAGCATTTTTACTTCAATTTTAAAGGGAATACCATATAATTCACACTTGCTGAAGGCCTTAGTCATGAGGTGATGGTGCTCAGGGGCGTAAAAGCGCATCCTGTCTTCATAATTCACCTGGAAATCCTGGGGGCAATCCATTATTTTTTTAGTTACATTATCCCAGTAGATGTTTTTGTCTATGGTATCCAGGTACCAGCCCCCGGTACTCGTCATTTCTGCCGTTTCCCGGTAGTAGAAAAAATTTTCTTCAATAGTGTACTGGTCTCTTTTGCTTTGGTGGATATTCACGAACAAAAGCACGGCGGTTTCCCGGAAACCTTCTTCTTTGCTCTGAAGGTTTTTGCATTCGAACCAGCGGAATTTGCCATTTTTAAGCTTTAATTTCAGCTCAAAATTAAAGCTTCCGGTTTCAGTAATAAGTTTATCAAAATTAACCCTGAAGTCGTAACGGTAATCGGGATGCAGAATTTCTTTTATAAAGTACTCAAAAGAATCTTCAGAAAGATCTGGATTACCCACCATCGCATTAAACTGCTCAGACCATGTAATTTCTTTACTAAAGAGGTTGATCTTCCAGTAAAAAATATCAAAATCTTCTAAAATATAGTTAAGCTGTAGGTCACTAAGCATTGTAGGTATGGTTGGGGGAAAATATATTTATATAAAAATATTCTTTTCTGCGCTACAAATTGTTTTAATTATTTCCTAAAAGTATAGATTAATTCCGGAGTAATACAAAAATCCAGTGGGATATCAGATGAAAGGACGTTTTTTATCCGTGATCCGGCTTCGAAGAAAGACAATCCCACCTTTAAAACCTCTTTTTTACATTCTGAAAGGAACTTATCATAAAAGCCTTTTCCGTATCCTACACGATGGCCCATTTCGTCGAATGCCAGGAGGGGAATAAAAACCACATCAATTTTTTGTGGTTCAATTTCTATACCGCCCTCGGGTTCAGGGATGTTCCATCGGTTTTTTCTGATAGTTGTAGTATCGGTAAGCAGGAAATTTCTTAACTTGTTATTTTGGAACTCGGTTTTAGGAAGTACTACATGTTTATCTTTTCCCAGCAGGATGTGCAGCAATGGCTCAGTATCTACTTCCTTTTGTTCTGCGATGCTTAAAAAAAGATGGTAAAAGCTATACTCCCAAATGGGCAGCTCCAGGGCTTTATTGGCAATTTTTAGACTTAGCTCCTCAATTTCTTCTTCTGAGAGAGCCAATCTTAATTCTTTATATTTCTTCCTGAGCGCTGTCTTCTTCATGGGATTTAGGAGGTAAAGAAATATGAAAAACGGCATCTCCCTGGTACACAATAGGAGATTCATTTACGTTTATTACATAACCTTCATTGGCGGCCTTTATTTTATGCCGAAATTTTCCGTAGGGATCTGTAATGGTGGCGATATATTCCCCTTTTTCAACATGCTTGCCACACTGGATCTTTACATGCAGCAATCCGCTGTACTTTGCCCGCATCCAGAAGCTGTTGTCAATAATAACCGTTTTGGTAACAGGATCGGGATAATCAAATTTAGAAGAAAGCATGTCCAGGTGGCTGAGAATCCTCATGGCGCCATCTACGCCGTGCCGGGCAATTTCCTTGTTGCTGTCTGAAGATTTTCCACCTTCAAAAAGCAATACCGGAATGCCGAGTTTTGAGCAGGTTTCCCGGTAAGATTTGGTAATAGTCTTAGAATTAATGGTAAAAGGTGCGTTAAAAATACTGGCGTATTTAAGACTTTGCTCATCGCCTTTCTTTACGCGAATTTGCGGGGCGTTAAACCTGCTGGCACCCCCGGTATGAAAATCCAGGCAAAAATCTGCAATAGGAAGGATTTTTTTCACGAACTGATAGGCAAACCGGCTGGCCAGTGACCCATGTTTAGTTCCCGGGAAAACCCGGTTAAGATCCCGCCCGTCCGGGAATTCCCTGGTAAGATTCAGGAAACCAAAAATATTGACCACAGGAATGCATATAATGGTCCCTTTTTGCGGCTTGTTGATTCCTTTGGAAATAATCTGGCGCACAATTTCCACCCCATTAATTTCATCACCATGGATTCCTGCAGTGATCAAAACCACCGGGCCGGGTTTTTTTGAACGTTCAATAATAACAGGAACCTCCACCGAGGTGGTGGTGTAAAGTTTGGCCATATTAAAATTGATGGTGGCATTTTTCCCAGGCAAGACTTTCTTGCCTAATATTTCCAGAACGTTGTGCTTATCTATTTGCGGCATAAATTATACATTTCTTTCAATGTACCTGATGATGGTTTTGGCGATATCCTTACCGGTGGCGGCCTCTATTCCTTCAAGTCCGGGAGAGGAATTTACTTCCAGGATAAGCGGCCCGCGTGCACTCTGCAGCATATCTACCCCGGCTACACCAAGGCTCATAGCCCTGGCTGCTTTAATCGCGGCATTCTCTTCTTCATCGCTTAACTCAATAATTTCTGCGGAACCTCCCCGGTGCAGGTTAGAGCGAAATTCTCCTTCTTTTCCCTGTCTCTTCATGGCGCCTACCACGTGGCCATCAACTACAAAAGCACGAATATCGGCACCTCCGGCTTCTTTGATGAATTCCTGGACGATCACCCTTGCCTGCAGGCCGTTAAAAGCTTCTATAACAGATTCTGCGGCATTATTGGTTTCAGCTAAAACCACTCCCAGCCCCTGTGTGCCTTCCAGAAGTTTAATAATGAGTGGTGCGCCCCCAACATGATCTATCACCTCCTGCACGTCTTTGGAATAATTGGTAAATACCGTTTTAGGAAGGCCAAGCCTGGCCCGAGAGAGAATTTGAAGGCTCCTCAATTTGTCGCGGCTTCTAACCAGTGCCTGAGACTCGGTAGTGGTAAACACGCCCATCATTTCAAACTGCCTTACCACTGCCGTACCATAAAATGTCACGGAAGCGCCAATTCTTGGAATAACGGCATCTGCCCCTTCTATTGCTTTTCCTTTATAAAAAATAGAAGGTTTTTTCTTTTCAATTACAAGATCACATTTTACAGGATCTATTACCTCTACTTCATGGTTGCGTTTTTTTGCGGCTTCTATAAGCCTTTGGGTAGAATAAAGGCTGCTATTTCTGGATAGAATTTTTAGTTTCATTTTCTTTTGAATTATGCGAGACGTCTATCAGTTCGGTATCTACTATAAATTTTTTGGTAAGGAATTTTCTCCCAATCAGGACGGGATATCTCATTTCCTGCCGGGAAGACAAAGAAAGTGAAATTTTGAAGACTTTTTCGAATAGCTTTATATTAGATTGAACCTGATATCTTTTTTGAATGATCCCGTTACTGCTGCGTACAAAAACGATGTCAAAATCCTCAAAAACAAATTCTTTGCCGTTGTAAAGAGGATGCTCATCATCAAGAAAAGTGCAGTACAGTTTGTTTTCTTTTTCTTCTATATTTTCACAGTGTATAGACGAGGTATATGCACCGGTATCTATCTTAACTGCGATGTCGTTTAATTTAAGGGCCGGGAAATCTGCTTTATCAAACCTTCCAATAACTTTTTTCTCCATAACCGCAAGATAATAAAATCACGTCCCTATCTTCTTAAGGATCGCAAAAATAACCCCGGGGATCATAAATAATTTATGTTATCAGCAGGTTTTGAAATGCCATTCCTGGACCCAATCTTTAAATGTAATTGTTACGCTTTTATTATAAGTTCTCTAATTTTACCTTATATTTATGGCGGATATTTGATTATTCATAGTTTGTGCTTCAGGTTTAAATAATACTGCAGTAGCTGCGCCTATATATTTGAAAATCCGAAATTTTAAAATGCTAATGAAATTCATTTTTATGAAGCATTAGCTGTTGAAAAATCTTAAAAATATAATCATGAACAGAAGAAATCTCCTTAAAGTGCTTGGGATATCGGCTGTGGGAATTGCTACAGTGCCTCTGTGGATGGATTCCTGGACCACAGAAAGCTTACCAGATAATTTTGTTGATATTAATGAAGATCAGGAAAAAATGCTTACTGCTATGGTAGATACCATCATTCCTTCAACAGAAACACCAGGAGCTAAAGCGCTTGGGGTGGATAAGTTCGTGCTCACTATGGTTGGAGATTGCTTTAGTGAAGAAGTACAACAACAGTTTATGGAGGGTTTTCAGGAACTAAATGAGACTTCAGACGAAGCTTTCGGAAAAGATTTCACCAAACTTTCTTCCACGCAGCGGGAAGAGGTATTAACCACTATGTTAAAGTCTGAAAATAACCCTGAAGAGCAAATGAATTTCGTGGCCTTTGTAAAAGGCTTAACCGTAGGAGGCTATATGAGTTCCGAATATGTAATGAAGAACCTGCTACATTATGAGCAGGTGCCTGCCCGTTGGAACGGAAGTTTCCCTGTAGAAAAATCTATTTATCATAACGCATAGAAATGGCAAATTTTAATATAGACAGCAAAGAAGAAAGAACTTTTGACGCAATTGTAATTGGTTCTGGAATGAGTGGTGGATGGGCAGCCAAAGAGCTCACCGAGAAAGGCATGCAAACCCTTGTACTGGAACGCGGGAGGGATGTAAAGCATGTGGTTGATTATCCCACCACAAATATGAGGCCCTGGGAATTTGAACACAGGGGCAGAATGCCTCTTGAGGTGCAAAAGGAGAATCCCGTGGTGAGCAGGTGCTATGCCTTTAGGGAAGATGCGGCTCACTTCTTTGTTAAAGATAATGAGCACCCATACGTACAGGAAAAACCATTTGACTGGATAAGAGGTTACCAGGTGGGAGGGAAATCCTTGCTATGGGCACGCCAGGTGCAGCGATGGAGTGATTTTGACTTTGAAGGCCCTGCACGAGATGGTTTTGCGGTAGACTGGCCTATTCGCTATAAAGATCTTGCGCCCTGGTACAGCTATGTAGAAAAATTTGCAGGAATTTCAGGGAATAAAGACGGCCTTGCCGAACTGCCCGATGGAGAATTTCTGCCGCCATATGAACTTACCAAAGTTGAAAAATATTTTCAGCAAAAGGTGGCAGATAAATATGATGATCGTCACGTAATAGTAGCCAGGTGTGCCCACCTTTCAGAGCAAAAGGAAATTCACAAAGAACAAGGAAGGGTGCAGTGCCAAAACCGTGTACTATGCCAGAGAGGATGCCCTTTTGGAGGCTATTTTAGCAGTAATTCCTCCACCATTCCATGGGCACAGAAAACTGGAAATATGACCCTGCAAACCAATTCTGTTGTGGAGTCTCTTATTTATGATGATGAAAAAGAGAAAGTAACCGGAGTACGTGTTATAGATGCTAAAACCAAGGAAGTGACCGATTACTTTGCGAAAATCATTTTTGTTAATGCTGCCGCAGCAAACACAAATCTTATTTTACTCAATTCCAAATCCAAGCGGTTTCCAAACGGCCTTGGCAATGATAACGGGCTATTGGGAAAATATTTTGCTTTCCATAATTACCGTGCGAGAGTACAGGCAGAATATGATGGTTTTCTGGATTTCACTACAGATGGAAAAAGGCCTACCAGTGGGTATATCCCTCGTTTTAGAAATGTACGGGAACAGCAAACCGATTTTCTGCGGGGTTATGCCTCGGGAGTAGGTGCTTACAGAAACACGATAAGAAATGAAGAAGGACTTGGAAAGAATCTAAAAAACAATCTTTCCGATTTAAAATTAGGAAACTGGACCATTGGAAGCCATATGATGGGTGAGACCATTCCAAAGGAAACAAACACGGTGAGCCTTGATAATACTAAAGATGAATGGGGGATGCCAAAGTTACAATTTGACGTTTCCTATGATGATAACGATGAAAAAATGATCAAGGATTACTTCGAGCAGATCTCGGAAATGTTTGAAAGTGCCGGATTTACCAATATTAAAACCCATGATTCCCATCAGGCTCCCGGGCTCGATATCCATGAAATGGGAGGAGTACGTATGGGAAAAGATCCTAAGACTTCGTTGTTAAATGAATGGAACCAGCTGCACAACTGTAAAAATGTGTTTGTAACAGATGGTGCCTGTATGACCTCTACCGGTACGCAAAATCCGTCGCTAACCTACATGGCCCTTACCGCCAGGGCTGCAGATTATGCTGTAAAAGAATTGAAAAAGGGAACCCTGTAGCAGGATAAATTTTTTTAAAGATTTATTTTCAATTAGAGAATCCGGTAACAATTTTGCCGGATTTTTTTATGCGCTAAAATTTAGCCGCCCGGTCGGCAATAAGCCTAAGAAATTTTATCTTTGGAGAGATGGAAAAGCCTGCTTTGGAAGTACAACTGCAAACCCTGCCGCATAGCCCCGGGGTTTACCAGTATTACGATAAGAACGGAAAAATTTTATACGTAGGGAAGGCCAAAAACCTGAAGAAAAGGGTGACTTCCTATTTTACAAAACGCCATGACAGCCACAGGATTGGTGTAATGGTAAAAAAGATAAAGGAGATAAAGCACATCGTGGTGGCTTCAGAAACCGATGCCCTGCTTCTGGAAAATAACCTGATCAAAAAACATCAGCCGCGATTTAATGTGATGCTTAAGGATGATAAAACCTATCCCTGGATTTGCATCAAAAATGAACGCTTTCCCCGTGTTTTTCCAACCCGTAGATTAATTAAAGACGGTAGTGAATACTATGGTCCTTTTACCAGTTTTAAAACGGTAAATACCCTGCTGGACCTTATAAAAGGCCTGTATAAACTAAGGACCTGTAACTATGATCTTGCTGAAGATAAAATCCGCCAGGGAAAATATAAGGTTTGCCTGGAGTATCATTTAGGGAACTGTGAAGGGCCCTGTGAGGCTAAACAGGCTGAAGAAGATTATAACAGGAACATAGAAGCCATAAGACAGATTGTAAAAGGGAATTTTAAAGATTCTTTGCAGCAGTTCAGGAACCAGATGAAGCGGCATGCTGAAAATATGGAATTTGAAGATGCCCAGCGAATCAAGGAAAAAATCACCGTGCTGGAGAATTACCAGTCCAAGTCTACCGTAGTGAACCCAAAAATCAATAATGTAGATGTTTTCTCTATCACTAGTGACGAGGGGTATGGGTATGTGAATTTCCTTCAGCTTTCCCACGGGGCGATTATCAGGTCGCATACTATTGAAATGAAGAAGAAACTGGACGAGACTGACCAGGAACTGCTGGAACTGGCAATTCCCGAAATCAGGCAGCGCTTCAGTTCTAATTCCAAAGAAATCTATCTTCCGTTTAAAATTGAATTTGCCGAAGATGTAAAAGTAACCGTTCCTAAACTGGGAGATAAGAAGAAAATAGTAGAATTATCCCTTAGAAATGCCAAATATTACCGGCAGGAACGCTTTAAGCAGATGAAGATTGTAGACCCAGACCGGCATGTAAACCGCGTGATGGCACAGATGAAGGAAGATTTGCGGCTAAGTGTGGAGCCCCGCCATATAGAGTGTTTTGATAACTCTAATATCCAGGGCACCAATCCCGTGGCTGCCTGTGTGGTCTTTAAAAATGGCAAACCCAGCAAGAAGGATTATCGCAAATTTAATATTAAAACCGTTGAAGGCCCTAATGATTTCGCCTCTATGGAAGAAGTAGTCTTCAGGCGTTACCGCCGGCTTCTAAATGAAGGTGAAGAACTGCCGCAGCTTATAATAGTAGATGGAGGGAAAGGACAGTTATCTTCCGGAGTAAAGGCATTAGAGGCTTTAGATTTACGCGGCAAAATTGCCATTATAGGAATTGCCAAAAGACTGGAAGAGATTTTCTATCCCGGAGACAGCATCCCGCTTTACTTGGACAAAAAATCAGAAAGTTTAAAGATTATTCAGCAATTACGAAATGAAGCGCACCGTTTTGGAATTACTTTTCACCGTAACAAAAGAAGTAAATCTACGTTAAATACAGAACTGGAAGCTATAACCGGAATTGGGGAAAAAACCGTGGTGGAGCTTTTAAAGCATTTCCGCTCGGTAAAAAGAATAAAAGAAGCTTCAGAAAAAAGTTTGAGTGAAGTGGTGGGAGCCTCTAAAGCCAGTATTATAAAGGAGTATTACAAAAATGAAACATGAAAAAATACCTGGCCATCTTTTTCTGCTTCTTTTGCCTTTTAGGGTTTTCTCAGCAGCAGGAGGACCCAAAAGTTGGGCTTGTTTTAAGCGGGGGTGGGGCAAAAGGCCTGGCGCATATTGGCGTACTTAAGGTTTTGGAAGAAGCCGGGGTACGTATAGATTACATTGGCGGCACCAGTATGGGGGCTATTATTGGAGGCTTGTATGCATCGGGATATACGGCAAATGAGCTGGATTCTATTTTTCAGGAAACTAATTTTAATATTCTTATCCAGGATAATCTCCCGCGTAGCGCAAAAACGTTTTATGAAAAAGAAGATACAGAGAAGTATGCGATAAGCCTTCCATTCAACCACTTTAAAATTGGTTTTCCTTCCAGTCTTTCCAAAGGCCAGAATATATATAATCTCATGTCCCGCCTTACCATGCATGTAGGAAATATTAGCGACTTCAGCAACCTTCCCATCCCCTTTTTTTGCACCGCTGCCGATATTGAAACGGGGGAAGAAGTGATTCTGGATGAAGGCTCCCTGGCCAAGGCGGTATCAGCCAGCGGGGCAATCCCTTCGTTGTTTAGTCCGGTTAAAATTAATGGCAGGCTGCTCACCGATGGCGGTGTGGCCAATAACTATCCCGTGGAAGAACTTAAAAAGCGGGGTGCCGAGGTGATTATTGGAGTAGATGTCCAGGATAGCCTTATCAACAGGGAAGATCTTAAAAGTGTATTTGATATTCTTGCCCAGATTGGGAATTTCAGGACAATTAGTGAAATGAAAGAAAAAATCCCGCAGACGGATATTTATATTAAGCCAGATATTACTAAGTTTTCGGTGCTGTCTTTTGGTGAAGGAGAGGCCATTATAGATTCGGGGCAGGTGGCTGCAAAACGAAAATACCAGGAATTGCTGGAACTGGCCGCCCGGCAGGACAGCCCTCCTGTAAAAGTTAAGAAGAAAATGCAGGATAGTTTGCGCATCAGCGGGTTGGAAATTGAGGGCAATAATACCTATCCGCGATCTTATATAATGGGCAAATTAAAGCTGAAATACAATACCAGGTTTACATTTAATGATTTGAATGTGGGAGTGAATAATCTTTCTGCCACAGGAAATTTTGACAGGATAAGCTATAATCTTGTTCCTAATGAGGGGCGGGAAGATTTTGTCATGAACATGCAAATTGAAGAAAGCCGTAATAAAACCTTCCTGCAGCTTGCTTTACATTATGACGAACTTTATGAAACCGGCGCCCTCATTAATCTTACCAGGAAAAGTCTTCTGTTTACCAACGATGTCGCCTCCCTGGATGTGGTGGTAGGAGACCGGTTTCGCTATTATTTTGATTATTATATAGACAAAGGATATTATTGGAGTATAGGGTTAAAGTCCCGCTATAACAATTTTAATAAGGGAATTTCTTTTGACTTTGCAAATGAAAATGCCGGTCTTGAGGGAATAGGCGTAAATAAACTGGATATAGATTACCGGGACCTTACCAACCAAATTTATGTGGAAACGCTTTTCCAGCAGGTGTTCTCCTTTGGGATGGGAGCAGAGCATAAATATATAAAGGTGACGCCGGAATCCCTTCTGGATGAAGAGGGAAATATTGAGCATCGAGTATTTGAAGATAACAATTACTTTAGTGCTTTTGGTTACCTGAAGTATGACTCTTATGACAACAAATATTTTCCCCGGAACGGGATCTATTTTGATGGAGACTTCCACCTTTACCTGTTCTCTTCTAATCCAGATTTTGCTGAATTTTCTATCGCTAAAGGAAAGCTGGGATATGCTTTCACCCCGGCAGCTAGCTTTGCTACCCGTATAACTACAGAAACAGGTTTTAAAATTGGTAATGATAATGTAAATACCCTGGATTTCTTTTTGGGAGGATATGGGAATAATCCCATAAATAATATCGTACCGTTTTACGGGTACGATTTTATAAGCCTTTCAGGAGATAGTTATATTAAAGCGCTTCTGGAAGTAGATTATGAAATCATGAGAAAAAACCATCTTATTGCCGGTGCTAATATTGCCAATGTGGGGAATAAGCTCTACAGCACAGGAAAATGGTTTTCGCTGCCAGATTATACCGGTTATTCTCTTGGGTACGGGCTGGAGACATTCCTGGGTCCGCTGGAAGTGAAATATACTTTTTCCCCGGAGGCAGCACAAAGCTACTGGTTCTTCAGCCTTGGTTTCTGGTTCTAACCCCCCCGTATCATCAAGCTGAATTTAGTCTTGTTTTAAGAATGTTTCAATTAAAATTAGCGATATTTGTTTTAATCGGAATTTCAGCTGAAAATTTCAGTTTTATCTAAGGTATTTTCTATAGCTGAAGGTTCCATAAAAATTTCAGCAGATGCCTTTTTATCACAAACTGGGAAAAATTCCGCATAAAAGACACACCATTTTTAAAAAGCCTGACGGGAGCCTGTATTATGAACAGCTTTTTGGAACCATAGGTTTTGACGGAATGTCTTCCAACCTATACCATGAGCACAGGCCAACACAAGTAAAGGAAATTAAAGGCAGCTACGATGCCCGCCCTAAAATTGCTAATAATAACAACCTGCAGTCTTACCGTTTTAAGGGATTTCAGGTAGTGCCGGCTCCAGATTACCTGGAAAGCAGGAAAGTAGTGCTTACCAACAGCGATGTGGATATTGCCCTTGCTTCTCCTCAGGAGTCCACCAAAGATTACTTCTATAAAAATTCTGATGCAGATGAGTTGCTGTTCATCCATAAAGGAAGCGGTAAATTAAGGACGCACCTTGGAAACCTGGATTTTAAATACGGGGATTATCTTTTAATCCCGCGAGGTATCATCTACAAACTTGATTTTGATGATGAAGATAACCGCCTGTTTATCGTGGAATCCCGAAGGCCGATATATACGCCCAAAAAGTACAGGAACTGGTTTGGCCAGTTACTGGAACATTCGCCGTTTTGCGAAAGGGATCTACGCCAGCCTTATGAATTGGAAACCAATGATGGAAAAGGTGATTTTCTAATCAAGATTAAAAAACAGGGGGAAATCTTTGATATGGTTTATGCCACACATCCTTTTGATGTGGTTGGGTATGACGGCTATAATTATCCTTATGCCTTTTCAATTCATGATTTTGAACCCATTACAGGGCGAATTCACCAGCCGCCACCGGTGCACCAGACGTTTGAGACCGATGCCTTTGTGGTGTGCAGTTTTTGCCCTCGTAAGTACGATTACCACCCGGAAAGTATTCCGGCGCCATATAGCCACAGCAATATAGATAGTGATGAGGTTCTATATTATGTAGATGGGGATTTTATGAGCCGTAACGATATTGAAGCAGGGCATATTTCGCTGCATCCTGCGGGAATTCCGCACGGGCCACATCCGGGAGCGGTAGAGCGAAGCATAGGCCAGGTGGAAACCGAAGAACTTGCCGTAATGGTAGACACTTTTAAACCATTAATGATTACTGAAGAAGCCATGAAAATTGCCGATGAATCTTATTATAAATCCTGGCTGGATGAGAATCATTGATTAGATAATTAGAAAATCATATCATTAGATATTGGAAAGGTTATTATGATAACATTTAACGAACGCTATAAGAATAACCTAATACTGATAAAGACTTTTGAGTTCGCAAAAAAGATTATTGAATATGCAGAATTATTAAATACAAAAAGAAGATTTGTACTCTCCAATCAACTTTTAAGGACCGGTACATCTATTGGTGCCAACGTTAAGGAAGCCCAAAATGGGGAAAGCAAGAAGGATTTTATTCATAAAATGAAAATTGCAATAAAAGAAGGATGAAACTGAATATTGGTTGTTTTATGTAATCCTTCTCCGGGGTATCCGAAATGTGACTATCTAATTACTGAGTTGGAAGTAATAGTTAAAATTTTAAATAAAATAATAAGTTCTTCAATGAGGTGAAGATTAAATTTCTGATTATCTCATTGAGGAATTATCTAAATTAAAATATTATGACTACAGATAACACCTCTTTAAAATTAAAAAAGGAAGTCCCTGAGGCAGAAGATTTTTTGCCTATCCTGGGGACAGATTTTGTTGAACTTTATGTGGGCAATGCCAAGCAGGCGGCTTATTATTACCAGCATGCCTGGGGTTTTCAGCCCGTAGCATACTCCGGGCTGGAAACCGGAAGAAAAGACCGGGTATCTTACGTGCTTCAGCAGGGGAAAATAAGGTTGGTGCTCACTTCTCCCATGCAACCAAAGGGAGAAATAAATGAGCATATAGATAAACATGGCGATGGTGTAAAAACTGTTGCGCTGTGGGTGGACGATGCCCGTAAAAGCTATGAAGAAACCACTTCCAGGGGCGCAAAATCTTATGTAGAGCCTTATTTGCTGGAAGATGAACATGGTTCCGTGGTCATTTCCGGGATTCATACTTATGGAGAAACCATTCACCTTTTTGTGGAAAGAAGCGATTATTCAGGCCCTTTCATGCCAGGCTACAGGAAATATGCCCCACTGGCCAAAGCTCCTGAAACTGGTTTAAAATATATAGACCACATGGTGGGAAATGTGGGTTGGAACGAGATGAACAAGTGGGTGGAATTTTATGCCAAAGTTATGGGATTTGCCCAGCTGGTGTCTTTTGACGACAAAGACATTTCTACGGAATATACCGCCCTTATGAGTAAGGTGATGAGCAATGGGAACGGCCGTATTAAATTTCCAATAAATGAACCTGCAGAAGGAAAGAAAAAATCGCAGATTGAGGAATATATAGATTTTTACAATGGCGCGGGCGTGCAGCATATCGCTCTGGCGACAGATAATATTATTGATACGGTAACAAAATTAAGGGACCGCGGGGTGGAATTTCTTCATGTGCCGGAAACCTATTATGAAGATGTACTGGACCGCGTTGGCGAGATAGATGAAGACCTGGAACCGCTGAAGGAACTCGGGGTTTTAGTAGATCGTGATGATGAAGGCTATTTGCTTCAGATTTTTACCAAACCCGTATTGGACCGGCCAACCATGTTTTTCGAAATTATTCAGCGAAAAGGAGCGCAGTCTTTTGGAAAGGGAAATTTTAAAGCACTTTTTGAAGCTATTGAGCGTGAACAGGATTTGAGAGGTACGCTGCAATAAGTTAAAATAATATGATACTTGAAGCTTAAATTTTAAAATTAGCGATTAAAAAGCAGGCTTTTAGTTAAAGTAACTTTTTAAGTTGCCGGTGTTGCAGAATAACCAGACTTTTGCACTCGCATTTTTGGAGTGGTTACCATTAAATGTAAAAATTTTTTTCATAATTTAAGTTTTAGTTGGTTAATAAGTCAAAAAGCCTCATCATTAATTTGATGGGGCTTTCTGTTTTAATACATTTGGAACAGTAATTGTAAAACTTTCGTTAATACATGAAAAATCCTCCCGGGACGGAGGTATTAAAATATCAGTATGAGAAGAATTATTGCAATTGCCTTTTTAATTTTTATTTTTTCTTCAGAACATTCATTTGCTCAAAAAGCAGCTTATGAGGCGGGAGAATGGTTTAAATTCCGCATACATTATGGTCCTTTTAATGCCAGTTATGCCACTCTGGAAGTTAACGAGGCCAGGCTCCGGGGGGAGCCGGTGTATCATGTAAAAGGCCGGGGGAAATCTACCGGAATGCTTCACTGGTTCTTTAAAGTAGACGACGATTATCAAACTTACATAGACCGCGAGTCCGGTATGCCTTATAAATTCATCAGAAAGATAGATGAAGGTGGCTACACCAAAGATCTGGAAATAGATTTTGACCAACGCCTTAATAAGGCCTACGTCCATGATAAAAAGCACGGGCAAAAGGAGGTTTACTCTACAGAAGAAAATGTACACGATATGTTATCGGCATTTTATTATATTCGCAACAAAATTAAAGCAGATCAATTGCAGCCGGGAGATGACATGCATCTCAATCTTTTTATTGATGATGAAAACATGAATTTTAAGCTTAGATTTTTAGGTCGTGAAGTCATTAAAACTAAATTCGGGAAAGTTGCCAGTCTTAAATTCCGCCCTTTTGTAATGGCGGGAAGGGTTTTTAAGGAAAAGGAAAGCCTTACCTTTTGGGTGAGCGATGATGCTAATAAAATACCCCTTAAAATAGAGGCAGATCTTGCGGTAGGTTCCCTGGATGCCGATCTTGAGGAGTATAAAGGGCTTAAAAATCCCTTTCCTATAATTATGGATTAGAATCCGTTATGGAGATAAAGCCCCACATTGCTGAACGAATCCTCAAGCTAGAGGAAAAATTTAAAAATTCCGGACAGGATTTGGGTTCTTATCTGGACGGCCTGCTTTATGACCGGTATTTAGCGTATTGGGATTATATTAGCCTGGATACGCTGCTTAGCCTTCAAAAAACCAGCACGCATTTTCCTGATGAAAAAATTTTTATCACTTACCATCAAATCACCGAGCTTTATTTTAAGCTTATTATCCACGAGCAGAGGCAAATTATAGAAAATGAAGGCCTTACGGCTTCTTTTTTTGTTGAAAAACTTGTTCGGTTAAACCGCTATTTCAGGATACTAATCGATTCTTTTGACGTTATGATTAAAGGAATGGAAAGGGAACAATTTCTGAAATTTCGTATGGCGTTGCTGCCGGCGAGCGGTTTTCAGTCTGCACAGTTCAGGATGATAGAATTATATGCCACTCCCCTTGAAAATCTTGTTCAGTATGAAGAAAGAAAGAACTTTTCCGAAGAAAACACTTTAGAAGCGCTTTTTGAAGAAGTTTACTGGAAGAAGGGAGGGATAGACCTGGAAACAGGAGAAAAAACCTTAACGCTGAAGCAATTTGAAGAAAGATATACGCCCCGTTTTATGAGAATTGCCAAAGAGGTAAAGGGAAAAACCATGTTTCATAAATTTGAAAAACTTCCGCAGGAGGAAAAATCTAATGAAAAGCTCAGGGAAGCACTGCGGCAGTTTGATGTTAATGTGAATGTAAACTGGTTACTAATGCATATGGGAGCTGCTTTTCGATACCTGAATAAGGATAAGGAAACAATTGCAGCCACAGGCGGGACTAACTGGAAAAAGTTTCTCCCGCCAGGATTTCAAAAAATAACGTTCTTCCCATCGCTTTGGAGCGAGGAAGAGTTTAACGACTGGGGCAAACAATGGGTAAACCACATGTTTAACAGCGAAAAATAAAAAAGTAAATTGAAAAAGTTAAATTTTCTAATCCTCATCATGTTGGCTTTTATTGCCTGTAATGATGATAACTCGGTAGAAAACATTCAGGAAGTGGCAGAGGTAAAACCAGCGCCTAAAGTGAAAAAGTACGGATTTGTACTAGATGATTTTAAAGTTGTAGAAGACACCATAAGGCCGGGGGACAGCTTTGGAAACCTTTTAGGTGAAGAAGGAGTAGGCCTGGCGAAGGTTTACGAAATTTCAGAAAAGGTAAAAGATACCTTTAATCCGGCACGTATAGTGGCCGGTAAAAAATATATGATTCTTAAAGCAAAAGATTCTGCCTTTACGCCGCAGTATTTTATCTATGAAGACAACAAAATAGATTATACGGTTGTGGGAATTGGTGACGAAGTTATAGCTTATAAAAAGAAGCGGCCGGTTTCCATAAAGAAACGTGAAGTTTCAGGAGTTGTTACCTCTTCCCTTTCTGAAGCTATGCAGGACCAGGGGTTGAGCAATATGCTGGTTTATGAATTATCTAATATCTACCAGTGGAGTATCGATTTTTTCCGCCTTCAGAAGGGAGACCAGTTTAAGATGGTATATAATGAAAAATATATTGACGATACTATTTTTGCAGGAATAGAAAGCGTGGAAGCTGCAGTTTTTAAGCATTCAGACAAGCCTTATTATGCATTTGAGTATGAGGTGGATAGCATTACAGGTAAAGCAAGTTATTATGATGAAGAGGCGAAGGCCCTGCAGAGTTTCTTTTTAAAAGCCCCGCTTGACTATAGCCGGATTTCTTCCCGGTACAGTAAAAGAAGGTATCATCCTGTGCAAAAGCGTTGGAAAGCTCATTTAGGAACAGACTATGCTGCCGCAACCGGAACGCCTATTGTGAGTACTGCAGACGGGGTGGTAATTGCCTCCAGTTACACTTCAGGAAACGGTAATTATGTTAAAGTAAGGCATAATAAAAAGTACACCACGCAGTACCTGCACATGTCCAGAAGAAATGTTAGGAACGGGCAGGCGGTAAAGCAGGGTGATGTGATTGGCTTTGTTGGAAGTACAGGATTGGCCACAGGCCCGCATGTTTGTTACCGGTTTTGGGTGAATGGAAGGCAGGTGGATCCTTACCGCCAGAATTTGCCTACAGCCAAACATATAGAAGATGTCCAAAAAGAGCAATATTATGCTTTTATTGAGCCGCTGCGTAAGGAACTTGATGAAATTCCTTATAAGCACATTTAAGATTATTTCCCCCTTAATGGGCCTAATTAGAAAAAATATGGTACTTTCTTAAGAGAGTGAAATATTAAAATTTAAAAATTCAGATGAAGAATATAAACCCAACAAAAACCGAAGCCTGGAACAAATTAAAAGAGCATTTTCAGGAAATAGAGCCACTGCACATGAAAAAGCTTTTTGCTGAAGATGAAAATCGATCTTTAGATCTTGCAATTAAGTGGGAAGATTTTTATCTGGATTACAGCAAAAACAGAATTACCTCAAAAACCAAAAATTTGCTTCTTAAACTTGCTGAAGAATGTAAGCTGAAGGAAGCAATAGACTCTTACTTTGGGGGAGAACCTATTAATAAAACTGAAGGGCGCCCTGTCCTGCATACGGCACTTAGAGCTGGAAAAGATGCTAAAATAGAAGTGGATGGCGAGAATGTGATGCCGGAAGTAGAGGAGGTAAAAGCAAAAATAAAATCCTTTACCAATGAAGTAGTAGAGGGAGGCCGAAAAGGCTATACAGGTAGTTCGTTTACCGATATTGTTAATATAGGAATTGGAGGCTCAGATCTTGGTCCTGTTATGGTAACTGAATCCCTTAAATTTTACCAGAATCATTTAAACGTTCATTTTGTATCTAATGTAGATGGAGATCACGTGCACGAGGTAATTAAGGACTTAAATCCTGAAACTACTCTATTTATTATAGTTTCTAAATCTTTTTCAACACAAGAAACGCTTACTAATTCTACCACTATAAGAAGTTGGTTCTTAAGGTCGGCGCCACAGGAAGCAGTTTCCAAACATTTTGTGGCGGTTTCCAGCAATGTGGAAAAGGTGAAGGAATTTGGTATTGATCCTGAAAATATTTTCCCCATGTGGGATTGGGTAGGGGGCCGCTTTTCACTTTGGAGCGCCGTGGGCCTTTCTATTAGTCTTGCTGTGGGATATTCCAATTTTGAGGCCTTGCTCAAAGGTGCCAGAAAAATGGATGAGCATTTCAAAAACACAGATTTTGCTGAAAATATACCCGTACAATTGGCGCTTATCAGCATCTGGTACAATAATTTCTTTGGGGCAGAGAGTGAAGCCTTGATCCCTTATACGCAATACCTGCACCGGCTTCCGGCCTACCTTCAACAGGCTACTATGGAAAGCAACGGTAAAAGCGTAGACCGAAATGGTAAAAAGGTAGATTATCAAACCGGAACCATTATCTGGGGAGAGCCGGGAACAAATTCACAACACGCTTTTTTTCAGCTTATTCATCAGGGCACTAAGTTAATTCCTGCAGATTTCATCGGGTTTAAGCACTCCCTTTTCCTGGATAAAGAGCATCATCATAAATTAATGGCCAATTTCTTTGCACAGACTGAAGCTTTACTACAGGGTAAGTCTGAAGAAGAAGTTCGTTCAGAACTTCAGCAAAAATCGTTATCAGAAGAAGAAATTAAGGAAAAGGTTCCATTCAGAGTTTTTGATGGGAATAAACCTACCAACACTATTTTAATTGAAAAACTTACTCCTGAAAGTTTGGGAAAACTTATCGCCATGTATGAACATAAGATCTTTGTTCAGGGCATTATCTGGGATATTTTTAGTTACGACCAGTGGGGTGTGGAATTAGGGAAACAATTAGCTTCTAAAATACTTGAGGAAATAGAAAATAATGCTCTACAAAATCACGATTCTTCTACTAAAAACCTCTTAAAATTCTTCATTAAATAATTTTTCATAGTTTGTTGAAAAGCTGTTGATATACATAAATATCATATAGCCAGGGTTTTGAAAAAATGCAGTAGTTTTGCGGCGCGACAGATGTTAAAGTTAAAAATCTTAACATTCGGGTAAACTTAAATGTTGGGCTTTTGACTTCTTTTGCCGTGAATTTTCTAATCAAAAACAAACAAAGAAAAAATGAGGAAATTATTAGCATTAGCGTTGTTTCTAACATCTGCTACAATTTTTGCTCAGGGAACTCTTACCGGTACGGTGATTGATTCCGAAACAGATGGTCCATTGCCAGGTGCCACAGTAATGGTAGTTGGAACAACCAGAGGTACCAACACAGATTTTGATGGTAACTTCTCTCTCGATGTTCGGAGGAGCACCGGAACTTTAAAAATTAGTTTTGTTGGATATAAAACTAAAGAGGTTCCATTTACAGTTGCAGATGGTGGGTCTGAAGATTTGGGTGAGATCATCCTTGTGGCCGATGATAACGCTTTAAGTGAAATTGTTGTTACAAGTTATTCACTTGCCATAGACCGTAAAACTCCTGTGGCTGTTTCTACCATTAAAGCGGAAGAAATTGAAACGAAACTGGGAAACCAGGAATTCCCGGAGATTTTAAATTCTACTCCCAGTGTTTACGTAACCAAAGGCGGAGGTGGTTTTGGAGATGCGCAAATGAGAATGCGTGGCTTTAGTTCTGATAACATCGCGGTGATGATTAACGGTGTTCCGGTAAACGACATGGAAAATGGCGCTGTATACTGGAGTAACTGGGCTGGCCTGTCAGACGTTACTCGTACTATGCAGGTACAAAGGGGGCTCGGTGCTGCTAAAGTGGCTGTTCCTTCCATTGGGGGTACTGTGAATATTGTTACTAAAACTACAGATGCTGAAAAAGGTGGAAACGTTATGGCTTCAACAGGTAACGATGGGTACCAGAAATTTGGTGCTACTGTTTCTACTGGATTAATGGATAATGGTTGGGCGGCAACAGTTTCTGCTTCAAAAACTTCCGGAGAGCGTTTTGCCGATGGATTGCAGTTTGAGGGATATAATTATTTTTTAAGCGTTGCGAAAAAAATAAATGAGAACCATGAGCTTTCCTTTACCATGTTTGGTGCTCCTCAGCGCCATGGGCAAAGAGAGACACAATATTCTATTGAAGATTACGAGAGAAGTGATAGGGGAATTAAATTTAACGGAGACTGGGGCTACAGGAATGGCCAGGTTGTAAACATTCAGGATAACTACTACCACAAGCCACAAATTTCTTTAAATCACTACTGGAACATCAACGATGATACAGAGCTTTCAACATCTGCTTATGTTTCTTTTGGAACAGGTGGTGGAGGAGGATATACCGGGGATGCTAATTTAAGAAGTGTAACTTCACCTTATAGAAGTGCACCATACCAACCCATAAATTTAGATCTTGTTGTTGCTGAAAATGCTGCAAATGGTATTGATGGTTCAGGAACAATTTTTTATAACTCCGTAAACAACCATAACTGGTATGGAGTTTTATCTACACTTTCTACTAGGCTTACAGAAGATATTGATTTGATGACCGGGATAGATTTAAGATACTATAAAGGAGAACACTACCAGGAAGTTAAGGATTTGTTAGGCGGCCAGTATTGGGCTGACGACAGCAATGCGAATAACCCTACTAATCTAGCCAGGACCGGAGATAAGATCAATTATTATAATGATGGTATAGTTTTGTGGGAAGGAGTCTTCGCACAGGCAGAATATTCTAAGAATGATTTCTCTGCTTTTCTTGCATTGTCTGGATCTAATACTTCCAATAAAAGAATAGATTACTTTACCTATGAAGATTCAGATCCAATCCAGGAGACAGACTTTGAAAACTTCCTTGGATTTATGGCTAAAGGTGGGGCAAATTATAACATTACCGATAATCACAACGTATTTGCTAACATTGGCTATTTTGAAAGGGCGCCGGACTTTGATGCGGTATTCCCAAATAATGAGAATATCGTGAATCCAGATGCTGTAAATGAAAAGATTTTTAGTATAGAAGCTGGTTATGGGTTTAGAAGTCCTAATTTAAGAGTAGATCTTAACGTATACAGGACCCAATGGTTGGACAAGTCACAGGTACAATCTATAGTTGTGGTTCCAGAGGATCCAAATGAAGAAGAGCAACAGTATTTTGGAAACCTTTTAGGCCTGGATGCCCTTCACCAGGGAGTTGAACTGGAATTTGAATATAAACCGTGGGAAATTTTAACCATAGATGGGATGTTCTCTTATGGAGACTGGAGATGGAGTGATGATGTAATGGATGTCCAGTTTTTTGATGAAAATCAAGACCCCGTTGGAGACCCGGTTGATTTATTTATAAAGGATACCCCGGTTGGTAACCAACCTCAAACTTCATTGGCATTAGGATTAAACGCAGAAGTTTTGCCAAGAACTTTTGTTCGTGGAAACTTTAATTATTTTTCAAGGATGTATGCACAATATGATCCAAGCTCAAGAAATGATGCGGAAGTAGAATTTACAGATCCTTGGGAAGTTCCGGATTATGGAGTGTTTGATGTTGGGTTAACACATAATTTCTCTTTTGGTTCTTTTGATGCCACCATTAATGCAAATGTTTTTAACTTGTTAGATACAGAATATATTTCTGATGCAACAGATGGTACAAGACAAGAGCAATATGTAGATTCTAATGGGCAAAATGTAACCAGACTAGTTTCAAATGCTCAGAATGCCGCCGTATATTATGGGTTTGGACGTACATATACAGTAGGAATGAAGATTAACTTCTAAAAAAAATAAAAATGAAAAAAGTACATTTAATATTCGCCTTACTGGGAGTCACTTTATTTTCTTGTGAACCCATGGATGATCTCCAGGCAGAGGCAAATGCAGAAATTGATAACACTTTAACTGAAGGAGAAGCAAATTACACTTTAGTTGAAGAAGACTATGACGAGGTTGGCCTGGAGATAACCACCGGATTTAGTTCTTATGAGCAGGCACAGGAATTAATCCCGGATGTTCTGAATAATGCATTTCCATTATATCAAAATGGAACTTCTATAATTACCTCATTTAATGTCTATGATCCAATTGTACCCACTGAATATACAGTTACAGAAGAAGATTACGCCGCTGTAGATAATAGCTCAGGGTATTTTGCTTCTACTTCACAAATTCAGTCATTTTTGGAATATAAATTTGATGGTGCCCAGAAGGGTGCAGTTGTAGAGTTAACCTATCAGGGGGTAGTGGCTAATGATTCTATACAAGTAAATGATGATGATTTTGATGCCATTGGTGAGGAATTTGCTGAAACCTACCCTGTTCCTGCATCTAGTGCAGCACGATACAGTAATTTTGATGCTCGGGAGGGAAATGATGCCTACTGGAGCGAGAGTATGATTGTAGAAGCATTAGAATTCTTGTTGCCAAATAAGATTGATGGCGTGGAAGGCCAGATCTATGAAGTTTATTACGAGACCTACGACGGGTCTCCAGGAATGGGTATGATGAATTTTGTTTTTGATGGAAATTCATTTTCTCTAGTAACCTTAGGATCAGATTATGTTCTTTCACAAGATAACTATACCTTAATTTCAAATGAATTAAGTGAGGATTATCCTGATCCATCAGAGAATCTTGGAGAGTATTATAGTTTTGATATTCGTCCAACCAATGCAAATTACTGGAACTCAGCGATGATTTTAGAAGCGGTAAATATTGCTCTTAAAGATGAATTCCCTTCAGCTTCAGAAGGAGATAAATTCTTGGTGGAATATGATATATACAATGGTAGCACCAGTGCAAATTCTATTGGTGTAGTTCTCTCAGATGGTGAATATGTTGTAGATGTGGCCGTATCGGTTGTAGAAACCACAAACCCATTTTATTTAGGTAATAGCGGTTGGAATATGCCTGTAAGTCTATCTCCAGAAGATTATACTGAGATGGGGCAAACTCCTTTTGCGAATTTTGATGATGAGTCAGAAGCATTATACAAGTTAGGTATTTTCCTTGGAAGGTTATATCCTTATGCCCAGGAAGGGGATTATGCAGTTGTAGAATATGCCTTCTATGATGGTAGTACAAATACTAGATATACAAGCTTCACCTTCCAGGATGGAAAATGGGTTGGTGCGCCTCGTGTGGTAGAATCTACACTACAATTTGCCAGGACAGAGGGCGTTTGGGTTCCAGACAACACCATTAAATACGCTTTAACCGGAGCAGATTATGGCACTATAGCTGCTGCTTTGGAAGATGAGTATCCAGATCCTGTAAGCAGTATGGAAAACTACAGCAATTTTGACAGAAGGAATGGTAATGCCGCATACTGGAGTGATGATATGCTTGAGGAAGCGATGATAATTCTGCTTAATTCAATAGCGCCTAATGCAGAAGTTGGTCAAAAGTATGAGATCACTTACGATGTTTATAATGGAAGTAATATAACCGAAACTATTACTCTAATTAAAAACGATGCGGGTAATTGGGTTAGGTTTGTAGAGGAATAAAATTAATAAATAGTATATAGTTATAGTTTTAGCCTCTTACCTTTTAATTTTAAGGTAAGAGGCTAAATGTTTTAAAATAATTAAGTATGAAGAACAGATTTGTAAATTTATTTTTGCTGATTTTTATAGCCAATTTCCTTAATTCTTGTAGTGGTGACGATTCGGTTACGGGTGGCGAACAACCAGATAAAGAAAATATAACATTAAATGCAGTTGATGATGAACTTTCAGCGAAGGAAGGGATGCCGCTCATTTTAGACGCGTTGCTTGATAATGATGCATTGGTGGGAAACGCAAGGATTTTTTCTTTTGATTCAGATACCAGTGAAGGTGGAACGGTTGAAGATAACAGAGATGAAACCTATACTTATACGCCTCCAGAAGGTTTCCAGGGAGATGATACTTTTACGTATACTATCTGTATTCCTGGGAATGCAGATGTTTGTTCCACCGCTACAGTTACAATCACAGTAGGGGATGCAGGAGAACCGGTTGCGGTTGATGATACTTATGAAACCGACGAAGATAAGGTTTTAACCATAAAAAATTATATGAGTAATGATGATGCAATTGATCATGCAACCATATCAGAAGTAAATACAGAGGGTACAAACGCATCAGTTGTTATAGAAGATAATGGAGATTTAATCTACACCCCTGCTGAAGGTTTCTCAGGGGAAGATAGTTTTACTTATACCATATGTGACGATGATGAAATTCCTAATTGTTCTACAGCTACCATTATGGTTACTGTTCAGGATACTGGATCTCCAACAGCAGAAGATGATAACGCAGTAATGGATGCCGCCAAATCCGAAAGGATTTTTAGTAACCTCTTAAGTAATGATGATCTTCTTGATGATGCCACAATCTCTTCAGTAGACGGAACTCAAAGCCAGGGAACGGTTGTTCTTAATGATGATGGTACAGTAACCTATACTCCCGCGTCCGGCTTTACAGGCGAAGATACCTTTACCTATACTATTTGTGACGACGATGCTGAGGCTACCTGTTCTACCGCAACAGTTACGGTCTCTGTTATTGAAGCCATAAGCTTTAATATTCCTTCAGAACTTGAAGATTATTATGAGGATATGGCATTTTCTACAGATGCAGATCTTACTTATCAGTCACTTTCCCAGTTTACAAATGAAATGCATACCACTCAGCTCGCTTATACAGACAGGCATGATTATTTGTATGATGCCGATGCAGACCCTAACGATCCGGATAATGTAATTTTAATGTATTCTGGGGAACGCCGTCCAGATGATGAATTTCAATTAGGAGATCTTGACGATGGTGAAACTTATAATACAGAACATATCTATCCTCAGTCTAAGCTTAATTATGAGATAGCTGAAAACGATCTACACCATATGAGGGTAGCCGATGTAAATATAAATTCTGAAAGATTAAATTATCCTTACACTGATGGTAATGGAACATATAAATTGGTAGACGGGAACAAATGGTTTCCGGGAGATGACTGGCGTGGCGATGTGGCCCGTATGGTGATGTATATCAACCTTAGTTATGGCGACTCTTTTGATGAAGTAGGCTCTCTTGATCTTTTCCTGGAATGGAACAGGGAAGATCCGGTTTCTGCTTTTGAAATTCAGAGGAACAACGTAATAGAAGGTGCGCAGGGCAACCGTAATCCGTTTATTGATAATCCATACCTTGCCACACTTATCTGGGGCGGGCAACCTGCAGAGAACCGTTGGGAATAGGGTTCTTCAAAATCGAATAATTTCTAATATTTCAAGCCCCGGTTTTCGGGGCTTTTTTATTTTAATAGGTATCTTTACCTCAAAATTTATTCTATGTACACTACTATTCAGTTTATACATTCTTACTGGGCATATTTAGTTCTTATTGTGCTTCTTGTTGCCGTTTTTAATGCAATTATAGGCTTCGCCAGCAATAAGGAATATGGCGCTACTAACTTTAGGATTGCCCTCTTTACGCTTATTGTTTCTCACATTCAGTTGTTAATAGGGATCCTTTTATACTTCACTGCTCCGTATTTTAAAATGTGGGCCCAGGAAGGAATGGGCGGTGTTATGGGAGATGATACTTTGCGTTTGTACAATGTAGAGCATCCTTTAATGATGATTATTGCAATTGTTTTAATTACTATTGGATATTCCAAACACAAAAAGAAATTAACTTCCAGGCCTAAATTTAAAATCCTGGCTATTTTTTATACCCTTGCTTTACTGGTAATATTAACAAGGATTCCCTGGGCGGCCTGGTTTTAATGGATCCCGGCCTTTCCCGTGTAAGGAGTGTTGAATACGTGAAGGTTAGAATGATGTTTTTCTTCTCCCCGAATGGAATTAAAATTTTTCCCGGAAGATTGGTTTATCCTCCCCCTTCGGGGGAGTTAGAGGGGGATGAGGATTTAATTAAATAAACAAAAACAGGAAAATGATCGCTGTAGCCGCCGGTATAGCCACTATAACCATAACTGCGAAAAGGATAACCTTTGTATTGGCCGTTTGAGGTGATAAGATATTCTTTATTGAAAATTCCCGCTTTATAAAATTTAAAGCTGCTAAAATCCTTTCCCGTTAAAGCCTGGGATAAAATTATCTGATCGAATAAATTCCAGCTGTCGCGATATGCCAGGGTTCCATGGCCTTCCTTCAGCATTTTTTCCATTGGGTTATATAATTCCTGAAATTGTAGGTTTTCCTTCGATACCTTTGTTTGCAATACTTTTTTAAAGCTTCTATTTGTGGGATCATCGTTAAAGTCGCCCATACTTATAATTTTAGCGTAAGGATCAATCTGGTAAAGGGAATCAATAATTTGTTTATTCAGAAAAGCCGCCTTTTCCCGCCGGTAACTGCTTTTAGCCTCGCCACCACTTCTTGAAGGCCAGTGGTTCACTATAAAAGTAATTTCTTCTCCATTCAGGAGTCCGCTAACCACCAGCTGATCTCTTGTATATACCCTTTTTGAAGGATCTTGGGCTTCATAAAGCATCAGCCGTCTGGACTGGGAATTAAGCGGACTAAAAATTGCCTTTTTATAAAGGAGTCCCACATCTACTCCGCGGCTGTCTGGTGAATTATAATGAATGATGCCGTAGTCCTGTTCAGAAAGATTGGAATGGCTTACCAGGGCTTCCAGTACCTCAAGGTTTTCAATTTCACATATTCCAATAATTGCAGGAGAACTTCCTGTAACTTCCGCGCCTATTTCAGAAAGTACTTTGCTTATATTGGCAATTTTATCGCGGTACTTTTCCTCAGTCCAAAAATCCTTTCCGGTAGGCGTGCGGTCATCATCAAAAGTAAAGGGATCATTTTCAATATCGAATAAATTTTCCACATTATAGAATGCCACAGTTAAAATATCGTAGGATCTGGTTTCCTGCCCCAGCGTGATTTGAACCGGAAAGAAAATGGCGATAATCAAAATACCCAATAAATACGGGCGAATACATTTTTTCATTTAGTAAGAAAAATAGTGCTTTTAAGTTATTGAAAGTATGAAAGTTATATGAATTAATTATTTATATTCGTCTGCTTTTTATGCATGAATGGGAAAAAAATTAATTCTGATTCTGCTGCTTAATTGGTTTCCCTACATTTCAACTTCGCAGTCGGCTTCCATAGAAGGTAGTGTGGCAGATAGCTACACACTGGAAGCAATCACTTCGGTTAAAATTTTAATTGAAGGCACCTTTCTGGAAACAGAAACTGATGCCGCAGGCCAGTTTATGTTTACTTCTGAAGAAATTCCGGAAGGAAACCAGGTTTTAGTTTTAACAAAATCGGGCTATGAGATACAGCGGATTCCCATTGTGATTGAAAACAGTAGTAAGGACTTTGGTCTTATTTTACTCACTCCCAATTTTTCTGAAGAGCAGAGGCAAATGAATACCATAAACCTTTCCGATAGCGAACTTAATGAAGAGGAGGGAAGCTACGATAATCTCTCCGGACTCCTTCAGGCCTCCAGAGACGTTTTTTTAAATGCAGCGGCCTTTGACTTCAGTGCCACCTTTTTCCGGCCAAGGGGTTTTGATAGTGAGCAGGGGAAATTGCTCATTAATGGTATAGAAATGAATAAAATTTTTAATGGCAGGCCGCAGTGGAGCAACTGGGGCGGGCTCAACGATGTGCAGCGTTCCCAGATTTTTTCTATGGGAACTTCTCCTTCTGAAGTGAGCTTTGGAGGCCTGGCCGGCACCACGAATATCATCATGCGGGCATCTGAATTTGGAGCTGGAGGACGTATTTCTTACGCAGCATCAAACCGCAGTTATACCGGCAGGGTCATGGCCACCTATAATTCCGGCGAACAGCCCCACAGCTGGTGGTACTCTGTTTCAGTCGCAAAAAGGTTTGCTGAAGAAGGATATGTAGACGGGACGGTTTATGATGCCAATTCCTTTTTCCTGGCAGTGGAAAAAAAGCTGAATTCAAGGCATTCCATCAACTTCACCGGTTTTTACACTCCTAACATTCGCGGAAAATCTTCAGCAAATACTGAAGAGGTTTTTGAGCTGAAAGACCGCCGTTACAATTCCTTCTGGGGCTATCAGGATGGGGAGATCCGCAATTCCAGGATCAGGGAAATTAAAGAGCCGGTTTTTATGCTGAACCATTTCTGGCAACTTTCAGATAAAGTTCAGCTCAATAATAATCTTTCGTATCAGTTTGGTAGCGTTGGTAATTCGCGGATAGATTTTGGGGGGACAAATCTGTCGGTTTTCAATGGACAGGAAAGTTATATCGGGGGCGGTGCAAATCCAGATCCTGCATATTATCAAAAGCTCCCCAGCTATTTCCTGCGTTTTAATGATAATACCAATTATGAATCGGCGTATCGGGCGCAGCAGGAATTCACTGAAAATGGCCAAATAGACTGGCCTGCTGTGTATGCGGCAAATATTAGTTCTGCTGAAGCCGGAGGAAATGCAATTTATGTTATTGCTGAAGACCGCAATGATGATCGCTCTGTTACCGCCAATTCCATACTTACAGCAAGACTTAAAGAAAATATTGAACTGAATGCAAAAGCTAGTTATACTTCTTTAAAAAGTGAAAATTATGCTGCGGTTAAAGACCTTTTAGGCGGAACGGGATATCTGGATATCGATTTTTTCGCGGAAGGAACTGCGGAAATTACTGAAGCCGATGCCGCTCAAAGCGACCTTCAGAACAGGAATAATATTGTTGGCGAAGGAGACAGGTTTAAATACAATTACGAACTGGAGGCGAAAATAGCCGAAGCTTTCACTCAAATTCAGTTTAAATTCAATAGGATTGATTTTTATTTTGCGGGTAATCTTTCAAATACCACTTATCAGCGAATCGGGATTTTTCAAAATGGAACCTATCCTGAAAATTCTTTAGGAAAAAGTGAGCTCCTCAATTTTACCAATTTTGGTGCGAAAGCTGGTGGAACTTATAAATTCTCTGGAAAACATCTTATTACTTTAAATGCCGCTTATTACACCAAAGCTCCAAACCTGCGCAATTCTTTTTCTAATTCACGGCAAAATAATGAAGTGCTTGAAGGCCTGGAAAGCGAAACGCTGCAATTTGGCGATTTAAGTTATCGCTTCCGATCTCCCAAACTTAATCTCCGGCTTACCGGCTATTATGCTGAAATTCTTGACGCCACCGAAATCTCTTTTTATTATGCCGACGGACTTTCCGGATTAGGCCGAACCGGCACAACAGCTTTTGTACAGGAAGTTTTAACTGACATTGATAAGCAACATTTTGGATTAGAATTTGGCGCTGAAAGTCAGCTCACTTCCACCATCAAATTAAAGGCAGCGGCGGCAATCGGGCAGTATATTTATACCAATAATCCGCATCTTTACCTCACTTCCAGCAATTTTGAAAGTGCGGTGGATTACGGCCGGTCGTATTTAAAAAATTATCACATAGCCGGCGGCCCGCAACGTGCGGCGCAAATTGGATTTGAGTATCGTGATCCCGATTATTGGTGGTTTGGAGCCACGGTAAATTTCTTTTCTCATGGCTTTGCCGATGTGAGTCCGCTAAGCAGAACGGCAAATTTCAGAACAGATGTAGACGGGCTGCCGATTTTAAGTTATGATGAACAGCTGGCGCGGGAGATGCTAAGGCAGGAACAATTTCAAGATTATATTCTCGTGAACACGATAGGCGGTAAGTCCTGGAGGATTAAGGAATACTACCTGGGTTTCTTCTGCAGCCTGAATAATATTTTTGATGTCTTGTACAAAACAGGGGGCTTTGAACAATCCCGCAATGCTAATTTTTTAAGCCTGAAGGAAGATTATGAAAGAGATCAGCCGCTTTTTGGCTCCCGCTACTGGTATGGTAACGGCAGCACGTATTATGTAAATTTTTATGTAAGATTTTGAAAGTCCTGCGAGGGATTTAGAACCTCGTAGGTAAGAAACAAGTAGAATAGATGCTAATACAGGTTAATTCGCAGAAGTACCTACAAGGTCCAAAAGACCTTGCAGGAAAGGCTGATGGTTTCAGAACAAACTTCTCCTGCGAGGTTTCCAAAACCTCGTAGGTATATTAGGAATCATGAAGCTGACTGAAGCTTGAAATAGGAATTTTAGAAGAGATGGCGATTTATAGAGAAAAGAAATTATATCAGAAGAAACTGAAATCAAAAAAGAACGAGCTCAGGTTCTAAATACCTATGTGGTCCAAAAGACCTTGCAGGAAAGGCTGATGTTTTCGGGACAAATTTCTCCTACGAGGTTTTCCAAAACCTCGTAGGTTTATTAGGAAGCATAAATTGACTAAAGAATGAAATATGGAATTTTAGAAGAGATGGCGATTTATAGCGAAAAGAGATTATATCAGAAGAAACTGTGGCCTCAGGTTTTAAGATACCTACAAGGTCCAAAGACCTTGCAGGAAAGGCTGATGGTTTTAGAACAAACTTCTCCTGCGAGGTTTCCAAAACCTCGTAGGTATGAAACAGGTAGAACAGATGCTAATTTTTACAGGTTAGTTTGCAGAAGGACCAATGGTCCTAAAGACCTTACAGGAAAGATCGGGGAATTTGAATGTGATTAAAAATCATGAAATATGAGAGATTATAAGTTAATGTTGGACAATTATATATTTGAAATTTGGAAAAACTCCCGGTTAAAAACCCTTAAGACTGGTTATGTCTTTTTAGGAAGAGGAAGGAAATTTTACCTGAAGTCTGTTCCTGGATTGATAATGCTCATTCTTCTAAATTCCTGCGTTCAAACCGATGATTTCGACCTGCCGGAGATTCAGGAAAGTGAAATTACAGTAGATGGAAATCTAACCGGCATTACAGCGGTCAAGGGAAATTTTAATGCTGAAACTGGTGAAATTTACACTTTCCGGGATACCGATACTTATTTTGAAGCTTATGTGGTGTCTAGTGATGAAGGTGGGAATTTTTATAAAGAGCTTGTACTTCAGGACAAACCGGAAAACCCAACCGCGGGAATTGTAATTTTGGTAGATGACAATTCCCTGCACGATACTTTCAACTTTGGAAGAAAGGTTTTTGTGAAGTTAGACGGACTAAGCTTATGGTACAACAACGGGGTGCTTCAGCTTGGGATTCAGAATAGGGGAGATGTGGTGGCCATTCCCAATTCTTTAATTGATGAGCATCTCATACGCTCTGAAATAACCGCGGAAATAGTTCCACTAAAATTAAAAATTACCGACTTCAGCGAAAATTATAAAAACCTTTACGTGCAGGTAGATCATGTACAATTTAACCGAAACCTGGTAAGGGACGAGCATATTTTTTCTTTTGCTTCAGAAAATATAGATGAATATGATGGAACCCGGCAGCTGGAAAGCTGCGAATCGGGTTCTACGACTACCTTAAGTACAAGCAGTTTTGCGGACTTCAAATCTTTATTGCTTCCGCAGGAATCCGGAAGTGTAAAGGCCGTTCTAAGCAGGGATTTTTATGACGATTTTTACGTGTTGGTGCTGAATTCTCCGGAAGGTTTAGATTTTTCAGGAGAAAGATGTGATCCTGAATTTTTTAAATGTGCAGGGAATATTGCTGAAGGGCCGGAGGTAATATTTAGTGAAGATTTTACCGAAGTTACCACGTTAACCGCATTGGCCAGTCGCGGGTGGCGCAATGTGAATGTTAGTGGCGGCAGTGAAAAATTTAAGCCGGGCACCAGGAATGGGAATCGTTATTTTAGGATTTCAGCATACAACACTACCGAAAATCTTCTGGAAGCCTGGTTGGTAACTCCGGGAATTGAGCTTGATTCAACAAGGGGCGAAGTGTTTTCTGCAGATGTAATGGCTTCTTTTGATAATGCCACGATTTTGAATATGTATGTTACTACCAATTTTACCGGTAACCCGCTTACAACAGATTGGCAGCTTCTGGAGGCGAATATCCCGGTAGGGCCTTCCAGCCAGAATGCCATTGCCTACACCAATACAAAAATTGATATTTCCTGTCTTGAAGGTACTGTTCATTTTGGGTTTCATTATCTTGGAGGAATTCCCGATAAAACCACCACTTATGATGTGGATAATTTGAGGGTGACGGGTTTTTCTAATTAAATCAGGAGCTTTCTATCCCAAAATTAACTTTTAGAGATAAATTTTTAAAATAATCCCTTTGGGTAGAGAAAATTGAGAAGAAAATATTTACTACTTTTAGAAAATATATTAAATGGAAACAATTCGAATTGACATATTGGATCCAAAAACTAAAAAATTATTGAAAGATTTAGCTGATAGGGACCTGATCAAAATCAGGAAAGAAAATACAACTGATTTTGGAGATCTTCTTAAAAAAATACGATCTAATTCAGCAGACAAATTAGGCCTGGAAGAAATTACCAAAGAAGTAGAAAGCGTGAGGGATTCACGTTATAAAGATGAAAAGAGCCTTTAAGATAATCCATTAAAATTATTCCCTTACCACCCCTATTTCATAAACTTTATGAAGATTATCTTCTTGATAGTTAAGACTTTCTTTTAAATGCTGGATAATAGCCGATTTTAAAGCCTCATCAGAAATAACCGTGTCTTTGGGTAAAACAGTGGCCTGGAAATTCACCGTAGGCTCCCCGTTAATGGTCGTGTTGGTAAAAACCACATTTTTGTTAATAATTCTTATATAATCCAGCTCTTTAAGACGCTTGTCCAGCGCTTCGGTAAGTTCGGTATTCATGCTTGCCTTCCGCAGGAATGGCGGCTGACTAAATTGCCAGAACATCATGACAATAATTCCAGTAAATGCTATTGCACTGGTGATGAGCATCATTTTCCTGCTTCCTTTTAAAAAGCGAATTCCGTGGGGAGTTACTTTTCCGTAGAAATAAAATACGAGAGTCGCGGCCAGATGAATCCCGAAAAGCTGCAATATGATCTTAAAGGCACTGCTGGTAACAATTCCCCAGTCCATTAAATACAATCCCACACCTACCAGTCCCACCGGCGGCGCAAGAGAAGCGGCCACCAGAATACCCACGGCAGCGCCAGAGACGAGGCTATCTCTCTCCGACTGGCATATATTTATTCCCCCGGCAAACCCGGAAATAAGCGGCAGGAGCAAAGATACTTTTGACACATGGCTCACCTCTATCATTAGTGGTGTGAGGGTTTCAAGAGGAAAAATTACGGTAAGCAAAAAACTGGTAAGGGCTCCTGTGCCAATGGCCAAACCATATCGGAAAAGACTGGATTTTAAAAGAGGCATTTTGCCTGCTGCAGTGGCCAGGGCCGCATTCATGGCCGGCCCGGCAAAAGGTGCTACCAGCATCGCTGCAATCAATAAGTAAGTAGTAGTGGTGTAAAGGCCAATCCATACAATGATTCCCGCTGCAAAAGAATAGCCTATAAGGCCAAAAATTGAGCCCACACTCTGTATCCCACCCAAATAAATTTCCATGGAACTTTTGGGTTTTACATCGGCTACCTGCTCCGGTGCTTCAGATGCGGGAGGATAAAGCGTAATGACACCGCGCGGGATTAAACTTATTTCTGGTTCTTCAAAAGCGTCCAGCTTCTGTAAAAATTCGTCCACCTTGTTGTTGGGTAGGTAAATAAGAAAAACATCTTCTTTTTCTGAAGAAAGGTTGATGGTATTTTTACCCTTAAATTCTGAAACGGCATCTAAAACCTTTTCTTTATGCCCTTTCGGAATTTTAATTGTAAGCTGGCGCATATTTTTCCGGATTAACTAAAAATCTTCTTTAAGATAGAAAATGCGGAAAAGATGGGCAGCCCGATTAAGGGAATTTTAGGGTTTAAATCATTTCTGTCCTAATAAATTTCAAAATGATTTTCAGTACAAATCTTCTTGTGAACTTTTTCTTTTTTGCATCGCCCAAAAAAGAACCAAAAAGATCCAGCCTTATTAAGGCTTGTCTAAATTTTTTGTTCAGCACCTAAATTTTAGAAACTCGCCACTGTAATTCATAAAAAAAGAAAAGGGTCAGGCTCAAACAACCTAAAATTTTACAGTCTTTCACTTCAAATTTTTCGATAAACTTTTGGTAGGCCGGAGAAAATTTTAAAAACTGTTTAAGCCTCTACATCTTCCTCTTTCTTCACCCTGAAATCGAGTGGTTCCAAAACTTTTAAAGCGGCTTCTATAGAAGTTATTTTATCAAAGGTGAGCAGCAGGCGCAGTCCGGCGCGGGTCTTCTTCTCCTTCATTGTGCATTTGTTGCGGTGCGTTTGCACATATTGAAGTACTTTGGTAAAGGCATTAGTCTGATAGAACCTGGACTGCTGGTCGGCAATAAAATAACCAATCATTTTGCCCTGTTTCAGTACCACTTTTTCCAGCCCTATTTTTGAAGCGATCCATTTAATGCGCACGCTGTTCAGCAGGTCAACTGCCTGCGTGGGAAGTTCCCCAAAACGGTCGGTAAGTTCGGCCTCAAATTTCTGCAGTTCTTCTTCCGAAGCAATATTGTTAAGTTGGGTATATAGGTTCAGCCTTTCCGAAATATTATTGATATAATCATCGGGGAAGAGAATTTCAAAATCGGTGTCAATTTGCGTGTCTTTCACAAAAATTTTGTCCTCCACATTTTCGGTTTCACTGTAGAGCTCCTGGAATTCATTTTCCTTGAGTTCTTCTATAGCTTCGTTCAGGATTTTCTGATACGTGTCAAAACCAATTTCGTTGATGAATCCGCTTTGTTCGCCCCCCAGCAAATCGCCCGCTCCTCGAATTTCAAGATCTTTCATGGCGATATTAAAGCCGCTGCCAAGTTCAGAAAATTGTTCCAGCGCCGTCATTCGCTTTCTGGCATCTTCAGTCATTGCAGAATATGGCGGAGTGATAAAATAGCAAAATGCTTTTTTGTTGCTTCGGCCCACGCGCCCCCGCATCTGGTGCAGGTCCGAAAGCCCGAAATTATTGGCATTATTGATAAAAATAGTGTTAGCATTGGTTACGTCCAGCCCGCTTTCCACTATAGTAGTAGAAACCAAAACATCAAATTCCCCATTTATAAAGCTCAGCATTAACCTTTCCAGTTTTTTTCCTTCCATTTGTCCGTGGCCAATACCAATGCGGGCATCGGGCACCAGCCGCTGGATCATTCCCGCCACTTCCTTAATATTTTCTATGCGGTTATGGATAAAGAAAACCTGCCCGCCACGCTGAATTTCATAGGAAACAGCATCGCGAATGGTTTCTTCGGAAAATCGTATCACGCTGCTTTCTATGGGATAACGGTTTGGGGGCGGAGTGGTAATGGTAGATAAATCCCTAGCAGCCATTAAGCTGAATTGAAGCGTACGTGGGATTGGCGTTGCCGTGAGCGTTAAAGTATCTACATTTTCCTTTATCGTTTTAAGCTTATCCTTAACGGCAACTCCAAATTTCTGTTCTTCATCTACAATGAGCAGTCCCAGATCTTTAAATTTCACTGCTTTATTTACGAGCTGGTGCGTCCCAATGACAATATCTACTTTGCCACTTTCCAGATCGGCCAGAGTTTCCCGGCGCTCTTTTGCAGTCCTAAACCTGTTAAGGTACTCTACAGTAACCGGAAAATCTTTTAATCTTTCAGAAAAAGTCTGGTGGTGCTGAAAAGCGAGAATAGTGGTTGGGACCAGAACAGCTACCTGCTTGCCGTTATCCACTGCTTTAAAGGCTGCCCTAATGGCAACTTCCGTTTTTCCGAAGCCAACGTCCCCACAAACCAGTCGGTCCATAGGCCGCTCGTTTTCCATATCTTCCTTTACCACCTGTGTTGCCGTGCTTTGGTCTGGTGTGTCCTCATAAATAAAGGATGCCTCCAGTTCGTGCTGTAAATAGGAATCTGGCCCGTAGGCAAAACCTTTTTGCAGCCTTCGTTTGGCATATAATTCAATAAGGTTATAAGCGATATGCTTAACCCGTGCTTTGGTTTTATTTTTAAGATTTTTCCACGCGTTGCTTCCCAGTTTATAGATTTTGGGCGGTTTGCCGTCCTTTCCGTTATATTTTGAAATTTTGTGTAACGAGTGGATGCTGAGGTACAAAATATCGCGTTCCCCGTAAATCAGCTTAATGGCTTCCTGCATTTTGCCTTCCACATCAATTTTCTGGAGCCCGCCAAATTTTCCAATTCCGTGGTCAATATGGGTGACGTAATCGCCTACTTCCAGGTTGGTAAGTTCCTTTAATGTGATCGCCTGCTTTTTGGCGTAGCCATTTTTTAAATGGAATTTATGATACCGCTCAAAAATCTGATGATCGGTATAACAAACATTCCTGGCATCTTCATCTATAAAACCCTGGAACATGGAGAGGACAATAGTTTGATACTTTACTTCCCGTTCCTGGTCATCAAAAATATCATGAAATCGTTTCGCCTGCTGCTCACTTACGCAAAAAATATAATTGGTGTAGCCGTTTTCCTGGTTTTCAATAAGATTATCAATTAGTAAATCAAATTGCTTGTTGAAAGAAGGCTGGGGCTTGGTGTTAAATTCAATACTTTTACCATTATTTGCCGCCGCATTTTTTAAAAATGGCTGGTTGCTGAGCTCTACGACCGCGAAATCCAGCAGCTGTTTTTTGATAATTTCAGCATTGCAGAAAAGTTCTACCGGCGCGCTATGCTTTACTTCTTCTGAAAGTTTTTTAAAGGCTTCTTCGGCTTTGCTGAAGAGTTTATCGAGTTGTGCCGAAAAAAGGTCCAGGTTTTTTACAAAAACAATCGTATTTGCCGAGATATATTTCAGAAAACTCTCTCTCACCTCGTCCAGGCGTTTGTTTTCCACATTCGGCATAATGGAGATTTTCTTCACCTTATCTGTAGAAAGCTGGGTTTCCACATCAAAACTCCTGATGCTGTCTACTTCATCTCCAAAAAATTCGATGCGGTAAGGCTCATCATTGCTAAAGGAAAACACGTCAATAATCCCTCCCCGCACTGAAAATTCCCCGGGTTCGGTAACAAAATCCACCCGTTTGAATTTGTATTCAAACAAAACTTCATTTACAAAATCTATGGAGAGTTCGTCGCCAACGGCAATTTTTAATGTGCTTCTGTCCAGTTCCTTCCGGGTAACCACTTTTTCAAAAATCGCATCGGGATAAGTAACAATTACCGCGGGTTTTTTTCGGGAATTGATGCGGTTTAAAACTTCAGCCCGAAGCAGGACATTGGCATTATCGGTCTCTTCAATCTGGTATGGCCTGCGGTAACTGCCGGGATAAAAAAGCACATGTTTTTCACCAATAAGCTGTTCCAGGTCATTCAGGTAATACGCGGCTTCTTCTTTATCATTAAAAACCAGCAAGAACGGGTTTTCGGATTCTTTAAAAGCGTTGGCAACCACAAAAGAAAGCGAGGAGCCAACAAGGCCTTTTAGATGAAGTTTCCCTCTACCGGAATCTTTGGAAAAATCGAAAGAGGCAATGGCGTTTTGCAATTCCTGCTGTGGCAGGGATTGTGCAAAGCTTTGGGCAATAGCAGATTTACTCATTCCCGCAAAGATAATTCCTGATATTTTGTCATCCAACACCTCAACATATTTTTAACTATTCTGTTGAAGCATAAGTTTTACCATTTTCATAACACAGGAAGTTCAATAGCTTGGTTATTTTCAGGAAAAATTATTCATGTCCAGCCAGCAGCTTGCTTATATTCTTGCCAGGATTACCCTGGGCCTTAACTTTTTTATGCATGGCCTGGTGCGTATTCCAAAATTGGAAGCTTTCGCTAAAGGATTGGCATCAGGCTTTGAAGGAACTTTATTGCCTGCAGTAATTGCCGAAGCCTTTGGCTATGTTTTGCCATTTTTTGAATTAATTATTGGAGCCTTGATCCTTCTTGGTTTTAAGACAAAGCAGGTACTCGCGGCAGCAGCCATTCTTATTATGCTACTCATTTTTGGCAGCGGATTAAAAGAGGATTGGGGCGCCGTGGGAACACAAATGCTCTATGCATTGTTCATATTTTTCCTGCTGTTTCACCTTGAATATAACCGGTTCGCGCTGGACGCTAAATCACAAAAGAAAATAGATGGATTTACAACTAAAAGATAAACAGGTATTTATTTCAGGCTCTACCAAGGGGATAGGCCTGGCAATTGCCAAATTATTGGCTTCAGAAGGGGCCAATGTAATCATAAATGGCCGCTCGCAGGATTCGGTGGATAAAGGCTTAGCTGAAATAAAAGAAGAAATTTCTTCCGCAGAGGTTAAAGGTATAGTCTGCGATTTTTCCAAACCTGAAGAGATTAAAGGCCTTATTGCTGAAGTGGGAGATGTGGATATTCTCGTGAATAATGTTGGGATTTTTGGCAATAAAGATTTTATGGACATTACCGACGAAGACTGGAAAACTTTTTACGAAATAAACGTGCTTAGCGGAGTGCGGCTTTCCAGGGCATTTTTACCTGGAATGCTGGAGCGTGACTGGGGCAGGATTATTTTTATTTCCAGTGAAAGCGCATTTAATATCCCGGTGGAAATGATCCATTACGGAATGACCAAAACCGCACAGCTTGCTATTTCCCGGGGCCTTGCTGAAACCACTAAAGGCAGCAATGTGACTGTAAACAGTGTGCTGCCTGGCCCAACTTTTTCTGATGGTTTGGAGGAAACTGTTCCTGAGGATGAATCTAAAGAAGAATTTCAGAAGGAATTTTTTAATGAGGTAAGGCCAACTTCCATTATCCAGCGGTTCGCCGACCCTAAAGAAGTTGCAAATATGGTGGCATATATTGCCAGTCCTCTAGCTTCAGCTACAAACGGGTCTTCTCTAAGAGTAGACGGCGGAGTGGTGAAATATATTTAATTGAATGGGAGTCAGGGAATTTGATGTTTTTGTAATTGGCACCGGGACGGCCGGCAAAATTGTTGCCACAAATTGTGCTGCTGAAGGGCTTAAGGTAGCCATTGCCGATAATCGTGAATTTGGCGGCACCTGTGCCAACCGCGGTTGCGATCCCAAAAAGGTATTGTTTGGACTAACTGAAATTCTTGACCGTGCTGAAAAGATGAAGGGTAAGGGGATCACTAAAATGCCTGAAGTAAGCTGGGAAGATTTAATGGCATTTAAAGAAACTTTTACCAGCGCTATTCCTGCTGCGACTGAAAATGATTTGGAGGAGCTGGAAATTGAAATGTACCACCAGTCGCCTATATTTCTGGATGAAAACACACTTTCTGTAGAAGGAAAGACGGTAAAAGCAAAGAAAATCGTAATTGCAACAGGAAATAAGCCAATGCCGCTAAATATTCCAGGGGAAGAGCATGCACTTATCAGCGATGACTTTCTGGAATTGAAAGAGCTGCCTGATACCATGATGTTTATAGGAGCCGGATATATAGGGATGGAATTTGCCCATATTGCCGCGAGAATGGGAGTGAAAGTGACCGTGGTGGAATTTGCACCGCGAATTCTTACCAATTTTGATGAAGATATGGTAGCTCATCTTCAAAAGGCTTCCGAAGATCTGGGGATTAATTTTATTTTTAATGCTGAAGTTTTCGAAGTTGAAAAGCTGCGGAAAAACTACAGGGTTAAAGCTAAACAGGCTGGAAAAGAAATCGAAGTTAAGGCTGAAATGGTTTTTAACACCGCCGGCCGCGTTCCTTCAATAGAAGAACTTGACCTGGAAAAAGGAAATGTGGCTTTTTCAAAACAAGGAATTGAGGTAAATGAACATTTACAGAACACCACTAATAAATCTGTTTATGCCTGTGGCGATGTGGCTGCGAGTGCAGGCCTGCCTTTAACACCGCTTTCGTCAAAAGAAGGGCAGATAGTTTCTGCTAATATCATAAACAAAAACAATCCTGGAAAAGCCAGTTATGCCCCACAGCCTTCCGTGGTTTTTACACTACCAAATCTTGCTTCCGTAGGACTTTCCGAAGAAGATGCGAAAAAGGATTATGAAATTCGTGTGGAAAATAAGCGGGTATCGGACTGGTTTAATGCCAAGCGCATCAACGAAAAAGTGTATGCTTATAAAACCATTGTAGACACGAAAACTGGCAAAATCCTGGGCGCACATTTAGTAGGTCCTGAAGCCGCCGAAGTGATTAACCTTTTTGCGATGGCTATGGCTGCAGAGATGGACTGCGAGGCAGTCAGGAATGTGATTTTTGGCTATCCTACCTGGGGAAATGATATACAGGGAATGCTGTAGATTGTTATTTTGAATTTTGAATGCTGAATGTTGAATGCTGAATGTTGAATTCTGTAGGTTTGATTCCGCAACATAGGCTAAATTTTCCCATTCTTAATTTCCTATTTCCTGTCTTTAAAAAAGATTTATGCTGATGTCAAAATTCAAAATTTAGAATTTAAAATAGCTCAGGACTTCTTCATCTTAGCCAGCGGACTTGTTTCTTTATTTTTATACCCGTGATAACCGGCGGCTAAAAAGAGAATTACTGCTCCTATTATCGCGGCCCACGCAATGCTTTCATTTTCTGCAGAATGTCTTACATAAATGGCCACAAGGGCCCATACCCCAACAAGGGCGAATTCCCTCATGTTGCGGGTGTAGATAATGGCAAGATTAAGAATTGTTGCCACAGCAATCATTACAATTGTCCATTGCACTTCGTTTAAAAACCAGCCGTCCCATTCTATTTTTGAAAGGTACGCTGCAATATTGGCGATAGTTGCCACGGCAATCCAGCCGGAGTAAAAACAAATGGGCCACCATACAAAAGCGATAGTCGTTAATGGGGCGTCCCATCGTTCCATATTGGTGTTCAAGATTATTTTTATCAGTGAAAGAAGAATAATCAGCATGATAATTACGGAAAGCCCCGTGGCTTCATAAAACCAGGCAAAGATCCAGGCGGCATTGCAGAAATTAGCGATGGCGAACCAGGGGCCGGTTGCGAGGATATCTTCTGTATCTTTGTTTTTAAAGGCCCGGTAAAGCTGAAATCCGCAGTACGCCAAAAGCGCAAGATAAATTATTGCCCAGATAGAAAAAGCGTAACCCGCAGGAGTGAAAAGATTAAAATATTTTTCACTCAGGCTTTGCATGGTATTGCCGTTAAGTTCTACAGCCTGGGTGTAATAGCTGGCGAAAATGGCAATAATTACAGAGATAAGGTTGAGAATTGCATATCTTTTTGCCATAATTTCTTCTTAATTTATGCTATTAAAATTACTTCATTTTTTGTGATTGCAAATACCTTGTCTTCTTTTTCCGGCTGCATCATGTAGTTTCCGGTAAATTCTCCAAATGCCGGAAGGATAAGCTGATGCGGCGATTTGTAAAAACAGCGCAGCTTCAGTACCTGCCGCCCTCTTCCCCTTAACCTGAAACCCGGGTGGATATGGCCGCAAATATTAAAAAAACCTTCTCTTTCTTCAGGATGGTGCGTGAGGAGAAAATTGTCAATTATTAATTCTTTAAATATACTGATGCCAATTTCTTCATATTTGATCGGGGAAATTACATCATGGTTTCCCGCGACAAGAATAATTTCTGCGGAAACAGATTTGCTCCAGTACTCAAATAAATCCCATTCCCGGTTCATCACGCTGTGGAAAAGGTCTCCCAGAAAGCACACCTTCCCGGGCTGAAAGCGATTGGTAACCGCATTTAATTCATCAAAATTCTTTGAAATTGCCTTATGCGGAACCGCGCTTCCAAATTTCCTGAAATGGCTTATTTTACCAAGGTGTACATCGCTAATAAGCAACATATCCTGTTCCTGCCAGTAAGCCGTGCCGCAAGGATGAAATTGAAAATGGTTATTATTGATCTTAATTGTCATTCGGGGATATTCTGTCAGGAAAATTGTAAAATCCTAAGGTGGATTATATTTAAAATTTATGAAGAATTTCAGCTGCTTTTTCTAAAGTTTCATCGGTTTTAGCAAAACAGAACCTTAGCTGTTTGTTATCCTTCTGTTCAAAATTAAAAACGGAAACAGGAATGGAGGCAAGGTGGTGCTCTATGGTTAAACGTTCAGCAAACTCCGTGTCCTTTTCTGTAGTGATTTCAGCATAATTTAAAACCTGGTAATAGGTGCCTTTCGCCGGGATTCCGGTAAATTTGGAACCTTGCAAAAGCTTCAAAAATTTGTCTCTTTTCTCCTGATAAAAGCTGCCCAGGTTGAGGTAATTTTCCGGATTTTTCAGGTATTCAGCAAAAGCTTTTTGCATGGGATGATTTACACAGAAAGCGGTAAGCTCGTGTATTTTCCAAATTTCCTTCATCAATTCTTCAGGCGCCACGCAATAGCCCATTTTCCAGCCGGTGTTATGGAAAGTTTTTCCAAATGAAGAACAAACTATAGCCCTTTCCGCTAAACCTGGGAAACGCGAGGCGCTTTGATGTTCAATAGCGTCAAAAATAATATGCTCATAAACCTCGTCGCTTAACAGGATAATATCTGTTCCCTTAAGCAGCGCTTCCAGTTGCTGCATATCTTCTTTTGTAAAAACAGTGCCGCTTGGATTGTGCGGGGTGTTAATAATGAGCATTTTGGTCCTGTTATTTATTTTTTCCTTTACTTCCTGCCAGTCGATTTTAAAATCTTTTCCCTTCATTTGTACCAGCACGGGTTTGCCGCCATTAGATTTTATAGTGGGTTCATAACTGTCGTAAGCTGGTTTAAAAACAATCACTTCATCTCCCTTATTTACAAAGGCCGTTATTGCATCGTAGAGAGCGCCGGTAGCACCGGCTGTTAGCGTAATTTCAGAATCCACTTTGTATCTTACTCCGTATAAAGCTTCAATTTTGTCGGAGATCTGTTCCCTTAATTCAGGCACGCCATTCATAGGAGGATATTGATTATAACCTTCCTTCATGGCGTTAAAAACCAGTTCTTTAAGCTTAGGATCGGTATCAAAATTGGGAAAGCCCTGTGACAGGTCTATGGCATTGTGCTTTCTTGCCAACTGACTCATCACGGAAAAAATACTCGTTTTTGCTGTTGGTAATTTTGAAGGGAGATTCCTAAAATCAGGCATGGTTATTTTTTAATTAAGATGCATAAAAAATCCCGAATTCTGAAAGAATCCGGGATTGATTTCTATTTGAAGTAAAGGTTTATCCTTTAGTGGTAGCTCTCATGAACTCACGGTTCATCCTGGCGATGTTCTCTAAAGAAATTCCTTTAGGGCATTCAATTTCACATGCGCCGGTATTGGTACAGTTCCCAAAGCCTTCAGCATCCATTTGCCTTACCATTGCTTTTACACGCTCGGTAGCTTCAACTTCTCCCTGCGGAAGTAAGGCATATTTTGAAACCACTGCAGAGGTAAACAGCATGGCGCTGGCATTTTTACAGGCCGCCACACAGGCTCCGCATCCAATACAGGTTGCTGCGTCAAAAGAAGCGTCGGCATTGGATTTTTCAATTGGAGTGGCATTGGCATCTACGGTATTCCCTGAAGTATTCACAGAAATATATCCCCAGGCCTGCTGAATCCTGTCAAAAGCACTGCGGTCTACAATTAAATCTTTGATCACAGGAAAAGCTTTTGCCCTAAAAGGCTCAATTACAATCGTATCTCCATCTTTAAAGGAGCGCATGTGTAACTGGCAGGTGGCGATAAGCTTGTCTGGCCCGTGAGGTTCGCCGTTGATTTGTAGGGAGCAGGAACCGCAAATTCCTTCGCGGCAGTCATGATCAAATTCCACCGGTTCTTCACCTTTATTTACGAGGCTTTCATTCAGCACATCCAGCATTTCAAGAAAAGACATATCGTCTTCAATCCCGTCTATTGGATAATCTACCATTTTGCCTTTGGCACTGGCATTTTCCTGGCGCCATATTTTTAAGTTAAGCTTCATATCTCGAAAAGTATTGAGTATAGAGTATTTAGTATTGAGTAAACAAGATTCTCACTACTTAAATCTCAATTCTATTTATAACTTCTTGTTTTTAATTCGATATTGTTGAATTCCAGTTCTTCTTTATGAAGTCTGGCCTCCCTTATAGTTCCTGTATATTCCCATGCGGCAACATACCTGAAATTTTCATCATCTCTTAATGCTTCTCCTTCTTCGGTTTGATATTCTTCGCGGAAGTGTCCTCCGGCAGATTCATTTCTATGAAGGGCATCTTTTGCAAACAATTCTCCCAGTTCAAGGAAATCTGCCACTCTGCCTGCTTTCTCAAGTTCAGAGTTCTTTCCGTTTGCTGTTCCGGGAACTTTTACATTTTTCCAGAAATCTTCTCTTAAAGCAGCAATTTCTTCCAGGGCTTCTTTTAGTCCCTGCTCATTACGGGCCATTCCACATTTATCCCACATGATGCGGCCCAGCTTTTTATGATAAGAATCTACAGAGTTCTTGCCCCCGGCATTCATCAGTTTTTCAATACGTGTCCTCACATCTTTTTCCACAGCGTCAAATTCGGCAGAATCGGTTGGAATTTTTCCTGTTCCAATATCCTTAGATAGGTAATCTCCAATAGTATATGGTAACACAAAATAACCATCGGCAAGTCCCTGCATTAGAGCAGAAGCTCCAAGGCGGTTGGCACCGTGATCTGAAAAATTAGCTTCTCCGGCCGAATAACAGCCCGGGATGGTGGTTTGCAGGTTATAATCCACCCATAGTCCGCCCATGGTATAATGCACCGCAGGATAAATCATCATAGGCGTTTCATACGGATTTTGATCTACAATCTTTTGATACATATCAAAAAGGTTTCCGTATTTAGCCGCTACCGCTTCTTTCCCTAATTTTGTGATTTCTTCTTTGGAAGGACTTTTATGTCCCATGGTAAAGGCTTTTTCTTTTCCGTAACGCTGGATAGCCGTTGCGAAATCAAGATAAACCGCTTCCCCGGTTTTGTTTACGCCATATCCCGCATCACAACGTTCTTTAGCGGCCCTGGAGGCCACATCCCGAGGTACAAGGTTACCAAAAGCCGGATAACGTCGCTCTAAATAATAATCTCTTTCATCTTCGGAAAGATCGGTCGGTTTCTTTTTTCCTTCTCGTATGGTTTTTGCATCTTCTTTTTTCTTCGGAACCCAGATCCTTCCATCATTCCGAAGAGATTCAGACATTAAGGTGAGTTTAGACTGATGGTCTCCGGTTACCGGAATACAGGTGGGGTGAATTTGCGTATAGCAGGGATTGGCAAAATAAGCGCCCCTCCGGTGTGCTCTCCAGGCCGCCATAACGTTACTTCCCATAGCATTTGTGGAAAGATAGAAGACGTTCCCATAACCTCCTGATGCCAGTACCACTGCGTGCGCCGAATGTCTTTCAAGCTCGCCGGTAAGCATGTTACGGGCTATAATTCCTCTTGCCTTTCCGTCAACCAGTACCAGGTCCATCATTTCATGACGGTTAAAGGAAAGAATCTTTCCACGGTTAATCTGGCGGTTCATAGCGGAATAAGCACCTAGCAATAACTGTTGCCCGGTTTGTCCTTTGGCGTAAAAGGTACGGGAAACCAAAACTCCACCAAAAGAACGGTTGTCCAGTAATCCGCCATATTCGCGGGCAAAAGGAACTCCCTGTGCCACACATTGGTCAATAATATTTCCTGAAACCTGGGCGAGGCGATAAACATTTGCCTCGCGCGAGCGGTAATCGCCTCCCTTTACAGTATCGTAAAAAAGGCGGTAATCTGAATCTCCGTCTCCCTGGTAATTTTTTGATGCATTAATTCCTCCCTGTGCCGCAATAGAGTGCGCACGTCTTGGAGAATCCTGGTAGCAGAAGGTTTTTACGTTATAACCCAATTCTGCTAAAGTGGCTGCGGCACTACCGCCGGCCAATCCCGTTCCCACTACAATAATATCGATGTTACGCTTGTTAGCAGGGTTAACAAGATTAATGTTATTTTTATGTTTTTCCCATTTTTCCTCTAGAGGTCCATCCGGGATTTTTGAATCTAAAACTGCCATAAATCTTACGTATTAAACGTTATTAAAATAGTGAAAAAGGGCTATGAAAATGAATCCCAGCGGAACAATAATCGAAAAAGCCACCGTAAAACCTCTTAATCCTTTAGAATATTTGTTGTGCCATCCTACAGATTGGAAAGAAGATGAAAATCCATGCCAGAGGTGAAGGGCCAGGAATATGAAAGATAGCACATATAAACCTGTTCTTATTGGGCTCTGGAATTTCGCGATTAGTTCAGGATAATATCTGGCGGTATCCTCGGGATGTGTCTCAAAATATTTATGCGTGATTTCCGGAAACCAGAAATCGTAAAGGTGAAGCCCTAAAAAAGCCAGAACCACCAGTCCTGTAAACAACATATTTCGGGACATCCAGCTGGTATTTGTGCTGGGCCTGAAACTTACATATTTAATATTCCTGGCCTGCCTGTTATGATATTCCAGAACAAACCCCAGGATAAAGTGAAAAATAACACCGGCAATTAAAACCGGCTGAAGTAAAAATTGCACATAAAAATTAGTTCCCATAAAATGGGAAAACTGGTTAAAAACATCTGCGCCAAAAACCGAAGTCAAATTGATGATTAAATGTTGAGCTAAGAACAGGACTAAAAAAAGTCCGGACAAGGCCATAGCAAATTTTCTTGCTATTGTAGAATTGAGAAAACCACCCATTATGAAATTTTAAGAAATTTAACCGCAAAAGTAAGTCTCATTCTTATTTTGGGCAAGTATTAAACCTTATATTCCCTCTTATTTAGAACGAATTTAAAAAGTCTGAAGGCTTTCCAAACTTTTTAAAACGAAGTCTTTAAGGTAGATACTTTTTGTGCGACTTAATTAGTTTATACCTCTTCATTTTGCAAAAGCTTAACGTGGTGAAATACTTAAAATGCTTAATTTCAACTGCTGAATAATTCTTCGGAAGAAATTTTAAACCTTATTCTTCAATGGAATTTATAGACTACTACAAATTATTGGAACTTGATAAATCGGCAAGCCAGGCAGATATCAAAAAAGCATACAGGAAGCTGGCGCGAAAATATCATCCAGATCTTCATCCAAATGATAAGGAGGCGCAGGCAAGATTTCAGCAAATAAACGAGGCGAATGAAGTGTTGAGCGATCCTGAAAAACGAAAAAAATATGATGAATACGGAAAAGACTGGAAGCACGCCGAGCAGTTTGAAGAGGCCAGGAAACAACAGTCTGCTGCGGGAGGTTCTGGTTTTGGAGGTTTTGGTGGCGGCCAGGGCTACACGTATTCAGGCAATTTTGAAGACGATACTTTTTCAGATTTTTTCGAGCAGATGTTTGGAGGGGGAGCAAGAACAAGGGGAGCGGGCAGAAGGCCGCAGTTTAAAGGCCAGGATTTTAATGCTGAACTTCAGCTAAATCTTAGCGATATTTATACCAGCCAGAAGCAAACACTTACCATAAATGGTAAAAATATCAGGCTTACTATTCCTGCGGGAGTAGAAAACGGCCAGACCATCAAGATAAAAGGCCACGGCGCTCCCGGCATACAGGGCGGCCCAAAAGGAGACCTGTTTCTTACTTTTAATATTGTGAATGATACAAAATTTAAGCGGGAAAAGGAAAATCTTTACAGTACCGAAGAAATTGATTTGTATACTGCGCTTCTTGGAGGGGAAGTTACCGTGGATACTTTCAGCGGAAAAGCGAAACTAAAGGTAAAACCGGAGACCCAACCGGGAACAAAAGTGAAATTGAAAGGAAAAGGTTTTCCAAAGTATAAAAAAGAGGGGCAGTACGGGGATTTGTACATCACCTACAAAGTAAAAATGCCAACCCGTTTAAGCGAGAAGGAAAAAGAATTGTTCAGGCAACTTCAAAAATTACGCTCATGAATTTAGACGAACTTATCCCGGCAGAGAAAATTTGTACACAATACCAGGTGGAGCATACTTTTATCCATTCGCTGCACGAGAGCGGGCTCATTGAGATTGTTACGGTGGAGGAGACCCAGTATGTGCATTGCGACCATTTGCGAAATTTTGAAAAAATGATGCGCCTCCACCGTGACCTTCACATCAATATTGAAGGTTTAGAGGCAGTGCAGCAGCTGCTGGACCAGGTACAACAATTACAGCAACAAAACCAAAAGCTCCGTAACCGCTTAAATTTGTATGAATAATTTTATTTAATGCTGAAAGATTTTTCAGCGGAATCACCTTTCATTTTAACTTCAATTGTATAATTGCCCTTTGGCAGGTAATACTTTTCATCTTCTGAAGCAGTAATTTTTTCTTCAAGGTTTTTATTGAAACGCGCTAAGTTTTCTTGAGCAATGGAAAGATCGTAATCTACTTCGTTAAAACCTTTTTCGGCTTCCACTTCAAAAGATTTAAGCACGAGCCCTTTTTCAGCCTTAATATTTATGGTTGCAGTTCCCGAAGAAACAGAATAAAAAGTAAACTCGGTTTCCGGGGTATAGGGATCCAGCCAATTGCTATAGCTGTTGCCCCACCTGGCAGAAAACTGGATATCTGCCACCGGTGCAATCCAAAGCTTCTTGGAAATCTTTTCCTTACTCATTTTAGAAATAGGCGAAATATCGGCCAGGTAGAGTGAGCGTCCGTGAGTGGCAACAATCAGGTGATTTTGGTCTTCCTGGATGCGCAGGTCATGGACCGGAACATTCACAAAGCCGGCGCTAAATGGTTCCCATTCCCGGCCCTGGTCAAACGAGAGGTAAACCCCATCATCTGTGCCTACATATAGTATATCTTCATTTTCAGGATCTTCACGAATAACGTTTACCGGCGCGAGCGGCAGGTTTCCTGCAATATTTTTCCAGGTGTTGCCGTAATCTTCAGAAACATATATGTAAGGTGTGAAATCGTCCCAGCGATAACCATTCAGCGTTACATAAACCCGTTCTTCTTTATGTTCAGAAGCAATAACGCGGGAAATCCATAAATTTTCAGGAAGCCCGGAGCTGATATTGTTCCAGCTGCCACCGCCGTCTTTGGTTACCTGAACAAGCCCGTCATCGCTCCCGGTATAAATAAGCCCAAACTTCAATGGGGATTCACTTATTGTCGAGAGTGTGCCATAAGGAACATTGCCTTCTTTTCCTCCGGCAGTAAGATCTTCTGAAATTACGGTCCAGTCATCGCCCTGGTTCATGCTTCTAAGCAATTTGTTGCTGCCCATATAAAGAATGTCCTGGTTGTGTGGAGAGAGCAATATTGGGGTTTGCCAGTTGAAACGGTATGGCTTTTCTCCCAGGTTATGCTTAGGTTGGATGTATTTACGTTCCTCGGTTTCGCGATTAATTCTGAAATAATTTCCAAACTGGAAACCTGTGTACACAATTTGCGGATTGTTACTGTTAATTTCTACCTGCATTCCATCTCCGCCCATTAATCGTTTATAAGGATAATTGCCGTTTACCTGCCAGCCCGGATTTGCCTCGCTGGTATGTGCGCCCATCCAAACCCCGTTGTCCTGAAGCCCTCCATAAACATTATAAGGTTTGGCATGATCTACATTCACAGAATAAAACTGGCCCACAGCAGGGCTGTTTCTTATCATCCAGTGCTCCCCGTCATCATAGGTAATGTTCACCCCGCCATCGTTGCCATCAATTATGTGTCCGCTCATATTGGGGTCTATCCATAAAGCATGATGGTCTGCATGTACATTTTCTCCATCAATGGAGGTAAAGGTTTTTCCTCCGTCTTTAGATTTAAGGATTGGCACTCCATAGATATAAATGGCATTTTCATCCCGTGGATCTACGTGTATCATCCCAAAATAGTACCCGTAGCTGTAGTACAGGTCGTCCAGGTAGTCTTCGTGAGTTTTTTTCCAGGTTTTGCCTCCATCTTCGCTTTTATAAACCTGTGCGCCAATCACGGGAGTTTCAAATAAATCTGAATTAGCGTCTTCCAGGTAAAGTGCAAGGTCGAGAGGCTCTGCTTTTCCTTCTTCAACTAAAGATTTTACCGTTTCAGCGGTGTATTTCTCCTGAAAGTTATTCTTCCGAAGAAATGCTTCCAGGTCTTCATTTTTAATATTCATGAATTTTTTGGTGGAAATATCTTCAAAATCGGATTTTTTCAGGCCTTCTTCCTTGTCCTGTTTTTCTTCCGCAGGGCGATGATTCTGATTGTCTACTATTGCATACACTGTACTTTCATCAAAAACGGAAAGCCCAATCCTGCCAACGCCTTCTCCCGTGGGAAAACCGGAATTTTTATCGCTGAGTTTCGTCCAGGTATTGCCGGCATCTTCACTTTTATAGATCCCGCTGCCATCTCCCGAACCTCTAAAATCCCAGGCTTTCCTGTCTTTATCCCAGGCTGCCGCGTACATGGTGCGGTAATTTCCAGGTACGTATGCAATATCTATAATCCCGGTATGGTTATTTATAAACAGGGTTTTGTTCCAGGTCTCGCCGCCGTTGGTAGTTTTGAAGATGCCTCTTTCCAGATTGGCAGAATATAAATGGCCGGTCACGCCTACCACAATCTCGTCTGGATCATTGGGATTTATAAGGATGCGGCTAATGTGATGAGAATCTGGAAGGCCCATAAACTGCCAGTTTTCACCATGATCTTCAGATTTTAAGATCCCAACTCCGGCATAAGAAGACCGGGAAGCATTTACTTCGCCAGTTCCCAACCAGATGGTTTCACTTTTCCAGTGTACCGCCACATCGCCAATATTTTGAGTGGGCGCAGTATTGGTGACAGGAGTAAAGGAATTCCCGTTGTTATTGGTGTACCAAAGTCCGCCGGTGGCATAAGCAACGTAGAATTCCGTGGGATTCTCAGGATTTACAGCAAAATCTGTCACCCTGCCACTCATAATTGCCGGCCCTATATTTTTAAGCGGAAGGTTTTTTACGGTGGAAGTTTTGTCCAGCCGGGATTTATTTTCGATAGCCGCTTGAATTTCAGCTCCCGAGGAAGCCTGTTGTGCAGACGAGAAAACAATAGTGAAAAACAGGAAAAAAGGGAGTAGAAATCGCTTCATTTTATGAAATAAGAATTAAGCAGATTAAATTATACAAAAGCTGCTCAGGAACAAAATTTTTATTGCTGTTAACAGCATTTGCCTTTAAAACTTTTAATTTTGAGGAAATTGAAAAAACAGACCATGAAATACGATCAAATCGATTCCAAACTCTTTATAAAAAACCGCAAAAACTTCATGTCTAAGATGAAGTCTTCAAGCCTTGCGGTTTTTAATTCCAATGATATTTATCCCATTGGGGCAGACAGCACCCTGCCTTTTGAACAAAACAGGGACCTTTTTTATTTAAGCGGGGTAGACCAGGAAGAAAGCATTCTCGTCCTTTTTCCTGATGCTCCCAAGCAAGAGCACCGGGAAATGCTTTTTTTAACTGAAACCAATGAGCATATTGCGGTTTGGGAAGGAGAAAAGCTCACCAAGGAAAAAGCTTTTGAAGTAAGCGGGGTGAAAACCGTTTACTGGATGAAGGATTTTGAGAAGATCTTTTTTGAAGTAATGACGCAGTGTGACACAGTTTATTTTAACACCAATGAACATTACCGCTCGGCACATAAAACCGAAACCAGGGATATGCGGTTCATTAAATGGTGTAAGGATAAATATCCCGCGCACCAGGTGGCAAAAAGCAACCCAATCCTTCAGCGTTTGCGCTCTGTGAAAGACCAGATTGAACTGGACCTGATGCAAAAGGCCTGTGATATTACTGAAAAAGCCTTCCGCAGGACTTTAGGTTTTGTAAAACCCGGAGTTTGGGAATATGAAATTGAGGCGGAGTATTATCATGAAATGATCAGGAACCGTTCAAGAGGATTCGCTTATACTCCAATTATTGCCAGCGGGAAAAATGCCAATGTGCTGCATTATATTGAGAACAACCAGCAGTGTAATGAAGGAGAGCTAATATTATTGGATACGGGAGCAGAATATGCCAATTACGCCAGTGATTTATCCAGAACTATTCCTGTTTCCGGGAAATATACGAAAAGGCAAAAAGAAGTTTATAACGCGGTGAATAAGGTGAAGAAGGAAGCTACTAAAATGCTTGTTCCCGGCACTATGTGGGCTGAATACCATAAAGAAGTTGGGAAATTAATGACTTCAGAATTGCTGGACCTGGGATTGCTGGATAAGGCTGATGTTCAAAATGAAGACAAAGACTGGCCGGCATACAAAAAGTACTTTATGCATGGCACTTCCCATAACATTGGACTGGACACTCATGACTACGGAATTTTAACGGAACCCATGATGGCAAACCAGGTGTACACCGTAGAGCCGGGAATTTATATCCCAGATGAAGGTTTTGGGATTAGGCTGGAAGATGACGTGGTAATCCAGGAAAAAGGAGAGCCGTTTAATCTTATGAGAAATATTCCTATTGAGGCAGATGAAATTGAAGAGTTGATGAACTCGTAAACTTTTGCAATAAAAAATCCTTAACTGCCACGAATCTGCTTTCGGTGAATTCGTGGCTTTTAATTTTAATATTATGATGGTGAAATACAGAGGAGCTGATATTCATTTTACTTCTCATGGCAGTGGAAATCCGTTGATTCTTCTCCATGGTTTTATGGAATCTTCCAGGATCTGGGAGCCCTTTCTCCCCACGCTTTGCGAGCATAGGCAGGTGGTATGTATAGACCTTCCGGGCCACGGGGAATCCGGTTGTTTTAATGAAATTCACAGCATGGAAGATATGGCCAAAGCCGTAAAGGAAGTTTTGTGGCACCTGGAGATTGAAAAAGCTGCGGTAGCCGGTCATTCTATGGGAGGTTATGTAAGTTTGGAATTGAACAAAATTTTTCCTACACTGTTAAAAGTTTAACACTGGTAAATTCAACTCCTGAAGAGGATAGTGAGGAAAAGCGAATTAACCGGGATCGTTCTGTGAAATTAGTGAAGAAGAATAAAGATGCCTTTGTGAAAATGGCTATTTCTAATCTGTTGTCGCAGGATAATTATAAAAAATTTCGCCCAGAGGTGGAAGCCCTCATTGCTGAAGCACGTAAAATGAGTGTTCAGGGAATTACGGCGGCTACTAAGGGGATGAAAATTCGTACAAATAACGTACAATCTCTTTACAGGATGAAATTTTCAAAATATATAATTGCGGGAAATGATGATCCGCTAATGGATATTAATCATCTTAAAACCCTTGCGAATACTACAGGTGCAGAGTTAAGGTCACTTTCAGGTGGTCATCTTTCCTATATTGAAGATAGGGTATCTTTACTAAAATTTTTACACTTTATCGATTAAATTAAGCTTTTTGTCTTGGTTGTTAACTTTTTTTTATAATTTTAGAACTCAGAAACAAGAAAATCAATCCTTTATGAAAAAAACCAGTCCAAAGTTATTTTCGTTTTTAAAGGTTTTGTGTAACCTGTTTGGCCATAAACTTAGAGTGTCAAAAAATGTTACCGAGCATATACATGAATATAAGTGTGCAAAATGCGGAATGGAAATGACAGATACGGCCAATGGTTTCCTGGCCCGGCTAACCCCCAAATTCAAGGAAACGAACGAATATTTGGCTCAAATCCATAAAAGAAGAAGAAACCGCCGCCGCGTTTTCGCAGAAGCCTCTTAGTTCTCCTCCTCTTCTTTTTCCATAGAATTCCAGCCCCGGGCGATCAATGGAATTTTAGTGTTTGCGCGGGTTATTAAATGCATTCCTTCGCTTTCTTCGGTCATATGGCCTATTACGGTCATATTAGGATTGCCTTTTATCTTATCGAAATCGGCCTGGGAAATGGTGAAGAGCAATTCATAATCTTCTCCGCCACTAAGGGCAATAGTGGTGCTGTCTATATTAAATTCTTCACAAACCGAAATAACCGCGGGATCAAGCGGGATTTTATCTTCATATAAATTTACGCCGGTTTTGGAATTTTTACATAAATGAATCACTTCAGAAGAAAGCCCGTCGCTAATGTCTATCATAGCAGTGGGTTTCACTTCAAGCTCCTTCAGTAAAGGCGGCATATCTTTTCTTGCTTCCGGTTTAAGTTGCCTTTCAATTAAATAAGTATATTGGTCCAGGTCTGGCTGGGCATTAGGATTGGCTTTAAAGACCTGCTTTTCCCTTTCCAGGATCTGCAGCCCCATATAGGCCGCTCCCAAATCCCCGGTAACTACCAAAAGATCATTGGCTTTAGCGCCATTCCGGTAGGTGATTTCTTCAGCCTTTGCCTGCCCTAAAGCAGTAATGCTAATCATTAATCCCGAAGTGGAAGAGGTGGTATCCCCGCCTATCACATCAATATTATAAATTTTAGAAGCCAGCTGTATGCCAGCATAAAGTTCCTCAAGAGCTTCTACAGGAAACCGGTTGGATACTGCTATGGAAACGGTAATTTGTGTGGCTTTGCCATTCATCGCGTAAACATCAGAAGCATTAACCATAACGGCCTTGTAGCCAAGATGTTTTAGCGGCATGTAAGACAGGTCAAAATGCACCCCTTCCACCAAAAGATCTGTGGTGATAATGCATTGCTTATCTTCAAAATCCAGCACTGCCGCATCGTCGCCTATCCCTTTTTTAGTGGAATTTTGTTTTAAGGTGAAATTCCTGGTGAGGTGATCTATAAGTCCAAATTCCCCTAATTCTGAAAGGTTGGTCCTTGTTTCCTGACTATTATCAAACATAAGATTGGTGTTTATAATGCAAAATAAATGAATATTAATTCAAAAGCCGATTATTATAGGTTGTTTCTGTGGTTAACCTGCAGAATCCTGCTTGTTTGGAAATAGTATTTACAGGGTTTTATCTCTTCATCTGGTGAAATTGCAATATATTGTTTATCAATTAATTAAGTTAAAATTATAATATGTGCACCTAATTGATTGCACTTATTAACCTATTCTTAAAACAAATGCTTAGACTATGGTAAAACGGCTCTTTTGTAGTATATTTGTGCCCAATTTAGAATTAATCTTTTTAAGCTATGATTAAAGTAAGCGAAGACGCTAAAAAAAAGATTGCCGCTTTAATGACGGAAGAAGGTTTTGATAGTATTCAGGACTTTGTACGCGTAGGCGTAAAAAGCGGTGGCTGCTCAGGCTTATCTTACGAATTAAAGTTTGATAAATCGAAGGCAGAAGACGACAAGTTATTTGAAGACAATAATGTGAAAATAATTGTGGATAAACGCAGCGTTCTCTATCTGGCTGGAACCATTTTAGAATATTCCGGCGGACTAAACGGGAAAGGATTTGTTTTCAATAATCCAAATGCACAACGCACCTGTGGGTGTGGGGAGAGTTTTTCCTTATAAGTTCCAGGGTTTAAAAGTAAAAAGTTAGAAAGTGGATGGCAAAGTTTAATTCCTTTGAAGAAATTTTTGCCTGGCAGAAGGCGCGGGAATTAAATTCTGAAATTTACCGAATTACAGGTATTGGTTCTTTCGGACAGGATTTCGAACTGAGAGGACAGATTAGGAGGTCGAGCATTTCAATTTCCTCAAATATTGCTGAAGGTTTTGAAAGGGGAACGGCAAAAGAATTTATACGGTTCCTTTATATAGCTAAAGCTTCAGCTGGAGAATTTCGTTCCCAGTTATACTTAGCTTCAGATCTTAAATATTTGGAAAATGAGGAGTTCGTAAAGACAAAGGCAAAAGTTAACGAGATATCGAAGTTGATTAGTGGACTAATAAAGTACCTGCATTCAACTTTATAACTTTTAACCTTTCAACAAAAACAACAAAATGGCATATACTGAAGACGATTTAAAAAAAGAGCTCGAAACCAAAGAGTATGAGTACGGATTTTATACAGATATAGAATACGATACTTTTCCTATTGGTTTAAATGAAGAGATAGTTCGGGCTATTTCAAAGAAGAAAGAGGAGCCGGAATGGATGACGGAATGGAGGCTGGAGGCCTACCGGGCGTGGGAAAAAATGGACGAGCCGGAATGGGCTAATGTTCATTATGAAAAACCGAATTTTCAGAATATTTCTTATTATTCTGCTCCAAATAAAAAGCCAAAATATGATAGTCTAGATGAGGTAGATCCGGAATTGCTGGATACCTTCAAAAAACTTGGTATCTCCATAGATGAGCAAAAGAAACTTGCCGGGGTGGCCGTAGACGTGGTGATGGATTCTGTCTCCGTAACTACTACTTTCAAAAAAACACTTGCTGAAAAAGGGATAATTTTCTGCTCAATTTCAGAAGCGATTAAAGAGCATCCCGAGCTGGTGAAAAAATATATTGGAAGCGTGGTGCCTAAAAAGGACAATTTTTACGCTGCTTTAAATTCAGCAGTTTTTAGTGATGGTTCCTTCTGTTATATTCCAAAGGGCGTAAGGTGTCCAATGGAACTTTCTACCTATTTTAGGATTAACCAGGCGGGAACCGGGCAATTTGAGCGGACTCTTGTGGTGGCAGAACCGGGAAGCTATGTAAGTTACCTGGAAGGCTGTACTGCGCCAACCCGGGATGAAAACCAGTTACATGCCGCAGTAGTGGAGCTTGTTGCCCTTGACGATGCTGAAATCAAGTATAGCACCGTTCAAAACTGGTATCCTGGGAATAAGGAAGGAAAAGGTGGGGTGTACAACTTTGTGACCAAACGTGGTTTGTGTGAGAAAAACGCCAAGATCAGCTGGACTCAGGTGGAAACCGGTTCGGCAGTTACCTGGAAGTATCCTTCCTGTGTGCTCAAAGGAGATAATTCTGTTGGGGAATTTTATTCTATCGCAGTCACCAATAACCATCAGCAGGCAGATACCGGTACCAAAATGATTCATTTAGGTAAGAATACCAAAAGTACCATTATTTCCAAAGGTATTTCTGCCGGAAAATCGCAGAACTCTTACCGTGGGCTTGTTCAGATAAACAGCAGGGCAGAGAATGCTAGGAATTTTTCCCAGTGCGACTCTCTGCTTATGGGTAATAAATGTGGTGCGCATACCTTCCCGTATATTGAAGTGAAAAATAAATCTGCGCAGGTAGAACATGAGGCAACTACAAGTAAAATTGGAGAAGACCAGATATTTTACTGTAACCAGCGGGGGATAGATACCGAAAAGGCTATTGCATTAATCGTTAATGGTTTTAGCAAAGAAGTGCTGAATAAGCTCCCTATGGAATTTGCGGTGGAAGCCCAGAAATTACTGGAAATTTCCCTTGAAGGTTCTGTAGGATAGAATCGAAAATTGTTGAAGAAAGAGAAGAATGAAAAAATTGATGAGCCTTCTAATACTGTTACTGGTATTGGTTGGATGTGAGGATGAAGATCGCCGGGATTTAGTGCCTGAACCTGAAGTTGAAGAAGTCATAGACAGCATTCCCACCCTGCAAGGGGAGTATGTTTTTGTGGCCGATGAGGGAGTGCTGCGGGGAAAAGATTTTGTATATGGAGTAAAAAATGATTCACTGGCGCAGGTGCTTACTGAAACAGTAAAACCTTATAAGAACGATGAGTTTGATATGGTTGATGTAAAAGTAAAGGCCAAAATTGAACCCAGCCGTCGCCAGGAAGGCTGGAAAGAAGTGATAGAAATACGAGAAATTTTAGATGTGATGGAGGATGCAAAAACTCCTGAAGATGCTCAAACAAAAGAATAGTTTAAAAATCAATCCCAAATTGTCACGGGATGCATACCATAAAAGACATGCTTAAAATAAAGAATTTACACGCGAGTATTGACGATAAGGAAATTTTAAAAGGAATAAACCTGGAAATTAATCCCGGAGAAGTTCATGCTATAATGGGCCCAAATGGTTCAGGAAAAAGCACGCTTTCTTCGGTGATCGCGGGCAAGGAAGAATTTGAAATGACGCAGGGCGAAATCATTTTTGAAGGCACCAATCTTTCTGAGCTGGATCCTGAAGAAAGGGCGCATAAAGGGATATTCCTTTCTTTCCAATATCCTGTGGAAATTCCGGGAGTTTCGGTAACCAACTTTATGAAAACTGCCATTAATGCCCATAGAAAAGCAAATGGACTGGAAGACATGCCTGCAAATGAAATGCTGAAGCTTATCCGTGAAAAGTCTGAAATGCTGGAAATTGATCGCAAATTTTTATCCAGGTCTTTAAATGAAGGTTTTTCCGGAGGAGAGAAGAAGCGTAATGAAATCTTCCAGATGGCCATGCTGGATCCCAAACTTTCCATTCTGGATGAGACAGATTCAGGCCTGGATATTGATGCTTTGCGCATTGTGGCAGACGGGGTGAACAAACTGCGCAATGAAAATAATGCGGTGTTATTAATTACACATTATCAGCGCCTTTTAAATTATATAGTGCCAGATGTTGTTCATGTGTTGGTAGACGGAAAAATTGTAAAAACCGGTGGAAAAGAGCTGGCCTACGAACTGGAAGAAAGAGGTTATGACTGGGTGAAGCAGGAAGCGGTATAAGCAATTTGAGAATTTGAAGATTTTTCAATTTCAAAATTGAGGTTCAAGGTTTAAGGCAGCGCCTTTAAACTTTAAACTTTTCAACTTTAAACTAACAAAATGGAATTAAAAGATAAATTAATATCCTCATTTCTGGCTTTTGAAGAAGATTTTGGAGCAGAAAGTGAGGTACATCAAATAAGAACACAGGCAATTAAAGAGTTTGAAGAGCTTGGTTTCCCTTCCAGGAAAGAGGAAGCCTGGAAATATACATCTCTCAATTCGGTTTTAAAGCATGACTACAGTGTTTTTCCAAAAAAAGAGGAAGCTATAGAATATCGTGATATTAAGAAATATCTTATTCACGATATAGATACTTATGATCTTGTGTTTATAGACGGGATATATTCTTCCCATCTTTCCCAAACCACGCACGATAAAATAGATGTGTGCCTTATGTCTTCGGCTTTAAATAAACCGCAGTACAAGCCAGTAATCGATAATTATTTCAATAAGATCGCGCCAAAATCTGGGTTAAATGCCTTAAACACTGCTTTTGCCAAAGAAGGTGCTTTTATCCATATTCATAAAAACAAGCTGGCGGATAAGCCCATCCAGATCATTAATTTTTCCACCGGAAATGAAACTGCATTAATGGTGCAGCCACGAAACCTTGTTGTGGTAGATGAAAATTCACATGTGCAGATAATAGAACGTCATCAAAGCCTTACAGATCATCCTGTGCTCACCAATTCGGTAACTGAATTGTATGCTGATAAACGTGCCATTGTGGATTACTACAAGATCCAAAATGACAAATCCAGTGCTTCGCTTATAGACAATACCTTTATTGAACAACAGTCTGAAAGTGTTGTTTCTGTACATACCTTTTCATTTGGGGGACGCCTTACCCGTAATAACCTTAATTTTTATCAAAAAGGGGAGCGCATAGATTCAACCCTTAAAGGAGTAACTATAATTGAAGGAAAACAGCATGTAGATCATAATACGCTGGTGCACCATATAGAACCAAATTGCGAAAGCCACCAGGATTATAAAGGTATCTTTGCAGACTCCTCTGTAGGAGTGTTTAACGGGAAAGTAGTGGTAGAGAAGGAAGCACAAAAAACCAATGCTTACCAGTCCAACAACAATATTCTTGTTGACGATAAGGCCACTATCAATTCCAAACCGCAGCTGGAGATTTTTGCAGATGATGTAAAATGTAGCCACGGCTGTACTATCGGGCAGCTGGATGAAGAGGCTTTATTTTATCTTCAGTCCCGCGGCATTCCACGAAAAGAAGCCCGGGGTCTTTTAATGTATGCTTTCGCCAATAATGTGCTGGAAAGCGTAAAAATTCCCGAAATCAAAAAAAGAATCAATAAGCTTATCGCTTTAAAACTGGGAGTGGAATTAGGTTTTAACCTGTAATTGCTGCTGGAAAGTAGCAAATGAAACCAATCCTTAAAACAAAAACAGAATGAGCATTGCTACTGATAAAATAGCTTTTGATGTAGAAAAGGTCAGGAAAGATTTTCCCATACTTCAGCGCGAAGTGAATGGATATCCCCTGGTGTACTTCGATAACGCAGCAACATCCCAAACGCCGCAGCAGGTTATTGATGTTATTGTTGATTATTATTCCAATTACAACGCAAATATACATCGCGGTGTGCATTCGCTTTCCCAGGAAGCTACAGATAAGTACGAAGCTGCCAGAAAGACAATTCAGAAGCATTTTAATGCTGAAAAATCTTATGAAATAATCCTTACCTCAGGTACCACCCATGGTATAAACCTTGTGGCGAGTGGTTTTGGATCTTTGCTGAAGGAAGGCGATGAAATTCTGGTTTCTGCCCTGGAACACCATTCCAATATAGTTCCCTGGCAGATGATCTGCGAAAAAAGCGGTGCAAAACTGAAGGTGATCCCCATGAATGAAGACGGGGAAATCATCTATTCAGAATTTGAAAACCTGTTGACTGAAAAGACAAAAATTGTCTTTTTAAACCATGTTTCCAATGCTTTGGGAACGGTAAATCCGATAAAAAAAATTATTGATAAGGCACATTCTAAAGGAGCCGCGGTTTTAATTGACGGTGCCCAGGCGGCTCCGCATATTAAAGCCGATGTTCAGGATTTGGATGTGGATTTTTATGTGGCTTCAGCCCATAAAATGTGTGGCCCCACGGGAGTGGGTATGCTCTACGGAAAAGAGGAGTGGTTAAAAAAACTTCCTCCTTACCAGGGTGGCGGGGAAATGATAGCTACGGTAACTTTTGAAAAAACCACTTATGCCGATCTTCCGCATAAATTTGAAGCGGGAACGCCAAATATTTGCGGCGGAATTGCTTTTGGGGCAGCCCTGAATTACATGAATGCCATAGGTTTTGACAAAATTGCCGCTTACGAGCAGGAATTGCTTAAATATGCTACGGAGGAATTGCTGAAGATTCAAGGGATGAAGATTTATGGAATTGCAAAGGAGAAAACTTCAGTGATTTCTTTTAATATAGAAGGTTTGCACCCTTACGATATTGGAACTATTGTGGATAAACTTGGTATTGCCGTGAGAACAGGTCACCATTGCGCACAGCCAATTATGGATTTCTATAAGATTCCGGGAACGGTAAGGGCTTCTTTTTCATTTTATAATACCCGTGCTGAAATTGATCGATTTATTGAAGCGGTGAAGAAAGCAAAAATGATGCTTTCATAACAATTTCAGCATAAAAAGAGAATTGCTAAATTTATCAGAAGAAAAAACAGAAAACAGTGAGTAAAGATATAAAGGAAATACAGGAAGAGATCGTTGAAGAGTTTTCTATGTTTGATGATTGGATGCAGCGTTATGAATATATGATTGAATTGGGCAAATCGCTGCCCCTTATAGACGAAAAATATAAGATTGAAGAAAACCTTATTAAAGGCTGCCAGAGTAAAGTTTGGGTACATGCAGAACTGGAAGGCGATCAACTGGTTTTTACTGCAGATAGCGATGCGATCATCACCAAAGGTATTGTAGCGATATTAATAAGGGCGTTCTCTAACCAACATCCTGCAGCTATTATTGAAGCAGATACGCAATTTATAGATGATATTGGTTTAAAAGAACACCTTTCTCCCACAAGGGCGAACGGGCTCGTGAGCATGATTAAACAACTTAAGATGTATGCTGTGGCATACCAAACACAACTGAATTAAAATGGAACAGGAAATAGATACACAGGAGCTTGGTGAAAAAATCGTAAAGGTTTTAAAGACCATTTATGATCCTGAAATCCCGGTGGATATATACGAACTGGGGCTAATATATGATGTTATGGTGAGTACAGATTTTGAGGTGAAAATCCTTATGACGCTTACCACGCCTAATTGTCCCGTGGCAGAAACCCTTCCGCAGGAAGTAGAAGAAAAAGTAAAATCCCTGGATATGGTTAAAGATGCTGAAGTAGAAATAACCTTTGATCCACCCTGGAGCCAGGATCTTATGAGTGAAGGCGCAAAACTGGAATTAGGATTACTATAAATTTTATAGATTATGGCTACAGAAATTGTAAACCGCGTGGCTAACAGTAAACTGGTAACGTTTAACCTGGAAGATTATTATCCTACGGGTGAGCGGGTGCTTTTTGATATTAAGGATTGGCTGTTGGAAGGATTTGTACTAAGGGAAGGAATTTTCAGGGAAAAGGCTGCCGCACATAACTGGAGCCAATACCAGGACAAATTTGTGGCATTAACCTGCAGTACAGATGCGATAGTGCCTGCCTGGGCTTACATGCTGCTTGCCACTTATCTTCAGCCTTACGCGAAGAAGACAGTAACGGGAAACCTGGATGAGCTGGAAACTATACTTTATACTGAAGTTATTCAGCGCCTGGATGTTTCGGCTTTATTAGATAAGCCAGTCATTATAAAAGGGTGTTCTCATAAACCTGTTCCTAAAAATGCGTATTTATTGCTTATAGAGAAATTACAACCTGTAGTAAAAAGCTTGATGTATGGTGAGGCCTGCTCTTCAGTTCCACTTTACAAAAAACCAAAAAACTAATAATGAGGAAAATTTTACTTGTAGCTTTCAGCATCATCATAACAGGAATAGCACAAGCACAGGAAGACGAAGAACAGGATACAATCCCCAATGGCTGGCAAACGGAAGGTAATGTGCAGTTGCTCTTTAACCAATCAGCTTTTAATGCGGAATGGACCGGAGGAGGTACTTCCAGTATCGCTGCAAACCTTAGCTTTAATTACGACTTCAACTATACAAAGGATAATTTCAGTTGGAATAACAGTATTCTTGCCAATTATGGTATTACAAAAGTAAAAGGGGATAATTTTCCCCGGAAGACCAGTGACCGGCTTGAACTTAATTCTATTGCGGGATTGGAAATTCAGGAATCGGGTTTCTTTTATTCCTATTTTTTAAATTTCAGGACCCAAATAGATAAAGGATACAAATTTGGCGAGGATGCTGCAACAGGTGAAGTTACCAGGACAGAAACCACACATTTTCTGTCTCCCGCATACCTGCAAACCGGCCCGGGGATCATGTATAAGAAAAATGAGAATCTAATTCTTAACCTGGCTCCGGCAACCGCCAGGTTTATTTTTGTTGACCCAGATTTTACTACTGGACCAAATTATGATGATGGGCAGTATTTTGGAGTAGACAATGGTAAATCCAGCCGTTTTGAACTTGGTGCATCTTTTAGTGCTCTGGCTAATTTCCAGCTTTTGGAAAATGTGATGATGGATAATTCCCTTAATCTTTATTCCAACTATCTGGACAAACCCGGAAATATAGATATTGATTATCTTATGAACCTGGAGATGGGTATAAATGATTTTTTATCAGCAAACTTGCTTTTCCAGGCGGTCTATGATGATAATGCAGTTGCAGCCTTTCAGATTAGGGAGGTTTTTGGTCTCGGAATTAATTACGGTTTTTAATTATCTTTTATAGGAGTTGATTTTGAAGAAATTAGAACCTACTGCAACATTGAAGGTAAAAACAGTTACATTTCGAATTTGGTCTTCAGCTTTATAAAATTTACCAACAGAAATAAAAAAAGAGACCGCTTCCATCGCGAAGCGGTCTCTTTTATTTTATACAGTTCTGGGTTCTATAGCATACCATTTGCCTCTACCCACCTAAATTGATGTGGATCCTGCGGAACGGCAATACGATCTGCAATTCGGGACATCCTGTCCGGAAGTTTCATTAAATAATCTCTGGCTTTTTCTGCCTCATCGGTAAGGGAATTCATTTTGTCTATTTCCCAATAACCATTAAGTTTCCTAAGAATCTCGATATAATCATGCGTAGTATACACTCCTAACCTTTGCGCGGCATTTGAGAAATTTTCAAAGGCCTCTGCAATGCCCTGGCCGCTTTCGCGGATAAACTGTGCAGGCATCACAATTTTTTTCTTCATCATATCCTGAAATGCCAGCATCATTTCACTCGGGTCGTGTTCAAAAATTGTTTTCACAAATTCACGGTAAGCCATATAATGCCTCATCTCATCCCCGGCAATGATATTGCACATTTTGGCCAGCATTTTATTACCTTTTTTCTTGGCCAGCTGCCCCACCCGTTTGTGGGAGATATTGGTGGCCAGTTCCTGGAAACTGGTATAGACGAAGTTGCGATAAGGATCTCTGCCTGTGCCAATGTCAAAACCGTCATTAATAAGGTGTTGGGTGGTTTTTTCAATCTCCTTCATGTTTACCCTTCCAGATAAATAAAGATATTTATTCAGGGTGTCCCCATGCCTGTTTTCTTCTCCCGTCCAGTGACGAACCCATTTGGCCCAGCTGTTTTGTTCTCCCCGGGAGGCGCCATGCTGTTCCACACCTTCCATATCCATTAACCAGGATTCGTAGGTTGGCAAAGCTTCTTCGGTCACCATATCAGCTACCAGCACCACCCAAAAATCATATCCAAGCTCTTTGGCCTCTTCCCGAATCTGGATCACATCATCCATATAATTCTCCTTTTGAAAATTGGGCAACAAATCTGTAGGTTGCCATATTTCTTCAACCGGGATTAAATATTTGTCAATGAAACCGTCAACAGATTTTTCTACGGTTTTCATTACTTCTAGTCTTACATTCTCTAAAGCCATTTCTTCTATTCTCTATAATAAATTTTTTGAACCCAATGGGGGTACAAGTGTATGAATTTTCTCTGAGTATCAACAACTGTAAAGTTCTTAACTGATATTCAGTTTTTTACCCCAAAAGGAATTGAAATTTACTGAAATATCAAAGATATAAATATGTTAAGAGAGTGTATAATAAATTCCTCTTAATTTCTGCCTTTTTCTTTCTCATAAAGCTGGTGCACAGGGTCGCTCTGCCAGATTTCCTTGGTGTCTACTTCTATACCCGAAAGTTTTCCCTTAAAGGCCGCACCAGTATCTACATTCCATACCCCCGCTTTATTGAAAGGCCGTGACTCTTCAATTCGTGTGACCGGGGTATGGCCAATAAAGATTTCCTTAAATAGTTGAAGTCTCTGGGGGTAATATTTGTGCGATTTTTTCATTTCTGGGTCCAGGGCAAGTACCGTTTCCCATAAAGTACGGTCCCAATAGTAGCCGGTGTCATGATATTCGCTTTCCGGCCCGTGTTGGTTGGAAAAACCGGCATGTACAAAAAGACGGTTGTCTTTATCGATGTGGTAATTTAGCATTTGCTGAAAAAACCCGATATGCAGCTGTATTTCTTCCGCAGTAAAATTTCGGTAAGCATCTATGCTGGACTGCCCGCCATGTTGCAGCCATTTATCGTTCATTTCGCCTGTCTTCAGCCAGCGATGCACCAAATCGTCATGGTTGCCCCTAATAAAAATGCAGGTGTTTTGTTTGGCGAGTTGGATTAGATAGGTAACTACATTGGCAGAATCGCTCCACCCGTCTACATAATCTCCTAAAAAAATCAATCGGTCTTCCGGGGTGATATCTATTCTTTTAAGGAGTTGAACTAAGGCTTTCAATCCGCCATGAATATCTCCAATTGCAATGGTCCTGCTCATTTTAATTGTATTTTACTTTCCTTAATATCCGCATACATTCTTTGTAAGACTGGTAAACCTCTTCATTGTATTTTTTTAAATAAGGCTTGGCCTCTTCCAGCTTAACAATAGCTTCTTCAAAATTATTCAAATAACAAAGCAAATAAGTAGAGGGAAGGTTTTTTAAGTCTTTTTGCTGATTTTTATTGAGCGGCAAATTTTGCTTTAACCGCTGGATAAGGGCGTTGTTGGTGTTGTAAATATGATGAAGTGTTTTTTTGTCGTACCTGGGCGGTTCAAATAACAATTTACTCTGTATTTCATAGCTGGCATTGTCTCTGAATTCTATACGAACTTCTTCCAAAGGATAGTACTTAAAACTATCGTGCAGGCCCAGGTGTACGTATTCAATAATATTAAATGAATTCTCATTAACAGCTATACTCACTTCATCAAGATCTGAATAAAATAGCTTTACCTGTTCATTTATCAATTCTATGTCCACCCGGGAATAATAAACATTGTCTTTGCCTTTTTTTTGCTTTCCCGCCCAGCATACCACAAAATATTCTTTAAATACTTTATAAGTGGGATTATAATCCTGGCGTTTGCTGAAAAAGTCAAAAACGCCGTCTAAGGTAAGCTCAATATTATTTTGGGCGTGGTTTTCTATGGAAGCAACTATCCCGGAATTGACATCTTCAATTTTAATATCAAAATCTTTAGGCATGCTTATGCTGCCGTCTCGTAGAAAAATTGAACCGCCATAATATTTCCAGATGTTTTTGCGCAGGGAACAAATCCTGCCATGGTTAGGGCGAATAGTTACCAGCCCAACTACCTGGTGGTCCGGAAGGTGCGGGAAAGGAATATTTTCATAACTGATAATAGGTGGGTTCTGAAGATAGGCATTTACAAGATTCTGGATTTTGCTATCATCAAAAAAGTCTATTCCCACAATGTTATTGTCTTCATCTTCTACCCCGATTACGATATAAGAATTGTTCTCGGGATTAGAGTTCGAAAGAGCGCAAACATGCTTTAAAAACTTCGCCTTGCCTTCTTTTTCGCCAATGTTGAGCCTTAGCTTTTTATCATAAAAGCTATTCTCATCATTATGCGCAAGCAGGTTTTTAATTAAAAGGCGTTTGTTAATCATTTTTTGGCTATATGCTTACAGCTTTAGGCGATAAGCTTTTATTGTATGGTGTTTATTTCCTAGAATTGAATGTTTATTGTTAGAGTCAATTAATCAAAATTTGATTCTATTCTATTTAAAATTTTTAATTTGCTCTATGAGCTTAATGCTTACAGCTTAAAGCTTTTCACTTTTTATCCACAATCGTACTACTGGCCTGGGCGGTGCTCATTACCATTAAATCTGCAATGTTCACGTGATAAGGGCGGGTGACGACAAAACGTATAATATCTGCAATATCTTCGGGTTGTAAAGCTTCAAAGCCCTGGTACACCTTTTTAGCTTTTTCCTGGTCCCCTTTAAAGCGTACTTCGCTAAATTCTGTTTCCACCATCCCGGGGTTAATGGCTCCAACCCGTATGCCTTTGCCGTTAAGGTCAATACGCATACCCTGGTTTATGGCATCTACAGCATGTTTACTGGCGCAGTAAACGTTTCCATTGGGATAAACTTCTTTCCCTGCTGTGGAACCTATATTTATAATATGGCCGTTTTTTCTCTCTACCATCTGCGGAATAATAGCTTTGGAAACGTACAGCAGTCCCTTTACATTAATATCAATCATCGCATCCCAGTCGTCAATATTTCCTTCCTGGATTGGATCAAGGCCGTGGGCGTTGCCGGCATTGTTAATCAGGATATCGATATTTTGAAATTCTTCGGGAAGATTTTCGAGGTTCTGAAAAACTTCTTCTTTATTTCTAACATCAAAGGTGAGCAGGTGAATTTTTACTTTTTTTTCCAGTTCCGCTTTTAAAGCTTCCAGCTTTTCTTTTCTTCTTCCGCAGAGGATCAGGTTAAAACCTTCTTCGGCAAAAATTTTGGCCGTTGCTTTTCCTATTCCACTGGAAGCTCCTGTAATAAGTGCAGTTTTCATAATAAATTTTTTATGGTAATGTAATAAAGTATTTGTTGTTAAGGGGCTTGAATTTATTAATACAGGGTTAATCGCTGTTAAATTTCGTTAATCTTCCTTCATTCACAAAATTGAAAATCAGATTCCACGTTATCCTTCCCAAATCAATAAAACTAAAAATATGACCCTAACGAATTTCAAATTGAAAAGCTTTTTAATGCTAAGCTTAATAGCATTTACCATGTTTAGCTGTAGCGAGGATGACGACAATGCTAATGAGGGCACTGCCCATGTTACCGTGAGTATGACAGATGCCCCCGGTGATTATGATGGCGTTCTTATTGACGTAGAGGACGTTATGATAAAATCTGATATGGACGGGGAAGAAGGTGAAGGCTGGGAGAGCATTGGCGATGTAAATACCGGCATTTATGATCTTTTGGAACTCACCGGCGGAGTCTCCCAGTTACTGGCAGATGTGGAACTGCCTGCAGGTTATCTTGGGCAAATAAGGTTAGTTCTTGGAACCGATAATAGTATTGTGGTAAATGGAGAATCCTATGCCATGGCAACCCCAAGTGCCCAGCAATCTGGTTTAAAACTGAACGTGAACCAGGAACTAGAGGCCGGGGAGCAGTATTCTTTTTTACTGGATTTTGATGTAGATGAATCGGTAGTGCCTCAAGGTGGCAATGGTGGCTACAATCTCAAACCGGTGATAAGAGTTGCTGCGGAAGAGGGAGCCAGTACCATAGAAGGGCAGGTACATCCTTCAACTTTCAGGAGTTTGGTGAAAGCGCAAAATGCTTCTACCGTAATTTCAGCTTATACAGATACTGAAGGTAACTTCACCCTACATGGAGTGCCTGCGGGAACATATAAAGTTACCATTACACCTGAAGTGGCATCAAATTTGCCTGCTATCGAGAGAAATAATGTGGTGGTTGAAGCCAATAGCTCGGTAGATCTTGAAACAATTTACCTGGAATAAAAAATGATTTTAGATAATCTTAAGAGCGGCTTCACTAGGCCGCTCTTTTATTTTAACCTAATATTAACAAGCTCAACCAATTTATATTTCAATTTGCGACGTTAATTCGTTAAATGTATATTCACGTGTTTAAAATTTTAAGTGATGATAGAAAATGATTCTTCGGTAGATATTGCCAGCCTGAATGAACAAATAGAGAGGGAAAGTGCCTTTGTAGACGTGCTTACTTCAGAAATGAATAAAGTAATTGTAGGCCAGAAGCATATGGTGGAGCGCCTGCTTATTGGACTTCTCGGGCAGGGGCATATTCTTCTGGAAGGAGTTCCCGGGCTTGCAAAAACCCTGGCCATCAATACGCTTTCACAGGCAGTGCACGGAAGTTTCAGCAGGATCCAGTTTACGCCAGACCTTTTGCCGGCAGATGTTGTGGGAACACTGATTTATAATATGAAGCTGAATGACTTCAGCATAAAAAAAGGGCCGATTTTCGCTAATTTCGTCCTGGCAGATGAGATTAACCGTGCCCCGGCCAAGGTGCAATCGGCTTTGCTTGAGGCCATGCAGGAGAAACAGGTAACCATTGGAGATGAAACGTTTATCCTGGACCGCCCGTTTTTGGTAATGGCTACGCAAAACCCGGTAGAGCAGGAAGGGACTTATCCTTTGCCTGAAGCCCAGGTAGACCGTTTTATGCTGAAAACGGTAATTAAATACCCGCAGATGAACGAGGAACAGCTTATTGTAAGGGCAAACCTCAAGGGTGCTTTTGAAAAGGTAAACCCAGTGGTAAGCCTGGAGCAGATTAGCCGCGCACAAAAATCTGTTCGCGAAGTTTATATGGATGAAAAGATTGAAAAATATATCCTGGATATCATTTTTGCGACCCGTACCCCAGAAAAATATAAACTGGAAGACCTTAAGCCACTTATTAGTTTTGGGGCTTCGCCAAGGGGTAGTATAAACCTGGCTACTGCAGCCAAATGTTATGCCTTTATCAAGCGCCGTGGCTATGTAATTCCAGAAGATGTAAGGGCGGTGGTACACGATGTATTGCGCCACAGGATTGGAATTACCTATGAAGCCGAGGCTGAAAATGTGACTTCTGAAGACCTGGTGAGCAAAATAGTTAACGAAATTGAAGTACCGTAGCAATTAACAATGATGAGTTAACAATGGTCAATGGGATTCTTGATAATTGATTATTGTAAAATTGTTTATTGAAAAGACATGGATACTAAAGAACTCCTTAAGAAAGTACGAAAAATAGAAATTAAGACCCGCCGCCTGAGCGATCACGTGTTTGGCGGGGAATACCACTCTACCTTTAAAGGCCGCGGGATGACTTTTAGTGAAGTGCGGCAGTACCAGTTTGGGGACGATGTTAGGAATATAGACTGGAATGTTACCGCCCGTTACAGCGAACCATTTGTAAAGGTTTTTGAAGAGGAGCGGGAGCTTACCATGATGCTTGTGGTAGACGTTTCTGCTTCAGAAATGTTTGGGACCCAAAGCCAGTTTAAAAAGGATGTTATCACTGAAATAGCTGCGACTTTAGCTTTTTCAGCAACAAAGAATAATGATAAAATAGGTCTTATGCTGTTTACAGATAAGATTGAATTGTACATTCCTCCTAAAAAAGGACGTTCGCATGTATTAAGGATTATCAGGGAACTGCTGGAATTTCAGCCAACCGGTAAAAAAACAGATATTGCTGGCGCTTTGAAATACCTCTCCAATGTGATGAAGAAAAAAGCCATCGTTTTTGTGCTTTCAGATTTTATCGCAGAAGATTATCAGCATACCCTTAAGATTTCTGCCGGAAGGCACGATGTAACCGGAATAAGGATTTACGACAGGCACGAGGAACAAATTCCCAATCTTGGTTTGGTACAGATGTTGGATGAGGAATCGGGCGAAAGCATTACGGTAAATACCGGTTCCAAAACGGTAAGAAACAGTTATGCAAAATATTACCAATCCCGGGTAGAGTACTTCCACGAAAGCTTTACGCTTAGCGGCGCCGGGACAATAGATAACCGGCTGGATGAGAGTTATGTAAAAAAACTGCTGGGTTACTTTAAGAGAAGAGCATAATCAATATGAAAAATGAAGCTTCATATTCTAAAAAGAGATACACATTGCATAGTTTGAAAAACAAAAGAAGATGGGACAACATTTTCTTTTTTTTCTTTTTTCTGGTTACAGGTGTTGCTTTTGGACAACAGCCACAGGTAAAAGCCAAAATTGATTCCACGAATATCAAAATTGGAGAGCAAATAAGGTATAGCATCCAGGTAGAAACCGATTCCACAGACCTGGTGGTTTTTCCCGAAGGCAATACCTTTTCGCCCCTGGAAGTGGTGGAATCTATGAAAACAGATACTTCCAGGAGCCAGGACCGCTTCCGGCTGCTAAAAGAATATTCGCTTACGCAGTTTGATTCTGGTTCTTACACAATTCCGCAGCAAAGGGTGATTGTAAACAACAGGGAATTTTTAACCGATTCTATGCTGGTGGAAGTTGCTAACGTGGTGGTGGATACTACAAAGCAAAAAATGTATCCCATAAAACCTTCTGTGGAAGCACCTTCCACTTTTCAAATTCCCAATTGGATATGGTGGTCATTGTTGGGAATTGCGGTTATAATTGGAATACTGTTTTTCTTCAGAAAGAAAAGAAAGGAAGCCCGGGAACGGGAGCTGCCGCCTTATGAGCAGGCTATGCTGGAGCTGGATAGACTGGATCATTCCCATTTGCTGGAGCAAAGGGAGGTAAAAGAATATTATTCGCAGCTCACTTTTTCGGTACGTAAATATTTAGACAGGAAAGTGTATGACCGTGCCCTGGAAAGCACTACCAGCGAGCTGATTGCTTACCTGGAATTGCAGCGGGAAAGCGGAAACCTTAAAATTGACCGTAAAACCATAGATGATTTAAAGCGCATCCTGCAGCGTGCCGATTTAGCCAAATTTGCCAATTCCAGGCCGGATGTTATTACAGCCAAGGAAGACCGTTCCAATGTAAAACTTATTGTAGACGATGTAAAAACTTCCATTCCTGAACCTACCGAAGAAGAATTGATGCGGGACGAGATGTACCGCCAGGCAAAACTGAAGCGGCGAAGGAGAAAACGCATTATCATTGGTGTGATAATAGGCGCTTTTGCTTTGGTAATCGCCGTTGGCGCCCTAATTGCCACTAAAGGTTTTACCTATGTAAAAGATACTTATTTGGGCCATCCCACTAAAGAATTACTGGAAGGGGAATGGATTAGAAGTGAATATGGAAATCCGCCGGTGGCCATTACCACACCACAGGTTTTAAAGAGGGGCGAAATACCAATGCCTGCGGAAGCACAGGAAATGCTGGTAGGCAGCGAAACTTTTTTGTATGGTAGTATTATTGGGAACTTCTATACTGCAGTGAGTACGGTACAGTTTAACAAGCAGGTGCAGTTTAACCTGGACACCGCTGTAGATGGTATTTATGCCTACCTTGAAAAACAGGGCGCGCAGAATATTGTGATGAAGCGTGAGGAGTTTGCCACTTTAAACGGGGCAAAAGGCATTCGGGCCTTCGGAACTTTGGAAATGGAAAATCCCGTTTCCGGAGAATTAACCCAGAACAAATACGAGATCCTCAATTTTGCTGAAAATGGAGGTTACCAGCAAATCACCATTATTTATGATGCAGAGGATGTTTATGCCGAAGAAATCGCGCAGCGAATTATTGATTCGGTAGAATTAACAAATATAAACAACTGATGTTTACAAATTTCACTTTTGAAAATCCGCAGTTTTTCTGGCTGTTTTTGCTGCTTCCAGTAGCCATTGCCTGGTATTTCTGGAAGCGAAACAGGCAAACGGCAGAGTTGCGTATTTCTACCATCAAAGGTTTCAAGGCTAAAAAGAGTTTGCTGGCACAGCTTAAACCGGTGCTTTTTATCCTAAGGCTGCTGGTACTGGCATTGATAATTACCGCTATGGCCAGGCCAAGAACGGTAGATGTTTCTACCAGGAGCAGCAGTACGCAGGGGATAGACATTGTAATGGCCATAGATGTTTCAGCCAGTATGCTGGCTCGCGACCTGCAGCCAAACCGCCTGGACGCGCTTAAGGAAGTGGCTCAGGAATTTGTAAAAGGAAGGCCGTCAGACAGGATTGGGCTGGTGGTTTATGCGGGAGAAAGCTTTACTAAAACACCAATCACCAGTGATGAAGAAATTGTACTAAGCGCACTTAGGGATATAGAATATAATAATTTGCTGCAAAATGGTACTGCCATAGGTTCCGGTTTGGCTACTGCGGTAAATCGGTTAAAGGACAGCAAGGCAAAAAGCAAGGTGATTATCCTGTTAACCGATGGGGTGAACAATTCCGGTTTTATAGACCCTAAAATTGCCAGTGAGCTGGCGGTGGAATTTGGTATAAAAGTGTACACCATTGGCGTAGGCAGCAATGGAAATGCCTTATCTCCCGTGAATGTTTTGCCTAACGGCAGGTTCCAGTACGGGATGAGCAAGGTAGAGATTGATGAAGCTTTATTAAAACAAATTGCCGATGCCACCGGCGGGCAATACTTTCGCGCCACAGATAATGAAAAGCTGGAAGAGATTTATGCTGAAATTGACAGCCTTGAGAAGACCGATATTGAGGAATTTCGATATTATAATTATGACGAAAAATACCGGCCTTTAATTTTTCTGGCAGGCGGTTTGTTGTTGTTCGAAATATTGCTGAGGTACACTATCTTTAGAAGTTTTATATAATTGCCTTAAAATTAGAAATTAAGAATGTACGTTTTTGAAGAGAAAATATATTTTTGGTTGTTGCTGGTACTTCCGGTGGTGGTACTGCTGTTCCTTATTTTGATATTCTGGAAGAGGCGTACGCAAAAGAAATTTGCCGATTCCGGGCTGCTTGCTTATCTCTCCCCAAACCGCTCCACTTTTAAGCCGGTTTTAAAGCTGATCGTCATTCTACTGGCTATTGCCAGCCTGGTGGTGGCCCTGGTAAATCCAAAGCTCGGCACAAAAATGGAAACCGTGAAGCGCGAGGGCGTGGATATTGTTTTTGCGATAGACGTTTCCAAAAGTATGGAGGCCGAAGATATCGCGCCAAGCCGGCTGGAAAAATCCAAACAGCTGGTTACACAAATTCTTAATAATCTTGGCAGTGACCGCGTGGGGATAATCGCCTATGCCGGCAGTGCTTTCCCGCAGTTGCCTATTACTACCGACTATGCCGCGGCAAAAATGTTCCTGCAGTCCTTAAATACAGATATGATCTCTTCCCAGGGAACCGCCATAAGGGATGCCATAGATCTTGCCACCACCTATTATGATGATGAAGACCAGACCAATCGTGTCTTGTTTATTCTTAGTGACGGGGAAGACCATGAGGGAAATATAGAAGATATCTCAGAAGAAGCCGCCAAAGCTGGCATCAAAATTATAACTATTGGGGTAGGTACCGAAAAAGGCGGCCCCATTCCTATTAAAAGAAACGGGATTGTTCAGAACTATAAAAAAGACAATGCCGGGGAAACAGTCATTACGAAACTGAATCCCGAAACCCTTCAGGAAATCGCTTCAGAAGCAAGTGGAGAATATATTCCGGGAAATGTTACTGCTCAGGTGACTGATGAGGTGCAGAATATCCTTCAGAATATTGAGAAAACAGAATTTGAAGCCAAGCAATTTGCCGATTTTGAATCTCATTTTCAGTGGTTTTTAGGTTTAGGCCTGTTCCTGCTATTTTTGGATTTATTTTTGCTGGAACGTAGTACTGCCTGGATAAAAAGGCTGAATCTTTTTAACGAAAGAAAGAAAAAAGAAGATTAAGATGATGAAGACAGGAAATTTAAAAAATATAGGCGCTGTAATGGCAATATTGGCCATTTCAGCCTTCGGAAAACTTTCAGCTCAGGAAAATCCCAAAAAAATTCAGCGTGAGGTAAACGAATATCTTCGCGAAGCTGAAGACGCGATGTCCGATAACGATTTTGCTTCCGCAGAAGCCTCCTATCGCAAAGCAATTGCCAAGGATCCCGGCAATACCGTGGCTAAGTACAATATGGGAAACCTGTATTACAATAAAGAAAAAACGCCACAGGCCGAAAACAGGCTGAAGGAAGCTGATGAAATTTCGGAAAGCAAAGAAGATAAGCACCGGATTAACCACAACTTAGGCAATTCTTATATGAAGCAGAAAAAATATAAGGAAGCGGTGGAAGCTTATAAAAATGCTTTAAGAAATGACCCTACAGATGAAGAAACCCGGTACAACCTGGCATTAGCTAAGAAAATGCTGGAAGAACAGCAGCAAAACCAGGATCAGAACAAAGATCAGAATAAAGATAATCAGGACCAGAATAAAGATCAGAACAAAGACCAGGACCAGGATAAGCAAAACCAGGATGGTGAAGGTGGCGACGATGAGCAAAACAAAGATAACCAGCCTAAGGACGAAGGAGAGAACAAGGACGAACAAAATAAAGATAAAGGCGGCCAGGACGAGAAAAAGGATCAGGACCAGAAAAAGGACCAGCAGGATAAAGGCGATGAAAAAGGAGATGAACAAAAAGAGCAGCCGCAACAGCCACAGCCTGCCCAGGGGCAATTATCGCCTCAGCAAATAAAGAGCCTGCTGGAAGCGATGAATAACGAAGAGAAAAAGGTGCAGGACAAAATTAATGCTGAAAAGGCCAAAGGGGTGAAGGTGAGGTCTGAAAAAGACTGGTAACAAAAATTGTTAATTTAGATATCCGATAATCTGAATAGAAGACAGAAAATGAAGTTGAAACTAATCTTAATAAGCTTTCTTGTAATGGCCACAGGACTGCTGCAGGCGCAGGTACAGTTTGAGGCAAATGTTAGCAAAAAAAAGCTGGGAATAAATGAGCGTCTTCGGGTTGATTTTGAAATGAACCAGGACGGAGACAACTTCAGGCCCCCTTCCTTTAATGGATGGAGGGTGATTGGCGGCCCCAACCAATCGGTAAGCAGGAGCATTTTTAACGGGAAAAGTTCGTACTCCAAAACCTATACCTATTTCCTGCAGCCGGAATCCCGGGGAAAACAAAGCATTGGCCAGGCCGAAATTGAAGTGGATGGGAAAATTTACAAAACCTCTCCGGTAGATATTGAAGTTACCGCGGCTGTGGAAGAATCTAATAATGGTGAAAATACAGATATTGTCGCTTCTGAAAATCTGCATCTGGTGGCAGAGATCTCCAAGACCAATCCGTACCTGAACGAGGCGATTACAGTGGTTTATAAATTGTATGTGAGCCCCAGCATTAGCGTAAGCAACTGGAGGGAAATAGATAATCCTAAGTTCAGCGATTTCTGGAGCCAGAATATTGATATACGGCAGCTAAGGGTTGAAAACGGCGAATACCAGGGCCAGCCTTACCGCTATGTTGTTTTGAGAAAAACCATCCTTTACCCGCAGAAAACCGGCGAGCTGGAAATTGAACCATTGGCGCTTGCGGTTTCGGTAGATGTTCCCAGTGAAAGGCGGGATATTTTTGGAAGCAGGATTTACAGGACGGTGGAAAAAACCGTGGCGGCCGGCAGCAGGACCATAGACGTGAAGCCGCTGCCACAGGAGGGCAGGCCGGCAGATTTCTCCGGGGCCGTGGGAGATTTTGATTTTGAAGTCACCACCAGTAAAGAAACGCTGGATGCTTCAGAGTCTTTCCAGGCTTCTGTAGAGGTGAACGGAAATGGAAACCTGAAACTTTTTGACCTTCCGGCATTAACGGTACCGCCTTCTCTTGAAAAATATGAGCCGGAACATTCTCAAAATGTAAGCACCACTCTTAACGGGATGCAGGGGAGTATTTCTGATAATTACACCATTGTGCCCACCAGGAAGGGGAAATATCCAATTCCGGCCCTTAGTTTTTCCTATTTTGACCTGGATAGCGAGACCTATAAAACCATCACTTCAGACGAGATCCTGATAGATGTGGAAAATGGACCAGCTGCCGGAGCGGTTGCTGCCAGTCCGGGAACAACGGCCAAACGGCCTGTGGCCAGTGCAGAGCAGTTTAGGTATATTAAACTGGATGGGAACTTGAAACCACTTCAGCAGCAACAGTTTTTTAAATCGGTGTCCTTCTGGAGCCTCGTGTGCCTTCCGTTTTTTATTATTCCCGTAGCTATTCTCTTCGGAAAAAAACGAGAAGAGAAAGCTAATGATATTACCGGGAACCGCAGGAAAAAAGCAGACCGCCTGGCAAGGAAGTACCTTTCAGAAGCTAAAAAGAATCTGGGCGACCAGGCAGCATTTTATGTGGCGCTGGAAAGGGCCATGCATAATTACCTGAAAGCAAAACTGCACATTCAAACCAGTGAAATGAGCAAAGACCGCATTAGCGAGATTCTTGCTGAAAGAGGGGTGGATGAAGCAACAATAAAGGATTTTATAAGTTTACTGGAAAGCTGTGAATTTGCACGTTACACGCCGGCTTCTACCGTTACCATGAAGCAGGATTATGAGAAAGCTGCCAATGTGATTTCAACCTTAGATAAACAATTGTAAAATGAAAAGAATTGTATATCTCTTATTATTCCTCTCCATATCCCTTTTTGCGCAAAATGAAGGAACTTTTGAAGAGGCAAATGAAGCCTACTCCAATGGGAATTATGAGGAGGCTATAGATAAGTATAACAAGATTCTGGAATCTGGCGAGGCTTCGGCTGCTTTGTATTACAACCTTGGAAATGCCCATTATAAGCTTAACCACTTAGCCGAAAGTATATATAATTATGAAAAAGCGCTACTGCGAAATCCGGGAGATGAAGATATAAAAAACAATATCAAATTTGCCCGTAATATGGCAATAGACGACATTCAGGAGGTAGATCGCAGCGGTTTTAGCGAGAGTGTAAACAATCTTATTTCAACGTTTACAGCAAATTCCTGGGCCACAATAGCCATTATTTTTTGTGCGTTGTTCGCGGCATTTTTTCTTGCTTATTATTTTATGCAGAAGCCGCTTTTAAAAAGGATTTTCTTTGGAATTTCTATTGTTATGGTACTTTGCGGCTTCCTAAGTATTTATTTTGCCTATGCTCGGGAAGAAATCATGGAAAATAACCAGTATGCCATTATTTTTAGTGAAGAGGCGCAGGTAAGAAACGAACCTTCCCTACGAGGCGATGAAGCTTTTTTACTACATGAAGGCACTAAAGCCCGGGTACTGGAAGATTACCAGGAATGGGTGAAAATAGAGCTTGCCAATGGCAACCAGGGCTGGATTAATAAGGAGAATATCAAAAGATTATAAGTATAGCAGCTCGATTTAAGAGATAAAGAATTTCTCTCGGGAACATAATGTTCCCATAATTTGTGGTATTTTTGCGATTCGTGAAAAAGCTCGTATTCATATTATCATTTATCTTTCTGGCATTTCTTGCCACCCCAACTCTTGTAGTATGCATAGATAAATCTGTGGATATCTCTGCGGCTTTTAATGTAAACGAAGAGGAGAATTCTTCAAATTATAACTTTTTTGAATTCCATTTTCATCAAAATAACCACCACTCCAATTATGAGAGTATTCATTTTCTCCAGGAGCGCAAGGTGGTAGATCATTATTTTGATCAGGATTACCATAATGTATTTTTGGATGTGATCTCACCGCCTCCAAAGTCGGCGTAATATTCTACTGTTTTAAGGAATTGCTTCATCTGTTTATTTCAAACAGGCTGCGAGACTATGGCTTTTTTCTCTAAGGAAGCTGCAATTCCACTTTTTCAGGTTTTCATGTTAACATCCCGGCAGGTTTAAAATTAAGCCCTGCTTATAAATTGTAGATATTATGTTTAAAAATCTTAATAAAGATTTGCCCGCAAGTATTGTTGTATTTTTTGTAGCTATCCCACTATGCCTGGGAATTGCACTTGCCAGCGGAGCGCCTCTATTTTCCGGATTAATTGCGGGTATTATAGGTGGGATTGTAGTTGGATCTATTAGTGGCTCAAGCCTTGGGGTGAGCGGTCCTGCGGCGGGCCTCGCAGCTATTGTGCTTACCGCCATTACCACCCTGGGGTATGAGAATTTATTACTGGCCGTGGTTATTGGAGGGATTATCCAGATTGGTTTTGGTGCTTTAAAAGCCGGGATTATTGGTTATTATTTCCCATCCTCGGTTATTAAAGGAATGCTTACCGGTATTGGTATTATAATTATCCTGAAGCAAATTCCTCATTTCTTTGGGTATGATGATGATCCACAGGGCGATTGGGCTTTTTTCCAGGTAGACGGGCAAAATACTTTTTCTGAAATTTTTAATACTGTAAACAGCATTAGCCCGGGGGCAACTTTAATCGCACTCATAAGTATGGCTATTCTCGTATTATGGGATGCCGTGCTTACCAAAAAAGCGAAAATCTTCAGACTGGTACAGGGGCCGCTGGTGGCAGTTGTAGTAGGAATCTTGTATTATCTGCTTACTGCAGATTCAGGAGTAATGGCTATCTCTCCCGATCATCTGGTGAGTGTCCCGGTGCCGGACAGTTTTGATTCCTTTATAGGACAATTCACCCTTCCTTCTTTTGAAATGATTGGGACGGTGCAAATTTGGGTTACCGGCTTTACCATTGCACTTGTGGCAAGCCTTGAAACGCTGTTGTGCGTGGAAGCCACAGATAAACTGGACCCTCATAAACGAACAACCCCCACCAACCGGGAGCTGTTTGCACAGGGGAGTGGTAATATCCTTTCAGGTTTAATTGGGGGGCTGCCCATAACCCAGGTAATTGTTAGGAGTTCTGCAAATATCCAGTCCGGCGGGCAGACTAAAATGTCTGCAATTCTTCATGGGTTTTTGCTGTTAATTTCCGTGATCATCATCCCGAATATCCTCAATTTTATTCCGCTTTCGGTATTAGCTGCTATTTTATTCCTCGTAGGTTACAAGCTTGCCAAACCGGCATTGTTTATACAGATGTACAGGGACGGATGGAAGCAGTTTGTCCCCTTTATAGTGACCATTTTGGGAATTGTATTTGGAGATTTGCTTGTAGGTATAAGTTTAGGATTGATTGTAGGAATTGTGGTTATCCTGATTAAATCTTACCAGAACTCCTTTTTCCTTCATATTGAACATGAGGATAACGGGAACAAAACCGTGAAGATGACTTTAGCTGAAGAAGTTACTTTTATCAATAAAGGAGCAATTATCAAAGAGCTGAATAATCTTGAAGACGATTCTGTACTGGTTTTAGATGTTAGTAATTCCAAATATCTCGATAGCGATATTATTGAAATTCTTGATGACTTTAAGGTCAAGGCGGCTGAAAAAAATATCAGCATTAAAATAATTTCTGAAAGAGGTGTTGTAGAAAATCCGGAGAGTTATCGTGAGTTTTTTGCTTTAGAGAAGAAACCGGCATAAATTTGATGAACAGGCGAAAAAAAGATGAAGGCTAAGATATTATTCTTTAACTTTTGAAGCCTTTTAAATACATTTAATTAACCCTATTATTGAAAGTAACCATAATAAGAAAAAGAGATGCAAAAAGATAGTTTTTACAAACAGCTTATAGATAATAACAAAGGTTGGGTTGAAGAGCAACTGGCCAAGGATCCTGAATATTTCGAAAAACTTGCCAAAGGGCAGCAACCTCCCGTTTTATGGATTGGATGCGCCGATAGCCGTGTGCCTGCAAACCAGATTATTGGGGCACAGCCGGGCGAGGTTTTTGTTCATAGAAATATTGCCAATATGGTAATACATTCTGATATGAATATGCTTAGCGTACTGGATTATGCCGTTAACGCTTTAAAAGTGAAGCACGTTATTGTCTGCGGCCATTATGGTTGCGGCGGGGTACAGGCAGCCATGAAAAACAGCTCTATAGGAATTATAGATAACTGGGTTCGGCATATAAAAGATGTGTACAGGTTGCATAAAGACAGGCTGGATGCAATACAGGACGAAAAGGAACGTTTTGATACTTTTGTAGAAATAAATGTAAAAGAACAGGTGTTTGACCTGGCAAAAACTTCCATAGTGCAGGCGGCATGGCATAAAGAACAGGAACTGCACCTTCATGGCTGGGTATATGGCCTTGATTCAGGAATTATAAAAGATCTTGAAGTAAATGTAAGTAACGATTCTCAACTGGACCATGTCTACCAGTTGAATTTCTAGATTAATTGATTAGTTAAGGGGAGAGGGCCGGGGCAATTTGTTCCGGCTTTTTCATTTATAAGGAAGCTTCTTCATTATTAAGAATATTTCTTTTCCTGGCCTCCCTTAGAATTGAAGGCAGCAATGCGGGGGCAATAACTTCTACAGGTTTATAAAGCCGGGATTCTTCTAAGGTATCTTCTTCAATAAGATTAATTTCTTCATTGGTAGATTTAAAGAACATGATGACCACGCTGGTAATAAAAGCAACCTTTAAAAAGCCAAATCCCGCGCCTAATAGTCTGTTAACAATACCTAAAGCAGCGAAACTGGCCATTTTGGTAAGGATTCTTCCGGCGAGAGAAATGAGAAATACAACAATAAAAAAAGTGACTGCAAAGGAAATAAGGTTTACATATTGTATATCCCAGTCTACATGCTGGTCCAGTAAAGCGCTTAAAATGTGGGAAAAATTAATGGCGGCATAAATGCCCACTACAATTCCCACCAGAGAAGCGACTTCAGCTAAAAGTCCTCTAAAGAAGCCGCGAATAATCCCATAGAGCAGGATAAGGGCCAGAATAATGTCTACTATATTCATAAGCCAAATATAGCAATTCAGGGCTTAAGATAGTATCTTTGCGCCATGGCAAGAGATGAACAACTAAAGGAGCGCTGGGCGGTGTTGCAGGAAAAACTTTCCAACCAGTTTGCAGATGGAGATATGATGGACCTGGATGCGATTATTTATATAATCGGGGTGCAGGAACTGGGACAAATCCACCGAAGGTTTAAGAAAGACCATAAACTGGACTTAATGCATATTGCTATTTGCCGTTTACTGGAGCCCTACGGTTATTATGAATTTGATTATTTTGATGAGGACGGCTGGCCGCATTATAAAATTATTGAGCAACTGCCGGTGCTTAAAGCCGGCGAACAGGCCGTTTTAATGAAAGAAGCCATTGTGCAATATTTTCTGGAAAAGGAGTATATTTCGTAGAAAATGACAACCCTTTTTACATTGCTGTCCTTTCCTAATGACAGTGGCCCAATTTACCAGGAAACCGTTGCAGGAAGGTTTCCAGTGGAACCATTCAATACTTTCAGCAATTTTTTGTTTCTGGCATTTACCATTTATTTTGCGAGAAAGGTTTATCCCAATTATAAAAATCAGCTTTTTCTCGCATACAGTCTTCCGGTGCTTTTTATAGGTTTTATTGGTGGTACAGTTTACCATGCCACTAGAAGCCATGAAATCTGGCTCATCCTGGACTGGCTTCCCATCCTGCTGCTATGCCTGGCGGTGTCAGTTTATTTTATCTTCCTTTCCAGCCGTTTCCTATGGCAAAGGATTGTACTTGCGGCGATAGTGCTGCTCCTGGTTTTTGGAGTGCGCTATATTCCCTTTGGAAAATTCCAGATATCTATGAATTATGTAGGGACCGCTTTGGGTTTATTGCTGCCAATTTTTGTTTATCTCTATAAAACCTATTTCAGGTCCTGGGGCACGATTAGCCTGGCAATATTAAGTTTTAGCATCGCGTTGTTTTTCAGGGTAATGGATAAATTTATGGATGACCTGGAAATGGGTACCCATTGGTTGTGGCATTCCTTTGGAGCGATTTCCGTATTTTTCCTGATGAAGTATATCTACCGGAGCAAAAGTTTACCGCGGCCTGCCCCTTCTGAAGCCTAAGGATCCTCACTTTTCAGCCGCCATGTAAAATTGTTAATTTACTGTTAGTGTCTGGTTAAAGATCAGAAATCGCTTCGCTGCAAGAAACAAGAATATAGATTTTATCGTAACTAACAGGTGATCAGTACAACTTTTCAGTTGCTCATTTCAGAAGATAAATTAATGGAAAGCATATCAAAAGCAAGCCTTAAAGACAGCAATAGCTTTAGATAGTTATATCCATGAAACTTTTCGATTTTTTATGAAAGTTTTACCGTGCGCCAGTGATTTACCATTTTACAGTCTACAGTCTACAGTCTACAGTCTACAGTCTACGGTCTTTTCTCAGGATTCCATTTTTTAATATCCTTTTAAAAACCCATTCAAGCCGCAATTTTTTATAAATTTGCCTTTCTGAAAAAGAACTATCTCAAATGATTGATAAGATAAAGGAGCATATTGCTGAAGTAGCTTCTTTTAAGGCTGAAACCTTAGAAGAAATAGAAGCTTTCAGGATCAAATATTTAGGGAAAAAGGGAATTTTGAACAGCTATTTTGCTGAATTTAAAAATGTGCCGAATGAGGAGAAAAAAGATTTTGGCCAGGCTATAAATCAGCTAAAGACCAGTGCACAGCAAAAAGTTTCCGCTTTAAAAGAAGAACTGGAGAGTAAGGAAGAGGAAAAGGGCATTTATGGTGATCTTAGCCGCCCGGCGGAACCTGTGCAGATTGGTTCCCGTCATCCTATTTCAATTGTAAAAAATCAGATCATTGAGATTTTTTCCAATATTGGCTTTAATGTTTCCGAAGGCCCCGAGATTGAAGACGACTGGCATAATTTTACCGCTTTAAATCTTCCGGAGTACCATCCTGCCCGCGATATGCAGGATACATTTTTTATCCAGACAAATCCTGATATTTTGCTTCGTACGCACACCTCCTCTGTACAGGTACGGTATATGGAAAATAAACAGCCGCCCATAAGAACGATTTCCCCGGGAAGGGTTTTCAGGAACGAAGCCATTTCTGCACGTTCTCACTGCATCTTTCACCAGGTGGAAGGCCTTTATATAGATAAGGATGTTTCTTTTGCAGATTTAAAGCAGACGTTGCTTTATTTTACCAAACAGCTTTTTGGGAAATCAAAAATAAGATTGCGGCCCTCTTACTTTCCGTTTACTGAACCCAGTGCCGAGGTTGATATTTACTGGGGATTGGAAACCGAAACCGATTACAGGATTACCAAAGGGACCGGCTGGCTGGAAATTATGGGCTGCGGGATGGTAGACCCCAATGTTCTTAAAAACTGCGGAATAGATCCTAAGGAGTATTCCGGCTTTGCTTTTGGAATGGGTATAGAGCGAATTGCCATGCTGTTGTATCAAATTGGGGATATAAGGATGTTCTATGAAAACGATGTGCGTTTTCTGGAACAGTTTCGCTCTTCTTTATAAAAAAATATTAATCCATAGTCATAAGACAGCCGCAGCAAAGCTGAAAAATGACTTGTAATTTTTTAACTATGAAAAAAACAGGTTTTATTATTCTTGCGGTGGTGATCCTTGGGATCATCCTTTATGTCACTATTGTTATTAAAGTGATAGAATTTCTTTTTGGAGCGATTTTATTTATTGTCGCTGCGGTGATACTGTGGATTCTATGGACTAAAATTAAAGATAAAGTCGAAAAGGAGTTTTGAAGAAAGATATTGAGATCCCAAAAGTTGAAGAGGTACACGTTGCCGCGGTAAGGGAATTTAATGAGGAATTCCAGACAAAAGAATGGAATGCTTATCTTATAAATAACCGCGATGATGCACTTGAAATGGTGTTGATAGTGGCCCGTGGGAAAAGCACAAAAAAGAAAACTTCAGTCATGCGCCATAAACTGGAAAGGTTACCGGCACATTCTTATGCGAAAATTGAATTTATTCAGGACGAGGTCCTGCAGCTGGACAATGAATACCTGGTAACTTTTTTCGCGGAAAATAAAATGTACGAGAAAAAATTCAGCTTTAAGAAAAACAGCGTTTCAACTTCACGAATAGGCGATTTACCTGTTATTCCGAAAAAGGGCATTCTTGCAAAGTAAAGGGCAGCCAGAACAGGAAAATTAATTAAAAAGCCCCTTCATTCTTATAATGAAGGGGCTTTTATCTGAATAATTTCAGCCTAAATTGAGTTATTATAACTTATTTGAAGTATCTGTATAATCACCAACAATACTTACATCGTTTCCTTTTTTAACCTCACCATAAACATGAATACTGGAATCTTCCCCTACAAACTCCAGCGTAGCGCCGCTGTTGAGGTTAAAATCACCATATACGGTAAGGCTTCCGTCTATTCTAAGGGTGGATTTTGAGTTTACTGTAAGGTTCTCATTTTTATTTGCTTGTCCTACAGCAAGGGCTCCACTCATGTTAAATTCTCCAAAGCTGTTAATATTGGTGCTTTTTTCAATATTAAGCGCTCCGCAGAAATTTAAGATACCACCTACATTAAGATGTTTTAAAGTTACAGAACCGCTATATGAAGCTACAGCACCAGAATTTACATTCAGGTTTTTGTCCCCGGAATAAGCATTATAATCTGAACAGGCGAGGAAATTTGTTTCTGCAGCAACAGGACGGCTCATTTTTAAAATTCTTAAACCTCCGGTTCCTGAAGCTACAAAGATATAATCTCCCTTAGCTTTAACATAGTTTGCAGAGCCGTCTATTTCAATTATTCCTTCTTCTACAACATTATTATTTTCGTCAAGTTTTGTAATACCAAAACCGGCACCACCATTACCCATTAAAACAAAATCATTAAAAGTGGTTACCGAATTGGTTACTTTATCACCTTCAGCTACTTCAGCTCCCGGGAGCATATGTATGGGCAGCCTGGATACTTCCTGACCGCTTTCCAAATTGTAAATTCCCACTCCATTAGGGCCTTCAGAAACCAAAAGCTGGTCATTAAGCAATTCAATTGTTCTTTTGGATTCAGCAATTAAGGGCTGTGTTTGGATCTCTTTTTCTACACCCAAAAGCCGGGGCTCAAGAATAAGCAGGTAACCATTTCCGCTTAATGCGACTATTTTTCCGTTTGGAAGTGCAGCAGCGGCACGTAAGTCTTCAAAATTAGAACCTTCCATTTCCGTAATAAGGGAGTTGGAATTATAGTAGCCTAAACTGCTCTCGCTCCCACTAAGGGCTATAAAATTATCTTCCTGGTATGGAAAAATATCTACGCCGGCCTGCCCTTGATAAAAGCGCTCTATGTGATTCTTTGTAGCCAGTTCCCCGTTAGAAACGTCTATTGATGCATAAAAAGCACGTTGGGAGCCGCTGGCCTGCCAGTTGAGAGCTCCGGTAAAAAATACTTTATTGTTTCGGTAAAAGAGGGCATTCACGTCTGCAGAAGCAGTAGTCATCCTGCTCACCAATTTAGGGGCATACTTGTCGCTAATATCTATCACATCTATTCCTCCCAAATATGTTGGGCCTTCTTTGGTGTAGGCAACATAGGCATAATCACCATCAATATCCACGTGGTTGGCGCGCATCGCCTGCCCGTCAAGCACAGGAGGATCAATAGTGGCAATTTGTTCCAGGGTGATTTTTTCAATTTCGGAATCTGCATCAATAACATCTGCGCTGCGATTATTGCTTACAGAAGTTACTCCAAGAACTCCCACGCCATCATTGCTAAGGGATTTACTGAGTTCAGAAGAATTGTTGTCTACATTAAAAATATTTTCCTGAGATGAAGAATCGTTTATATCATTGGAATTACAGGAAATTAAAAAAGTGGAAGCAAGAAGACTTAGACCAAGTAATTTTTTAGTCATAATTATAGGTTAAGGTTAGTATTATTTGGGCTGTAAAAAAATTTACAGGAGCAATAATAAAACAAAAAATTTAAACCACCTTGATTTTAATATTTTGATAATGAAATTAGTACGTTTATCGAAAATAAATGTCAGTTTATCGATATGCGAAAGCTTAGAATGGGAATCGGGATTACAAAAAAAGGAATATATGTTATTTAGCTATGAAATTTCAAACGCTGCTTAATCCAATTTATCTGCCAGTTTTTTAAAAACTTTCTTCGGATTTTTCCCTTCGTAGAGAATTGCGTAAACCGCATTTATTATAGGAGTTTTAGCACGTTTCACTTTATTGATTTTGTAGGCACTTTCGGTAGCGTAATATCCTTCCGCAATCATGCTCATTTCCATCTGGGCACTTTTTACGGTATAGCCTTTACCAATCATATTCCCAAACATCCTGTTGCGGCTAAAAACCGAATATCCCGTTACCAGTAAATCTCCCAGGTAAGCAGAATCATTAATGTTGCGCTTCATCTTATGCACCTTTTTAATGAATTTCTTCATTTCTCTTATCGCGTTACTCATTAGCACGCTTTGGAAATTATCTCCATAACCAAGCCCGTGCGCAATTCCGGCGGCAATGGCATAAATGTTTTTAAGCACAGCAGCATACTCGGTTCCCGTAACATCATCGGTGATTTTACAGGTGATGTAATCGCTTCCCAGGTGATTAGCCATAACCTGTGCTTTATGTTCATCGGCACAGGCAATAGTGAGGTAAGAAAGGCGTTCCAGTGCAACTTCTTCTGCATGGCATGGGCCGGTGATCACGCCAATATTTTCATAAGGAATATTGTAATACTCTTCAAAATGTTCTCCAACAATTAAGCTGCTTTCAGGAACAATGCCTTTAATGGCAGAAAAGATGATCTTATCCTCAAGGGGAACCTGGAGGTTATCCAGTTCTCTTTTTAGAAACGCTGAAGGAATAGCAAAAATAAGATAATTGGCTTCCTGTATGGTTTCATTAATATCGTTGCTAAGTTTTAGCTGTGTGGTATCAAACTCTACCGAGCTAAGGTAATTGGGATTATGCTCCTGTTTCTTAATATGTTCAATTGCATAAATACTGCGCATATACCAGTTCACGGTTTCAGCATTTTCAGTAAGCATTTTAACAATTGCGGTAGCCCAGCTTCCGCCGCCAATTACGGCAAACTTAGGAGTTGTATCCATACATACTATTTTCTTGTTCAAAAATAAGGAAAATTATAAGGATAATCATTTTATCTCCTTCTAAGGGCATTTTTTGAGAATGCTTTAAAACTTTTCAGGAAGTTTAACAACTTCGCAGGCAATGCATGCCGTTAACATACGTTCTAGATAGGTACCTTAAAGCTAAATAAAGGTACGTACTTAGTTTTTGGTTAGTTATTTAGTCTAAACCACCTTCTTGCGGAGGTGGTTTTTTCAGTATAAAATTCTAACAAAAATTTAATAATCAGGGTGTTGCATGAATCAAAGGCTTTTGTAACTTACTTGAATATAAATTATAAAGAGCTCTATGGGCGTGTATTCGTTTATTAAAGAAGCCGGCGAAAAACTTTTTGGAATAGAAAAAGCAGAGGCTGAAGAGAGCCATGAAATTTCTGATGACCGGCTTGCCAAAGAGCATAAAGAAGATATAAGAGCAGCCCAGAGCTTAAAAGAGCGTATTCTGGAAGCGGGTTTGGCAATTAAAGTGCTGGAGGTTGAGATCGAAGGCACAGCAGCGATCCTCACTGGAACTGCAGATACAATGGAGACCAGGGAAAAGGTAATTCTTATTGCAGGTAATTCTGAAGGAATAGAAAAAGTAGATGAGAATATAAAAGTTGAAAACGAAAGCAAGGAGGCTGTTTTTCATACCGTAGAAAGGGAAGATACCCTGGGAAGCATAGCTAAAGCTCATTACGGGGATAAAGAGAAGGTTAATATTATTTTTGAAGCCAATAAACCAATGCTTAAGGATCCTGATAAGATTTATCCCGGGCAGGTTTTACGAATCCCGCAACAATAAATAATAAGGAGACTGTTTAAAAGTTTTGAGGGTGCTAAATTGAGAGCAGACGACGTTCTAAGCTTGTAGTTCCACAATGAAAAAAGTAGGATCAATCAGCTAACCAGAGCGCTCAAAAGCAGATTTTTAAACAGTCTTTTTTTTATAAAAATTCATAAGCCTAATATAATCCCAAACTGCTGCAGGTAACATGGGACTTATATTTTTTCCTTCTGCAATAGCTTTTCTAATAAAGGTTGAAGAAATTTCCATTACCGGCGCAGCCACCCTTTTTATCCTGGGGTGATCTTTAAACTGGTTCTGCACTTTCTCTCCTGAAAGGCGCGGATACACATAAATAAAATGGTTCTCCAGGATCACTTCATAATTTTTCCACTTATGAAAACTTTTTAAATTGTCTTCTCCCATGATAGGGCAGAACTCATTGGTAGGATATTTTTCCTGTAAATGAAGCAGAGTTTTTACGGTATAATTAGGCTGTTCCAACCCGAATTCAATATTGCTCGGCTTCAGTTTTGGGAAGTCTCCGCAGGCTTTATAAACCATTTCCAGGCGGTGGTGGTTTTCAAGAAGCGTGCTCTTTTTCTTCAGGGGATTGTGCGGCGTTACCATCAGCCAGATCTCTTCAAGGTCTGAAAATTCTGCCATGTGATTGGCAATAATAAGATGCCCTATATGAATGGGATTAAAAGTCCCAAAGAACAAACCTACCTTTCTATTCATTTTTCAGTTTTTACACCCACATAATTTGCAACGAGATTATAAGCTTCTTCCAAAGCCACTTCCAGATTATTGTTTTCAATAATAAAATCGAATTGTGGTGCTGTGGCGAGTTCTATGGAAGCCTTGGCAACCCGCATATTAATTTTATCTGGAGTTTCCGTTTTTCTTTTCTTAAGGCGAATCTTGAGCTCCTCGATGCTTGGTGGTTTTACGAAAACGGCCAGGGTGCGATCTGGATAAATGTGCTTAATATCAAGACCTCCAACCACGTCAATATCAAAAATCACATGCTTTCCTTCTTTCCAGATTCTTTCAATTTCGCTTTTAAGGGTTCCGTAAAAATTATCGCGGTAAACCTCTTCCCATTCCAGGAATTCATCGGCCTTAATTTTCTTTTTGAATTCTTCCAGAGACAGGAAATAATAATCTATCCCGTCTTTTTCATCACCCCGGGGTTCCCTGGAGGTTGCTGAAATGGAAAAATCCAGTTTTAATTCTTTCTTTGCTAATAAATACTGAACTATCGTTGTTTTACCCGATCCTGAAGGTGCCGAAAATACAATGAGTTTGCCCTGCTCCATTTTTAAAGTACGTTTAGGAGTTGTTCTTTTATTTTTTCCAGCTCATCCTTCATTTGAACTACCAGTTGCTGCATTGGCGCATAATTGGATTTGCTGCCAATAGTATTGATCTCGCGCCCCATTTCCTGGGAAATAAAGGCCAGTTTTCTGCCATTCGAGTCTGGGCTGTTAATGGTTTCCAGAAAATAAGAAAGATGGTTTTCCAGCCTTACTTTTTCTTCGGTAATATCAAATTTCTCGATATAATATACCAACTCCTGCTCGAAGCGGTTTTCATCTACCGTTTCCTTTATTTCTTCTACTCCCTTTCTAAGCCGTTCCCTCACGCCATCAATCCGGTCAGGATCCATAGCGATAATTTGGTTTAACAAATCGGTAATATTATCAACCCTTAATTTTAGGTCTTTTTCCAGCGCTTCCCCTTCGGCTGTCCTGAAATTATTAATTTCGGTAAGGGCTTCTTCAACTGCATCCTCAATGGCTGTAAATTCGGTTTCATCAATTTCTTCGCGCTCCGTTTTTAAAGCATCGGGCATGCGAACTGCCATTTTTAGCAATTCGGTTTCATCTCCATTGCTAAGATTGCGTAACTGTTCCATATATTTTTTAACCACCGCCTGATTGACTACAGAAGAGGTTTCTTCACCGGTATTTTCCACATATACCGAAAGGTCAATTTTTCCCCTTACCAGGGATTTAGAGATGATCTTCCTGAGTTCCAGCTCTTTTTCACGGTACTGGGAAGAAATGCGGGCATTAAGATCAAAATTTTTACTGTTAAGGGATTTGATCTCCACAGTGATTTTTTTATTAGGGAGTTCAGAAACGCTTTTCCCAAAGCCTGTCATGGATTGAATCATGCTTGATTTTTAAAAGGTTGCGCAAAGATAATCAATTCTGTAGCAGTTCAAAGGCAGGGGAAGCTTATTTGGTGAAGAGTGAAGAGTTAGGAGTGAAGAGTGAATGGTGAAAAGTGAATGGTGAAAAGTGGAAAGTGAAAAGTGGAAAGTTGTATGTCCCTGATATAGGTTGACCACTAAAGTCAACTTGTATATGAAATCAAACATTCGATTATTAAAGAAACAA